>JAJTBE010000106.1 GCA_021287065.1 Bacillota bacterium
TGATGATGCAATGGTTTTTTCTGGCAGCAAAACAGAAGAAGATCAGATGTTTCTCTCATTAGCAGATTCTTATTTTCTAATAATATATGATGCAGATGAACAAAGCAGTGAGCAGCTTGTTTTGATGTGCAATAAGCAATATGGTGATATTAAAGACATCGACAAAAAAAAATGGCTTGTTGAAGACTTTGTATTGTCAGGTAATGATGCTTTTGCTGCCTTTTCAGGTAAAAACAAAGCACTTTATATATGGGCTGATCCCACAACTCAAAAAGGTACACTGGAAGATTATATTAAGCCGCTGATCAGAGAACATCCCGCCATACAACAGGCAGAAACATTTATTGACGAGACTTGTAATTGGGATCCTACGCGAGTATCCGAATCAGCAAAAAGAATGAAGGCAATTATTACAGCAATAGGACAAAAAGAGAAACCCGGATCCTCGATGAATGTAATCATAAAACAGACAAAAATTATCAAACCGGATGAACTCAAAAATGATGAGCTTGTGAAGAAATTTATCAGTTTTATTGCTTCTTTTATCGGGATCGAAGCAGCTCAATAATTGGATTTATCTATTTACTTCTTTTAATGACAATTATGCCATTCTTTAAAATGATCGAGCTTTATTTCAATCCCGATTGAAACAATCAGCTGTTTGTTTTTCCAATTCCATAGGTTGCATCGGATATTTATCATCCAATCTCAGTTTTTCGGATAACTTGTGAATGAGAACGAGTATGCGCTTAGTTTTCCTGAGAGTTCGGATATGTAGATGTTTGTTATATTTACCTGAACCAATTCCGATACATTGCCTGTATCAGTGGGGGATACTGCTTTTGACGGGTTTACTCCTGTGAGGTATTCGGATGTTACTTTGCCTGTTTTGTCACAGCTCTGTCTTACAAAAGCAACCTGAAAACCGCCGTAGTCAACCCCGTTGGTTTTGAAATGGGGTAATCCCTGCAGTTCCGGGGATGTGGGAAGAGGGACGCCTCTGAGAATGATCGAAAAAGGCGCTCTTTTTGTTGAAAACTGGGATGGAAGCACATTTGTAGGCGAGGGATAAGGTGAAATATCCTTGTCATCAAGTTCCCATACCCATCTGACGAGGTTGCCCATTCTGCCCTGATACTGTGAACCCTGTTCTCCTGATTTGGTTTCACGGGGTAAAACGGTGTAGAAAACATACCTTCCCCATCTTGGTCCGCCGTTCTGAGTCATTACAAAGCTGTCGCTGGTTGTGGTTTTGCTGAATGTTTCTTCCTGACAGGGTGAAATCATTGATACACCCGGATTCCTCTCGGAACCCGAAGGATAAACCACTATTGAATTAAGGCTTGACTGATTGAGGTCCCTTCTTATCTGATCCGCAGCAGCTTCAACTTCTCTCTGGACATCAAATGTGGACATTGTCTTTTTGTATGAATCGGAAACAGACACAAATACAACAGTGATAATTCCAAGCATTATCATTGACATTAGCATATAGATGATTAATTCCGTAAGGGAGAACCCTTTTTTCATAGTTTTATTCTCCTTTACTTCAACTGCTGATCGGCAATTGAATTTCTGACTTCCACCACAGCTTTGAGGGTTGTGTACTGTGGGTTTCCGCCCTGGCCTGCATATTGTCCGCCGGCTTTTCTTTCCATCCATCTGATGGTAACCGTTACAGTGTCATAATTGCCTTTGGCTTTGCCAACAAAGCTTCCGTTGGCATAAGCAACCGATTGTTCGAAATTTTCATAGGTAACACTTTTTGCTGCCAGCGCCTTTGCCACAGGTACTTCCGAAACAAGGGTTATTGTGGTGTTTCCGTTCCAGTTGAAGGGTTCGGGATCTCCGTAAGTATGCGCCCGGATTCTGTCAATCATGGATTTCGCCATAATCTCCGCATAAACTCTGTTGCGTGATTTTGCAGAAAATGCGGTGAACAGACCATAACAGCTGACAAGGGTGAGTATGCCCGTAACAATAACAAGGCAGGCTATTACCAGTTCGATAATGGAAATGCCTTTTGAATTGGGGGCTAATCTGAGACGCTTTCTGAAAAAGCCTGCTTTTATATCAGTTTCTGGGGTTTTCACAGTAATAATCCCACCCTTCGGATGTAATCCTCGGTATTGTAATGCCGATATTCTGAGGAACTACATTGGATTTTAAATCGCTGTCGCTTATGAGTTTAAAGTTTGTTCTGAGGTTTCCTCCAACATCTTTGGGAGTATAGAGGGAAGCCTGTGTGAAATAAGGGAAAAAGCGAAGTCTTGTGTTTTCTGCGATAATATCACCATTGAGACTTATCAGACATCCGACCATTCTGAAGTTGCCGTAGATGTTAATATCGTTGTATGCCATAAGGAGTCCGGAAGCAGGGAATATCTTTGTGGACACCGTCTGCTGTCTGACGCCCATTGTAATGGTATCACCCGCATAAACAAGAACTCCGGGGCAGTTGATGAAAGGTTTCTGCTGGAGTCCACCGGGCAGGTGGATTGACATAATAGTCTGGGCGGCGGAATAGAAAGTGTTCAGTGTTTTCTTAGCAGTGGAGAATGTGCTCCCTGCGCCGTCTATTCTGTTTACTATGGTTTTAAAGGGAAGATAGGCGTCGCCTGCTGCTTTCTGAATGTTGTTTGCTGTTGACTGAGCGGTAGTGTCGCAGCCGTTTGCAAACTGTTTTTCGAGGAAAACCGCATAAATTGTGTATATTGCTTTTTCAGCCACAAGTGCGGCATCCAGAACCAATGTCCCTGTAAAAAGATCCTTGTTTACTATTTGTGAAATTGCATAAAGCTCCACCAGTGCACCTGATGCACCGACTATTTCATTTGTAACTTTTGAAGTCAGGTTGAAGTCCATATTGGGGAGAATGGGGACAACCCCTTCGCCAAAAATCCACCAGGGTGAATGTGCGAAGAAGTTTTCTCCGATATAGGCGTTGAGGGTGATGGAGAACATATCGGTCATTATCTGCATCACTGTGTTGAGAACATTGTTGTTATTCAGTTTTAAGGGAAGAAGCAGGGGAAGATTGAGGGGATCAATCTCCAGGCCCAGCTGTTTATGTCTGAATGCGAACAGGTAAGTGGCATTTGAGGCAAAGAAAGGTTTTCTCGAATGGAAAGGGCCGCTTTCCTTGACTAAATTTGCTGCCTGCGTCGTCAGGTTTCTTACCATCTGAGCTTCTTTGGGTATCAAAGCGCCGAGATCCGCTAGATCTTCTACTGTTACACCCGGAGTTATTCCGTAAGGAATTGTAACATCGCCTTTATTTGAATAAATTGAGGATGAAATGAGGTAGGTTTTGCTTGTGGGAGCTGCAGCAACCACTGAGCCGTATTTTTCAGAACCTGCACAGGTGAAGTTGTTTTCCACTATTATGTTTGAGCCGTTGCCGAGGAATACCCTTCCCGAGGGGCGCATCATTTCGTTTATGGTGGTGTCGGGGTTTGAAGGAGCATTTACGGTAAGATTTCCTCCGACATAGAGAAAGCCTCCGTCCTGAACCCAGAGATCACCGTTTATGGTAACATTTCCGGCAAATTTCATCGTTCTGCCCCGTGGGACTGTATAGGTTCCCGTAAACTGGAAATTCTGGCTGTTGATGTTTGTGAAGTTGGAAACAAAGTCTTTACTGCCGAAGTGTGCCAGTCTGTATTTCTGTTCGGTCTTTGCCATAAGTTCAGTGCCTAACAGAGCATATTTTGTATTAGTATCCTGATTCAGGGTTTCAAGTATCATCGCCTGATTTACAACAGAGCAGACGCCTACAAAGGACCAGCCTGTATTGTTGTATGATGCATCTGCAGCTAAGGTCAGAGGTTCGCTGATTTCTGAATGTCCTGTCAGGAAAACCTGAAAAGCAACTTCATATCCTCTCATAATTCCGAAGCAAACGGTGTAAATATTGAGGCATACTTCCCAGTAAGTCAGTTTAGCAAGCTTTGCCGTGAGATAGGCTACAAGAATGGCTGTCTCGGGAAGACCCTCTATAGCGTCTGCCAGTTCTTCCGTTGTTGTGGCTATATCTTCTGCAAGTTCGCCTTCAGCCATTGCAAGACAAGCTTCTGTCGGGATAACTTTCCAGCTTATATCATAATTCTCAAAAATTTTCTGAACAACATCTGCCTGTTCGTAAGCCCGTTTTGCTGATGTCTGCAGAGTCGAAGGGTCGGCTGAGACAGTTCCGTTGTCGGGGGGATAAGGGGCATGGGTTTTAAAGGAGTAGTAACAGCCCATCGTTTTTTCCCTTGGGCTTGAGTCGCTGCAGGTCATTCCTGCAAAGGGGAAACTTTTGCATTGTTCGAGGGTGAGATAGTTGGTGAATATTCCTTTCACAAAGCTTGCAAACCCTGTTACCGGAGCGCCGAACATCACACTGTCTTTTGAAAGTGCAACTGCTGTAAGTTTTACATATGCGTTTTCCATTTGCTGCTGGAAAATAAGGGAATACTGGTTGATTGCATTAATCTGCACCGGTGAAAGAGATGTGAAGGGGATTGCGCCAGTTGTGCCCGTTATGCTGATGCTGCCTTTTGATGAGTAGGCTTTTCCGTATGGATAATCCTGAATGCTTATGGTTTTCTGTGCAAACATATTGACAGGCACACCGGAATAGAAATCTCCGTTTTTGCTGTTGAGTTCATCGAGGGGGTTTGTGCAGCCATAGGCATCCCTGAGCTGAATTTTCCCACCCGGTGCAAAGGCTCCGTAGGGGAAAAAGCTGGCATAAGCTGCAATGTATCTTGCCTGAAGAGGGGTGTTGAATGCAATTATGTTGTATCCCGGGGGAATCTGATTCGAACCGAAGGAGTTAGCCGACAGATTGTTGTAATAACCGCCTTCCACGGGTGATGTGAAATCCTGACCCGGATTGTCAGGGAGCGGATAGTAAATTGAATTTTCATTCTGCCAGGTTCCGGTGATTCTGAAATCGGAAGTATTGAACGGGAGAATCTGGAAACTTATGTTATATTTTGGTTTGTTGCTTACCTGAGTTTTTTGCGGTATCGGAGGAGCAGAGGGACAGACCGGGGTTGCTGAAAATGCATCAAGAAATCTCTGTTGGGAAGTGTGTACAGCCTGTTCCTGAGTTGCGGACATAAGGGACCGGATGGATGATTTGCGTGAGGTAAACTCATTAATTGTAATGGAAAGAGCTAATGTAAGCAATATAAAGAGGAGCATAATGGAAAGCAGAAGAATCGAGCCTTTGTTTTTGGCAAGGTATGATCTGATTCTATTCATATTTTCCTCCTGTTACTGCTTTATTATGTTGACATCGGAACTGAACTTTGTCAGTTTAGTTCTGAGACGCTGTGCCTGTTGAATATCGTTTATATCCGAAACCACCAGTTCATAAACAGGGACGGGAAGACTCACGGGTTTTTCCACCACATAAAAATCGAGTTTTGGCAGTTTTTTGCTGGCGTATGATACTGCTTTTTCTGCTTCCGCCTTTGTGTTGTAATCGCCGCCGATCTGGATGGCGATTCCGTCAATGGGATTTTCACGCAGCGCCACATCGATTCCGTGGGTTTTTACGGAATCTATGGTGAAAACAGCGTCTGAGCGGTTTTCAAAATATGTGAGTACTTTGAAAATTTTCCCTTTGGTTTCATATTTGAAGTGGAGTTTCATAGTCGAATGCAGATTCTCCCCTTCTGCAATTTCAGTCATCTGGGATATTTTGCCTTTTTCCGGTGATAATGCCGTAACTCTGAAAATTTCCGGTTTAACTTCATCTGCAGGTTTGGTTTTTGTAAAAAACTGCCGGGAGAAGAAAACCGCACAAATCAGAATCACTGCAGCAAAAATTACCGGTACCGCCAAACTGCGTTTTCCCTTTTTTGCTGATTTTGCCGAACCCTGCGGTCCTGATTTGCCCTGATTCGGTTCTGACTGAATTTCTGTGTCTTTCTCACCTGAAGAAGAAGGTCTGCCGGTTATTTTTCCGTCTGATTTATCACTTCCGGCTTTTACATCTGGGATGAAGTCGATTCCGGCAAGAATGGAAGCTACTGAAGGATCCTGACGGAGGATGGTTCTGATTTCGTTGCAGCTCGAATACCTGTCTTCTTTTGCATAGGATGTCATTTTTTTAAGGATAGTTTCGACGGATTCGGCCATTTCAGGCACATAGGTCCGGGCAGGGGGGAAGCTTGCGGGATGTTCCCGATCTGCCGGGGAAACGCCTGTAAACAGGTGGAAGAATGTGGCGCCGATAGAGTAGATATCCGACCTCTGGTCGATTTTTCCCGTAAAACTTTCAGGCGGGGCATATTCCACAGTGCCCACTTTGGTAAAGCTGTTTCTGTTGTCTGCAAGAAAACAGGCAATGTTAAAATCCACGAGATACAGCTCTCCGGTTTTATCGATCATAATATTTCTCGGTTTTATATCCCTGTGGATGATGGGAGGTGTCTGGTTGTGAAGAAAGGCAACTATTTCAAGAAGTCTGTCAAACCATCTGATGCAGGTTTTGTATTCGATTCTTTTTTCCGGTTTTGACTGAATATACTGATCGAGATCTTCACCTTCGATATATTGCATAGTAAGGAAAAAATCGTTCTGTTCCTCAAAAAAGTCCATAACTTTGGGAAGCCCGCCGTAGTTGAGGCGGTAAAGCATTGATGCTTCTTCCTTTATTTTTCCCGTAAGGTATTCAAACTGTGATTGGTCTTTATCCTTGCACGGTATAAGCTGCTTGATGACAATTTCCGCCTGCATTTTTTCGTCATAGGCAAGAAACACCTGTTCCACGCCGCCTTTGGCAAGAAATTTCTTAATAGTATAGCGCCCGTTCTGAAGAGTTTTTTTCAGAAGCGCTCCACAGGCGAAACAGAATGTTGACTCATCGTTATTATTGTATCCGCAGTCGGGACAGAACATAATAGGCAGACGCCTTTCCTTTCCTTAAAAACCTTTGTTTTTTAAAATATCGAGAGCTTTCTGCGCCCTCGGTGAACCGAGTTTAAGAGCCTGATTAAATGCATCTCTGGCATCACTGTATCTGCTGAGCTGGCATAAAACGATTCCCTTTGAATACCATAAAGCCGGGAGGGTGTTATCCATCTCAATTGCTCTGTTGTAGTATTCAAGGGCGTTTTCATTCTCTTCAAGATCGTCGCAGGTTATGCCGAGGCTGTAAAGCGCATAAACATTAGGCTTCAGCTTCATTGCCTCCTGAAGATCCCTGTTGGATTCGTCGTATTTCTTGAGATAGGCATTAATAAGGCCCATAAAGTAGTAGCTTTCAGCATTTGGTTTTTTATCAATGGATTTTTTGAAAAAGTCGTATGCTTCAAGATACCGCTGCATCATCAGCAGTGTTCTGCCTTTGCTGTAATAGAGGCTTGACATATCCGGTGATTTTTCTATTGCTTCGTCAAGAAGTTTTATACAGGCTGCAAAATCCCCATCGTTTCTGAATTTGATAGCCTTTTTCTGAAGCGAAGGCGAACCCTGGGGATTCAGTGACAATGTTACATTGTATAGGTCTTCCGCCTCATAGGCATCGAGATCAAAAGGATCATCTATATAATCTGATGCAAGAAGAGATGAAGATTCCTGATTATTTCCCTGAGTTGCTGAAGACCGGTTGTCCGGAGTCTGTGTGGGTTTTGAACATCCGGCGGTTATCAGGGTGAAACACAACAAAAACAGAGCTGCTGAAAAAAATATTTTCACAGCCTGATTCTTTTTCAGGCGATCGGAAATAATTTCCGATCGCTGAATTTTACTCTCTGTTTTTTTACAACCTGAGTTTTTCATTGTTTTCAGGATACAGTAACCCTGTTAACCTCCGATTTTGTGATGATTCCTGAAGCTGCTTTAACAAGGGCATCATGGACAAGCAGTTTCATTCCATTGTCGATTGCAAGTTTTTTGATTTCGGAAGCATTAGCTCCTGAGGAGATTAACTCTCCCAATTCCGATGTAACAGTGAGGATTTCGTATATTGCCACTCTGCCTTTGTAGCCATAGTTATGACAGATATCGCATCCCCTTCCTTCATAAAGCGAATTTACCGGGACGCCAAAACGGTTGAATCTGTCAATATCCGTTTTGGTGACAGGTATTTCGTATTTACAGTTAGGGCAGATTTTTCTTACAAGACGTTGTGCAATTCCTCCCACCAGAACTGAGCCTACCAGATATGGTTCTATCCCCATATCCTTGAGTCTGGTTACAATACCAACTGCATCATTGGTGTGAATAGTGGAAAGAAGCAGATGCCCCGTAAGTGCTGCCTGAACGGATATTGCTGCTGTTTCCCGGTCCCGGATTTCCCCTACGAGAATCACATCGGGATCCTGACGCAGAAATTCCCTTAAAACCTTGGCAAATGTAACTTTCTTGTCCTGCTCTTTGGGGGAGAGGTTTACCTGAACCTGGCTTATCCCCGGCATCTCATATTCTATGGGATCTTCGACGGTCAGAAGTTTTCTGTCCGGTCTGCTTATTTCCTTCAGGCTTGCATATAGAGTGGTGCTTTTACCCGAGCCTGTGGGACCGCTGACAAGAATCATGCCGTAAGGTCTTGTCAGAAGCTCCTGATAGGTATCCATTGTATCTTTTGTGAAGCCTAAGTCTTTGAGGGAGTAGTTGAATGCGCCTTTGTTGAGGATTCGCATAACAATGTTTTCGCCATGGGGGACAGGAATTATGCTGACTCGCATATCAAATTCCTTGTCGCCGATTTTTACGGAAATTCTGCCGCCCTGACAGTCTTTTTCCTGTGCAATATCAACTTTGGCAAGGATTTTCAGCCTTTTTATAATGGTTTTTGCCAGTTCGGGACCGTATTCGTTCATTGTGTGTAGAACACCGTCGATACGGTATCTCAGAACGGTATTATCTTCAAAGGATTCGAGATGGATGTCGCTGGCGCCCATGGAGATCGCTTCTTTGATAACTCTGTTTGCAAGTTCGATGGAAGGTCCCTCAAGGGCTTCCTTTTCAAACATGGCAATCTGGCTCTGGTCCTGCTTCACTTCCATAGCTATGCCGGAGAAACGTTTTTTTTCAAGGAATTCCTGCCAGCCTATCTGCTCCACTCCCGGAGGCGTTTCGTAGGCATACTCAATGGCGAGATCGATTAATTCAGGATCCCCTTTGAAAATCAGAGGTTTCAGCTGTCCTTTGAACAGATATGAAATATCATCATAAATTATGGTTTTGCTTGGATCTTTTGCAACAACAGTCAATTCATCAAACTGGTTTTTGTCAACGGCAATCGCTTCGATAGCCCTTGAAATCCTTTCCGGCAGAATACGGCAGATTGTTGCATTAAGTTTGGCGCTTTTCAGATCAAACTGAGGATATTTGGCAAGAAAAGCAGTGTTGGCGTTACTTGTTTCCGGTGCAGCTCTGACTGCTTCCTTTGTTGATTTTGGTATGACTTTTTCAAAAAGATCGCCAAGATTTATCGGTCTTGTGAGAATTTCCTCAAAAGTTACGGATTTGGCTTTTTGGGGCTGTTTTTCTTCTCCTTCGGTTTTAGTATCCTGGGATTCTGCAACCGGTTTTGAAAAATCTCCCTGAGTTTCATCTTTCTCAGCAGCGTCGGATTTTTCCGCAATTATGCTGCCCTTAAAGTCTTCCTTGAAATCCTGAACGAGCTGATAGCGATCTGTCACATCGCAGCTCATAGCTTTTATTACCTGCTCTGCAAATGCATGGTCCACAAGGTTGTTCAGGTCCTCGGGTTTTTCCGATGTGCTCATCATCAGTCTGTCAAGGCTTTTCTCCGGTTCCTGTCCGGTGCACAGAAGATACATAACAGCGCCAAGTGAATAAATATCATCGGCGGGAGTGGGGGGGAGGCCCTGAAGCTGCTGGGGTGAACAGTATCTTGCGGAACCCATCATCCTGAAATTTGTGCGGCCCGGTGCGCCGAGGCCTATTGTCATAAATCCGAATTCACAGAGTTTTACATTTCCATCGCTTGAAATAATAATGCTCTGGGGGTGAATGCCGCCGCATACGAGTGGTGGATTCTGAACCTGAAGATGTTCTACTGCATCGAGAAGGTTTGAGACGATCCATTTCAGGGATGTATCGGTTTTCTTTACCTGATTGTCCATAAACATCGAGAAAAGTGTACTGCCGTCGAAGTCTTCGAATACAATATACGGTTCTTCCCCTTCCCTGAATACATCAATAACCTTAGGCAGGCTGTTGGCATCAATGGATTTCAGGATATTACCTTCAATCATCATCTGGCTTTTTGCGTCTTTAATTTTTCTGGGATCTTCAAAAGGAAGCGTTTCAGCCATTGCCCTGATGATAACATTGGTTTCAGTCTGGAAATCATAAGCCCGGTAAAGTGTGGTGAACCTGCACTTCAGAAATTCCTGTCTCAGTTCGTATCTTTTATTGATAAGTAATGGAAGAGTGATCATCAGTCAAACTCCTGCTTTATTTTTGAATTTGTGTTGCCAGTGAGAGAATGGGGACGAGGATTCCATAAATGAATACGCCTACGATGAGACCTACGAGAATCATCATTGCAGGCTCCATCATTGATGTAAGGGCGGTTACTGCGGTATCAACCTCTTCGTCGAGATAAATTGAAGCTTTTTCCATCATCTCCGAAATTGATCCTGATTCTTCACCGACGCCTATCATCTGTACTACCATTTCAGGAAATATCTGTTCCTTTTCGAATGATGAAACAAGGGACTGCCCTTCACGGACTTTGTTGTAGATTCTGTAGATAGCTTCTCTTACTATAATGTTGCCAGAACCTTTGCCGAGCATCTCAAGGGCTTCCAGAACTGAAACACCGCTGCTTGTAAGATAGCTGAAGCTTCTGCTGAACCGGGACATTTCGGACTGAATGATAAGATTGCTGAATGCGGGAATTCTTAGAATTATCCCGTCAGTAAATTTTCTGAAAGAGTATATTTTTAAGCCTTGCTTGAAAGCTATGCCTGCGAGGATAATAACAATCGCTGCTGCAGCTATTCCCAGAGGATTCGTCAGAATTTTACTCATTTTGATAAGAAATGCAGTCAGCGGATACTGATGTTCGATATCCACACCAACACTCTGGAATATGGGAATGAAATTCGGCAGAAATACTGCGATAAGAACATATGATAAAATAGCGCTGAACGCGAGAATAAACAGAGGATAAGCAGTGGCTGAACGAAGCTTGCGAAGGATCGCCATATTCTTCTCAATGATGGTTGCAAGCCTTTCGAAAATGGTGGGCAGACTGCCGCTGGCTTCACCCACTGTAACCATGCTTAAATACATATCATCAAAGACATCTTTGTGTTTGCTCATAGCATCATGAATGCTGGAGCCTTTTTGAAGATCTTCCCCAAGCTGGTAAAGAACCTGTTTGAGTCTCTGGTTTTTGGTCTGCTTGTACAGGACGCTTATAATCTTATCGATGGTAAGCCCTGCGTTGAGCATGGTTGTAAACTGTCTGGTGAAAAATGCTCTTGCTTCCTCAGGGATTCCTCCCTTTGTGAAGATTTTGGCGAATGCGCCTTTTTTGTCTTCCTTTTCAGCTCTTTCTTTTTTCTTCTGCTTAATCTGTTCTCCGAGCTGCTGATCGGTTATCTCCCTGATATCAATGGGGGACAGTTCTTCTTTTCTGAGCTGATCGAGGAGCTTTTCCCTGCTCGCTGCTGAAACCTGTCCCTCTGTTATCTTACCTTTTTTATTTTTTGCCTTATATGCAAAGATAGGCATTCTGCACACTCCTTGCTTAAAATTAAAAGAAACCGGGTTTTTTCGAAAAAAGCGGTTTACTGGCATTGGCAAATTCGCCGTACCGGATTTTTATCCTTTTATGATAATTTTATGATGAATGCTTGTTTCCACTGGTTTTATTGAATTTTTTTAATCTTCGAGGTTAAAGTTTATTACAAATCTTTTTCTTGAAGATGAAGGCTTGCCGTTTTTAGTCGCCGGTCTGAAAGATGTGCTTCTTATGGCTGAAGTAACAGCATTGTCAAGGGATGGATATCCGCTTGAGGATGTAATTGAAATATTGCCTGCTCTCCCTGACGTGGTGATTTCAACTTCAACCACAACTGTGCCGGCTTCTCCCCGTTCCTTTGCCTCTTCGGGGTAGGGCGGATCGATGGAGCCGCCTGCCTCAATATAAACATCTGGTGCATTCTTTCCGTTTGGCAAATCCCCGGAATTTCCGCTGTTGTGATTGTTTCCATTGGCAGCTCCGCTGCCTGCGCCATTTTCGTTCCCATTGTTTTTGCCTGGGTGGTTTGAACTTCCTGAACCGGAGGATTTTTCGCCGCTGCCGGCTTGGGTGGAGCCGTTGCCTGAATTGCCATTATGTTTATTTGAATTTTCAGATGGAATTACGCCTGAACCGGAACCAGAATTTCCTGAAGCATGTTCTGAGCCTGTTTCTTTTTTTGCATCCGGTATTTTGGGGAATTCGATATTTTCTGCTGTTTTTACCGGTGTTGCCGGTTTAGGAGTATGAATTTCTGAGGCTGGTTTTTCAGATACCGGGTTAGTGTGTAGTTTAGTTTCGGAAGCTGAAGTTTCGCTTTGGCTATGGTTTATGGGTTCTGATTTCTCAATAGCGCCTCCTGGCGGCGGTTGAAAACTTCCTGAAGATGGAGTATTTTCTGTTTTATGAGCTGCGCCTGATGGTTGAGCCGAAGATGAATGCCGGAAGCTTTTCCGCCCGGAAGCGGATGGTCTGGCTCCGGTTTTCCTTAGCAAGTTCTGTTTTGAAGGCATAATAAGTGTTGTCGTTTTTTTTATTTCCGGTTTCAGTTCTATTTTATGTGAAATCTCAGGAATATCTTTTTTGAACCATTCTTCAGCATTATTTTCCTGTTTTTCAATGATGATGCTGGTTATGGTGTACTGTTCCTCCTTTTTTTCCGGAATTTTGTAGTCTGTCATGATTATGAAGATGAAAGGTAAAAAAAGGTGCAACAGGAAGGACAGAGCCAGAAACTCCGTTGTGTTTTTCATTTTGCCCTTCCTGTGCATTTGCATTGGTTTAAAAAAACCTTTCGAGGTGGTATATGGATAAATCAGAAGTTAATTCTGATTCCGCCGCTTAATGATGCGCCGGGGTATGAATAACCCCAGACGGTTTCGTATTTTTCGTTGAAAATGTTGTCGCCGCGGACATAAGCTTCGAGGTTTTTATTGATTCTGTATGAAGCTGCCGCGTTGAAAACCGTGTACCCGGGAAGTGTAACTCTGGTGGATGGAACTGTTGAAAAGTCCATATCCTTGCGTTCGCCTGTTGAAACCATCTCAGCAAAAACCGAGCCTTTTTCCTTAGGCAGTTCGTATTTGCAGTTGAGGGCGAATTTGTTTGAAGGTCTTCGCAGCAGTTCGAGGCCTGTTCTGTCATCTCTGGTTTTCATCCATGTGTAGGAAGCACCGGCTGTTACTCTGGGGTGAAGCTTTGTTTTTCCCGCTATTTCAAGCCCGTATGTTGAAGCTTTGCTGATGTTGTAATATGTGCTGGTTGCCAGATCATAATCAATAAGTTCATCAAACTTATTATTGAACCAGACAAAGCTCAGATTGTGCTTTTTGTCTTTTGAGAGGTATTCAACGCCTGCATCCCAGCTTTTGCTTAATTCCGGTTTAAGGTTGGGATTGCCGTATGATGAATAGAGCTGAAACAGGGTGGGGGCTTTGAAACCTGTGCCGTATGAGCCTTTTACGAAAAAGGATTCGCTGATGTGGTAATTTGCAGTAGCCCGCCATGTTGTTCTGCTTCCGGCAATGCTGTGTGAATCATTCCTGAAACCTGCTGAAACAAAGAGTTTTTTGCAGACATCAAAATTATCCTGAACATAGAATGAATTCATAGTGGCTGACTGCTCTGGGCTGATGAATGGTGTGAAGGTTGTCGAATCATAGTCGGTAAAGAAAGCTTTTTCCGTTTCATTGACATAACCGGCAAGAATTTTATGATTTCCTGCGGTTATAGTATTCTGAACGGTAAGGTTCTGTGTAGTACCTTTGTATCTCTCATCAAATCCCGGAGGATTCCAGGGGTTGCCGTAAACTGTTCTGTCTGTAACAGCGTTTGAATAGTTGACGGAAAGATCCCATTTTTTCAGAATCAGTGCATAGGAAATGCCGCCGCTGAAAACATCCCGTTTTGTTTTTGTCCAGTATCCCGCTGCGTCTGCCATGGGGCCTCCGCCTGAATCGAGATCTGAAGCCTGGTTGTCGTTTCTGTAGCCGATGTTGAATTTAAGCCTTTCGGTGGGTTCGTATTTTATGTTTCCATAGATTTCGGTATTTCTGTAAGGATCAGGCTCCGAATTGCCGTATTTTGGCGAAGCTGCTGATAAAACCCCTGAGCCTGTTCCGGCAACTCCTGCTGAAAAGCCGATGTTTGGCATGTTTCCGGTAACGCTGAGATTGTATCTGTTTGATTCGTATCCGCCGGTTTCTCCGCCAAGCTGGGTTTTAACCTCCTGTTTGTTTGAAGGTTTCCCGCTTCTTGTGATGATGTTTATAACTCCGCCCATGGCGTTTGAACCGTAAACGGTGCTCTGAGCGCCTCTGAGAACTTCTATTCTCTCCACATTGTCCGCCGGAAGTGATGAAAAATCAAATCCTCTGCCCGGGCTTGCGGGATCGTTTACAGGTATGCCGTCTATAAGAACGAGGGTCTGCTCCGACTGTGCTCCTCTGATGGATACTGTTGTAAGTTGGCCTGCAGGTCCGTTGGAGTTGATAAAAACTCCGGGGACTTCCGTAAGATAATCCTTAACAAGAGGTTTTTTCTCTGTTTCTATCTGTTTTCTTGTGATGACCGTAACTGAGCTGCCGGTCTGCTCCTGGGGTGTTTTTACCTTGTTTGCTGTGATGTTGATTTCTTCTGTGGGAATTTTTTCTTCCTGTGTTTTTGTTTCCTGTGCAAATGAAGTTGTAATCCCCGTTGTCGTGATGATTACCGTGAATATAATAATGGCAATCAGACGGAATAAGTTATTCATATCTTCCTCCTTTGTTGCCGAAAGGCCCGGAAAAAAACAATTTCCTGCAAACCTTCGGGGAGGAAGCAACCGAAAGGTTTACAGGAAACCGCACAAGCTGCCCGAACACCTCTTTTCCCGAAGGTCTCGGAGCGAACTTTCCGTAAGGTTTTCTGACTTCCGTTTCATCCTACTTGCGCCCCTTCCCACGACATATATGCCGCAGTGGGTTTTTTGCGCTTTCGTCCGCGGTTACAGCGGCGGACCCGTCCCGGATTTTCACCGGGTTCCCTTTTACACCGGAAAATTCTCAATATTCAATTGTAAGATTTTCGATGTATTATCACAGAAAAGTCCCCATGTGTCAATACATGGAAAGTTATATTATGGTCGAGAAAACGATTTTTTATTACCTCTTTACATGATGGCGATTCTCATGGTAGAATAACCCAAAGGGATCTTTTTGAAATGAGTGGTTCTGGGGTTTAACCCAAAGCATTCTATTCCAGAAGATGAAATTTACTCAAGGAGGAGTTTTTCACATGACCGGAATGGCTAATGCCGCATCAGTAACCCAGATGATCCAGAGCGATTATCAGCAGGCACAGACTGTACAGACCGAAATTATGGCGGATAATCAGAAACAGCAGATGAGAAGATGGCAGATTCAGCAGGATACACAGACCAAAATCTTCGAAATCCAGCAGGATGTTACCGTCAACAAAGCTAAGACCCAGGACAAGATGTTCCAGAAATGGGATGAATACGTTCGCTCATAAGTAAAAGGTTTTAAGGATTTAAAAAGGAGCTTCTCAGGAAGCTCCTTTTTGCATATCTGATTTTTTTTGTGAGGTCAATGCTAATGCCCATGAATTAAGGTCCGGGGTTATCTGATCACTCAATAGAATGATAACATTTCACCTAATTCCCGGATAAAACTTTTTGAAAAAAGTCTCCCAACGCCCGCCCTGCGGGCAGGCTCCCGCCATCCCAAAACTTTTGAATTGGGGGACCGACCGGGGACCGGGGGGATTTGGGCAATGCCACTAAATTAAGGCAAGGATTTGTCCGAACGCTCACGAGAATTATGTTCATTCGCCCAGCTCCCAGAGAAAACTTTTTGAAAAAAGTTTCCTCCGGACCTCCATCCCAAAACTTTTGAATTGGGGGACCGACCAGGGACCGGGGGGATTGGAGAATCGGGGATCCGGGGACAGTTACGGGGGATCAGGGACCATCAGAGGGAACCACGCTTTTTTGGAAAAGCGAGGTTGCCCTCCTAACCTCCCTCCTTGAAAAACAGGAGTATTCGAATTGGGAATTGGAGGGAATTTTACTAATTCAGCGGCATTAGGGCGGTGCCCAATGTACAAGACCGCCAAACAACGGCTAACCGCCAGCAAATCCAATAACCACAAGCTTCGCCAGCGAATGTAGGAGGGGTTTGCAACCCCGACGCGGACCCGCAGGGTCCGTCTTTACTGCAAACCTGCTCCACCTTACAAACCCCAAAAACGGAAACATAATACCAACTGTAGCGGCGATCCTAATGCCCGGAAATTAAGGTATGAATTTGTCTCAACGCTCACGAGAATTATGTTCATTCGCCCAACTTCCAGAGAAAACTTTTTGAAAAAAGTTTCCTCCGGACCTCCATCCCAAAACTTTTGAATTGGGGGACCGACCGGGGACCGTGGGGATTAGAGAATCGGGGATCCGGGGAAAGTTACGGGGGATCAGGGAACGTCAGAGGGAACCACGCTTTTTTGGAAAAGCGAGGTTGCCCTCCGAACCTCCCTCCTTGAAAAACAATAGTATTGGCTTGAGAATTGGAGTAAATTGTATTTATTCAGTTGTGTTGAGACCGACCGGGGACAGGGGGGGGCAATGCCCATGAATTAAGGCATGGCTTTATCTGATCGCTCACGAGAATATTAACCGCATTCCAAGCTTCCAGAGAAAACTTTTTGAAAAAAGTTTCCTCCGGACCTCCATCCCAAAACTTTTGAATTGGGGGACCGACCGGGGACCGTGAGGATTAGAGAATCGGGGATCCGGGGGCAGTGACGGGGGATCAGGGACAGTCAGAGGGAACCACGCTTTTTTGGAAAAGCGAGGTTGCCCTCCAAACCTCCCTCCCTGAAAAACAAGAGTATTGGGGCTGGGGGATTTGAGTGGATTTTACTAATACGATTTAACTCAGGAGCAGGCGGAGCCTGCGATTTGGTGATATTGACGGTTGATTTTCAAGCTGTGGGGGTTTTGGGGGAAATTGCTAACCTTTTTGAAAACTGCGCAGCAGATTTCAAAAAAGTAAAACAAAAAAAAAGCAATCAAAGTCGATATGCAAAAGACAGCATTCAAAAAGAAAAAGAAAGAAAATGAAGAAAAATTCAATAAGACTCAGTATGCAGAAAGCTAAATAAAAGAGAGCAGTAAAATGATGCACCGAAAGTTTTTTGAAGGGAGGTCGGGGGGAACTTTTTTTCAAAAAAGTTCCCCCCGAAAAACGGTTTCCCAAAAAAAGCGGATTAAAGCAAATTTTATTAATACAGCGGCATTGGGCGGCTATTCCACTTTGAATGTATCCCCGACCTTGATTCCATGGGTTTTTACAAATCCAGCGCTGACTTCGAGGAAGTAATTTGCCTCTGAATCCGGTGTGTATGAAGGTATGTTTGTGCTGAGGGGATTTGACGGGTTGGGGACATTTTCCCTGATATAAACAACTTTATTGTCATTTATCCACAATACATCAAGGGGAAATCTCATGCCATACATCCACATTGTGTAAATGCCTTTTTCGTCAAAAACAAAAAGCATTCCATCGTTTTTGCCGAGTGAAGTTCTCCACGAAAGGCCGTCCTGTCTGGACTTGTCATCGTTGGCAATCTCCGCGCTTATTGTTGTTGAACCTATAGTTACATTTTTTCTCTGCAGTTCAGGCTGAGGGGTGGGGTAAACCACAGCAGAGGGCGTGGATGATGGAGTTGGTGAAACTACAGGGGATGGAGAAGCTGATGCCGAAGGAGTCGGGGAGGGGGATGCCGATACTGTAGGCGACGGCACTGGTGCTGCGGTGCCGCTTCCGCCTGAATCGGATCCTGAACAGGATGCAAAAGTAAACACTGCCAGAATAAACAGCAGTATGGTTGAGTAGAACCTGATTTTCATTAATTTACCTCAAAATATTCATAAATAAAAAAAGGAGCTTCTCTGTGAAAGCTCCTTTATTATAAACTATTCGGGAAATAAACTGAAGCTTCCGGCCTGAATTTTGTTGCCTGCCATTGTGGTGAGAAGGCCTCCTGTAACAAAACCGCCGATAGCACCGAGAGGGCCTAATGTAACAGCACCTGCTGCGGCTCCTGCCAATGCACCCATATAAACGGGATAGTGGCTTGCCATTGACTTCCAGAAACTGGCTCCGGATGAATATACTGTTTCTGCACCGGGAATTTTCTGGAATGCATTGGGTCCAACTGCTTTGTGTCCAAAGAAGTTGGTAATTGGCACTTCAATGGGGTTGGGCATTGAAGCTAAAGCTCTCTGAACCAGTTCTGCGCAGTATTGTTCCTTGTCGGTTTCCTGATTGAAAGCTGAATCGTAAGGTTTGCCAAGCTGTGATCTTGCGTAATCAAGGGCAGCTTTTTTATCTTCTTCCGATTTGTAGGGCGGTCTGATTATTTCGACCATTATGCGGCCGTCAAGGTATTCCCTGAGATCGGTTCTGATAACGCCTTTGCCGCTTGGGTCCCCTGTGGTGGCTTCGAGAAACTTTCCATCGCCTTCATAAATAGCTGCATGTGTAAGATCTGAGTTAAAAACTGTCTTTTCGAGAATCTGCCAGCCTGGGTATGCATTATTTGTTTCAAGAATAACATCTCCGGGCTTGATTGAACTCATTATCTTTTCCACATCTGCTTTGGGAAAAGATTTTGTGGTGGTGGGGACTCTTACATCCAGAAGAGCTGTAAACCAGTTTCCGCCCCCCTCTTTGAAGTTTTCCGCCTGATTGCCCAGTGAAACTGAATCTGACGGATTCTTGGGCGCCTCTTCTTTTTTTGTTTGAGGTGCTGCCTGTTGTACAGGTATCTGGTTGAATTTTGCCGATGATATGGAATCCATAATATCCCTCCGGTTATGTACTGGTAAAAGTCTGTAATCCCTTTGAAATATTTTAATTTATATGTTAACCGCTGTCAATCGGTCATGTCGATTAACGTATAATTTTCAAGCCTTCACGGGATGTGAACATAGGATTATCGGGCTTCACGCCGATTGCTTCGTGGTTGTTTCCTTTGCAGTAAAAAGTATATGCGTCCGGATTTGCGGATTTTGTGTATGAAGAAATATAAACAGTTGATGTGCCTGCTGAAGCGCATGTAGGTATTTGTCTGAGATACTTCGGGGTAATCTGTTCAAGTTTATCGGGATAACACCCATGATTGTCATCGGCATACATTTTAAGGGCAATTCCAATATTTTTACAGTTTGAAGGGCACTGTGTGCAGGGCGATGGGCTTCTGGCTCTCAGAAACCCCGGGATTATCAGAAGTGCTGAAATGCTGATTAAAAGCAAAATGAGAAAAATTTTGTTCAATGACATATTTGCTCCACATAATTTCAAAAATTGCCCGGAATACCTCAGCATATTTCTTCATAAATATGTAAATATTAACAAATGCCTGTTATATGACCTGATTTGGTGTTGGTGCTTCAGGATATAAGCTGAATTTACCAGCCTGAATTTTGTTTCCTGTCATTGTTGTAAGTATGCCCCCGGCAATAAAGCCGCCAAAGGCACCCAGAGAACCCATTATGGAACCACCTGTTGTTGCACCGGCCGCTGCCCCCAGATAAACGGGGAAGTGGCTTGCCATAGCTGTCCAGAAGTTTGAGTTTGATGTATAAACTGTCTCCACACCGGGAATTTTCTGAAATGCCGCCGGACTTACCGCTTTATGTCCAAAAAAGCTTGTTATGGGCACATCTATGGGATTGGGCATGGAAGCTAAAGCCTTCTGAACCAGTTCAGTGCAATAAAACTCTTTGTCATCTTCCTGATTGAGCTTTGCATCATAAGGCTTTCCAAGCTGCGCTCTTGCATAATCAAGTGCTGCTTTCTTATCTTCTTCCGACTTGTATGGAGGTCTTAAAACTTCGAGTTTGATTCGTCCCTCAAGATATTTTCTCAGATCCGTCCGAATGACTCCCCTGCCGTCAGGGTCTGTGGTGGTTGCTTCAATAAACTGCCCGTCGCCTTCATAAATGGCGGCGTGGGTGTAATTGGAATTGAAAACTGCCTTTCCAAGAACCTGCCAGCTTGGATATGCGTTGTTTGTCTCAAGAATAATATCCCCGGGCTTTATGGAATTCATAATTAATTCCGTATCTGTTTCCGGAAAGTTTTTTGTAACAGTGGGGACTCTGATGTCCAGAACCGCAGCCTGCCAGTTTCTGGTTCCGGATTTAACGCTTTTTTCCCTTTTGCTTTCCCCTGCGCTTATTGACACATTGTCGGACGGTTCTGAAGGAGTTTCGTTTTTCTTTATTCCGGATGTCTTCGGTTGAACCGGTACATGGTTAAATGCTGCTGATGATATGGAATCCATAATATCCCCCGCTATATCTGTAATTTATAATTAATTTTATTAATATTTTATATTATTACCTGAAAAGTGTCAATCAACTCAGGCTTGGCATGCTTTTTTTAATGTGTGAATTATTATAATAAATAAATATTTTATTTGTTTAAGCAATCTTGAAAATACACTGAATTTAATATACAATGGTATGATAAGCAAAATAAAAACAGACGGGTTGCAGCCCGTCTGTTGAAAAAAGCTTAGTCAGATATAATTATCTGGCCTGAAGTCCTGATGTCGAGTTGTACTGAGGATAGTTAGCACCAACTCCTACTGCTGAATGGTTTGTGCCATTGCAATAGAATGTATAGGCATCAGGATTCTGTCTTCCTGAGTAGGAAGAAGTGTAAACTGTGCTTGAGCCTGCTGAAGCGCATGTAGGAATTGTTCTCATATAGTTGCCGGTAATCTGTGACATACCTGTGGTGGGGTAGTGTCCTGCGTTATCGGTTGAATACATTTCGAGAGCTGTTCCTATGTTTTTGCAGTTCGACTGGCACTGGGTATACTGACCCTGAGCTCTTGCCCTTAAGAAGTTGGGGACAAGGATAGCCGCCAGAATGGCGATGATTGCAATAACAATCATGAGCTCGATCAGTGTGAAGCCTTTTTTCTTCATGTTTTACCTCCGTATAATGTGATCCAGAAATGGCTCAATAATTTTCCCCAAAATGATGTTTCTTAGACACATTTTTTAAAAAAAAAATTGTCTGGCTGGGGGAAGCACAAATATATAGAAGGCTTGAAACCTTGTAAAATGGGGATTTCAGGTTCTTGATTTTTTTTGTTTTTTCATGTTTTTTATTTTAAAAGTTTTACGAATTCTCCATATCCCTCCTTTTCCATGTCTTCCTTCGGGATAAATTTTAAAGAAGCGGAATTGATGCAGTATCTCATTCCTGTTGGTGAAGGTCCATCGTTGAAAACATGTCCCAGGTGGGATTTTCCTTTTTTGCTCCTTACCTCGGTTCTTGTCATACCGTAGGCGTTATCCTTTTTCTCCACAATGTTTTCCGGGTTTGCCGGCTTTGTGAAGCTTGGCCATCCTGTGCCTGAATCAAATTTATCCGAGGACAGAAAAAGAGGTTCTCCTGACACAACATCCACATATATGCCTTCTCTGTGGTTGTTCCAGTATTCATTTTTAAACGGCGGTTCGGTTCCGCATTCCTGAGTTACATGGTATTGAAGTTCAGTCAGATTTTTTCTCGGATCCGGCTTTATTATGCATCTCTGGCAGGTTTTAGGTTGCGGTGTCGGATGCATTTCCCAGTTTTCTTCTATGAAAGTATCTCTTCCTGAGCCGTGTCTGTAGAGTTTATATCTGAAAGGTTCTTTTTTGTCGTAGTCCTGATGGTAGGTTTCAGCAGCATAAAAGGGCCTGGCTTCCCTTATTTCTGTTACTATGGGTTTTTTGAAGAAACCTGACTTCAGGAGATTCTTCTTTGAGAGTTCAGCGGCTTCTTTCTGATGTTCATCAAAATAAAATATTGCCGTTCTGTACTGGGAGCCTCTGTCTGCGAATTGTCCGCCGTCATCGGTGGGATCGATCTGTCTCCAGAAAATATCAAGAAGAGTTTCGTATGCTACTTTGTCGGGATCGTATTCAATTTTGATTGCTTCGAGGTGTCCGGTTTTTCCTGTGCATACTTCAGAATAAGTTGGGTCCGGTTTTTCCCCGCCAGTGTATCCTGATGTAACACTGATAACCCCTTCGGTTTCCCTGAAAGGTTTTACCATACACCAGAAACATCCGCCTGCAAAGACAGCTGTCCGGAAATTGCTGTTTTTGTTTTTACTTTCATTTGTCATTTTTACATCACCCTTTTTTGTATCATGCAGTTTTTGTTTTATTGAAACAGTAGTTGTAAGCGAGAAGAAAATGGCTATAGTGATTATTAACAGAATTAATAACCGGGAAGTTTTCATGAAAATTCCTCCAGTCAGAGAAAAAAATATTGGTGAAAAAAATTTTTTCTCTATTGACGTAAACAATGCAAAAATATATAATGTGTCCGAACTATAAAAGTTTTTTTATTTTTAGGGCAAAAGGGGTCAGCGCAGGACAGAGTATATAACAGACAGGGCCTCGACTGCCCCGGCGTAAAAGGAGTTGTATTGTAATGTGGCAGTTTGTATTTGACCGGGCGATGATAATGTTGGCTCAGGTTTCCGGCGCCCCTGCCGCGCCCAACAGCGTCAGCGCACCAATGGCTGCTTCCGGCGCTCACAACTTTGGAGTCTTCCATGTTCTCTTCCTGTTTATCTATTTTCTTGTCTGCGTCGGACTTGTTGCTGCAGTGCTTCTCCAGACAACAAAGAGCGAAGGCCTTTCCGGTATAATCGGAGGCGGCGCACAGTCAGTCTTCAGAGGAAAGAAAGGTATGGAAGAGAGACTTCAGGAAGCCACAAATTATCTGGCTGTCAGCTTCATCGTTCTTTCACTGCTTCTGAGCGTATTCGCATTCAGATAAGCTGTTTGAATAAAAGTGTATTCATTATTGATTTGAGGTGTATGAAATGAAACCCAAGATCCACCCCACAGTGCACAAAACTTCCGTTACCTGCTCATGCGGCAACAAGTTTGAGACACTCTCCACCAGAAAGGATCTGAGAGTCGAAATCTGCTCACAGTGCCATCCTTTCTACACCGGCAAGATTCGCCAGTTCACCGGCGCCAATGTCGGCAGAGTGGAAGCATTCCGCAAGAGATATGGTCTGAAGGCAGAAGAATTAAATTCTTAGCTGTAAATAAAAACTTGCCGGTTCATTGAAATTGCCGGCAAGTTTTTTTATTGGCGCGATTTTTTTTCCCAAGGTGAGGTTAATATGCACGAAGGTTCCCCTAAAGGTTCAATCGAAGTTATTTGCGGAAGCATGTTCAGCGGCAAGAGTGAGGAGCTGATCCGCAGATTGAAGAGAGCTTCAATAGCAAGGTTGAAAGTTCAGGTTTTTAAACATAGTTTTGATGATCGTTTCCACGATATGAAAATAGCATCCCACAGCGGTTTTACATTTGAGGGTTATGCCGTCAGCAACATTGATCAGATAACAGGTATGCTCAAACCGGAAACTCAGGTTGTGGGTATTGACGAAGCCCAGTTTTTCAGCACTGATCTTATAGATTTGTGTGAAAAACTTGCAAAAAAAGGCATAAGGGTTATTGTGGCAGGTCTGGATCAGGATTTTGCCGGAAGGCCTTTTGGCTGTATGCCGGAACTGCTATGCGTTGCGGAAAGTGTTGACAAATTGTCGGCTATTTGCACAAAATGCGGAATGCCTGCATCCAAATCCCAGAGACTTATCGACGGAATGCCTGCTCCTGTTGACAGTCCCGTCATTGTGGTGGGAGCAGAGGAAAAATATGAGGCGAGATGCCGCCATTGCCACGAAATTGGCTAATATTCTCCCGGAGGAATAAAGAAGATGATAGAAAAACTCGAGAGACTTGAAGAAAAATTTAAATCACTAACCGAGCAGTTATGTGATCCTGCTGTTATAGCAGATATGGATAAGTACAAGCAGCTTTCCAAGGAAAGATCGGACCTTGATGCTGTTGTGGCCCTTGGCGTTCAGTACAGGGATGCAGTGAAAAATATTGAAGATGCTGATGCAATGCTTGAGATGGAAGAAGATTCCAGCATGAGGGAATTTCTGAAAGAAGAAAGACACCAGCATAAGGAAGAACTCAAAGTTATTGAGAAAAAAATCCTTATGGAACTTCTGCCCAAAGATCCTTATGCCGACAGGGATATCATGGTTGAAATCCGTCAGGGGGCAGGCGGCGGGGAAGCTGCCATTTTTGCGGGACAGCTTATGAGAGCTTACATGAAATTTGCAGAACGCAAAGGATTCAAGACTGAGATTCTTGATATTCACGAAACCGAACTCAATGGAATAAAAGAAGTTATCTTCTCAATAAAGGGCAGGGGAGTTTATCCTGCTCTCAAATTCGAAAGCGGCGTTCACAGAGTGCAGAGAGTGCCCGATACAGAAGCATCCGGAAGGGTTCATACATCCACCATTACCGTAGCGGTTCTTCCTGAAGCGGAAGATGTTGACATCGAAATCAATCAGGCTGATCTCAGAATTGATACATACCGTTCATCATCAGCAGGCGGCCAGCATGTTAATAAAACCGACTCGGCAATCCGCATAACTCATATTCCCAGCGGCGTTGTGGTTGCCTGTCAGGATGAAAGATCCCAGAGACAGAACAGGGAAAAAGCCATGAGAATTCTCCGTTCAAGACTTCTCGAGCAGGCTATAAGAAAACAGGAAGCTGAGATCGCTTCTTCAAGAAAAAGCCAGGTCGGTTCAGGCGACAGGTCGGAAAAAATAAGAACTTATAACTTCCCCCAGAGCCGTGTAACTGATCACCGCATTTCAGCCAACTTTCATAACATAGAAGCTATTATGGAAGGCGGACTTGATGATATAGTCGAAGCATTGCAGAATGCGGAGAAAGAAGAGATGTTGCAGGCTGCCGGCGAATAATTTGCAGAATGTTAACATTTTATTCATTTTAATTTGAATTTACATGTATTATAATGTCATTGTTGAAATATGCAGAAAATAGTTTAACAATGACTTTTTTATAGAGAAAGGGTGTCAGCTGTGGACTCAATAAGAAGTAATATGATATCAGGCACAGTACCTTCCGCCGGAATTCCGGCAGGACAGGGAGGGGTAAAAGCAAATCCCGGAGTTAATATGCCCGGAGATTCAGTTACAATAAGCAATAGCGGAATGCCGGTACAGGATGGCGGAATGATTTTAAGTCCGTCGTCAACACCATCTGTAGATGCTTCCGCCCAGCAGGTGCAGAATAACACATCACAGGCTCAGACACAGGCTCCTGCGGCAGAATCATTCCCCCGTACGATTTCGATGGTGGATGATGCTCCCAAAACAGCCCATTCCGGAGCTGAAACAAAACCTGCATCGCAGTATGACGAATCTTATGTACCCGGCAAAAGTGCCGAGCTGGTTCAGACAAAGAGCACAGTGGAAAATCTCACCAAACTGGCGAGATCTGTCAGACTTTCTGAAAATGCCCTTCTTGTGGGACCTACCGGCGCCGGTAAAACTGCAATCGTAAAATATCTTGCCCACCTGACACAGAATGGCCTTCGCAGAATCAACCTTAACGATATGACCGACATCACTGAAATTATCGGCGGTTTCAAACCCAACCAGCAGGGCAGACCTGAATGGCACGACGGTATTGTTGTTGAGTCTATGAAAAAGGGCCAGTGGCTTCTCCTTGATGAAGTCAACCTTGCTGACCCTGCAATTCTCGAAAGACTGAATTCCCTTCTCGACGACGACAGAAGCTTGATTCTTACCGAAAAGAATAACGAAGTGGTAAAAGCCCATGAGAATTTCCGCTGCTTTGCCACTATGAACCCGTCATCATACGCAGGCAGAAAGAAACTTTCCGCAGCTATGATGAACCGTTTCCACAAAGTATGGATGGATGGTCTGGAACCCTCAGAGATGGTGGAAGTTCTTAAAGCAAAATCGAAACTTCCCGACAAGACCCTTCTTCAGATGTGTATGTTCCATCAGACCATTGCGGATATGGCTGAACACAAACAGATTGGTAAAAAAGACGGTAATTTCCCGTTCTCGCTGCGTGATATGCAGAAGTGGATCAAGAGAATCAACCACTATAAGGAAAAAGATCCCAATGCCGATGTTGGTAAGATTATCTGGAGAGAAGCAAGACATGTCTATGAAGACAGGTTCATCAGAGAAGCTGACAGAGCTATTGTCGAAGACACTCTTAAACTGACCTTCAGCGAAGCTAACAAACCTGCGGACGGAGTAAAAACTCTTATTTCCGAAAACGGCAAAACCGTAAAAATCGGCGATATGGATCTCAATGTCAATCCTGAAGGCGGCGCATTCGTACCCAGCGCAAAAGCCAGGCTGGTCAGCATTGATTCAACCAATAAGGTTCTTGAGAAAATGGCAAAATGCGTCAATTTCGATGAACCCGTTCTTCTGGTTGGGCCTACTGCAGCCGGTAAAACCGCAAAGGTAAAATATCTTGCAAACCTTACAAACAACAACCTCAGAAGATACAATCTGAGCATGCAGACCGACACCACGGAATTCATCGGTGGTTTCAAACCCACCGGAGTTCCCGGCGAATACAAGTGGTCTGACGGTATTCTCGTTGACGCAATGAAAAAAGGCGACTGGGTTGTTCTGGATGAAATCAACCTTGCAGAGCCTGCGATTCTTGAAAGAATCAACTCACTTCTCGACGGCGACCGCTCACTGGTTCTTACCGAAAGAGAAAATGAAAGAGTTGAAGCCCATCCCAATTTCAGGGTATTTGCCACAATGAACCCGGCTACAGGTGATTACGGCGGAAGAAAAGAACTCTCACTGGCTATGAGAAACCGTTTCAGCGAAATCTGGGATCCCGGCGTAACAGATACCAATGAAACCACAGATATCGTAAAAGTATTTATGAAGAAAGTTCCCGAAGGAGACAAACTTGCATCCAGGATGGTCACCTTCCAGACGGAACTTGCCAAAAAGGTTGAAAGCAAAGAAATCGGCGCTAAACAGCGTGAAGGATTTGTTTATACAATCCGTAACCTCCAGAGATGGTCCGAGTATATGAAGGAATTCACCGAAGAAGCCGGCGCACAGCAGGCATTCCTCGATGGAGCCGAACATATTTATGCCAGTGAAATCGCTGACAAGGCAGACCGGAAAGCTATTGCGGATCTCGCCAAAACAATTTGGGAGACCAAGTAAGTTTAACCGGCACTTTAGCGAAAAGGAGCAGAAAATATGGGGATCATTGATGGTATAAAATCAGTATTCGGCGGAGGGCATACACCCTCTTCCGCACCGTTGAAGCCTAAGGAGAAAGAAACCAGAATTGATACTACCGACAGAGTTAATATCTCTGGCGGTGTTTCGTCCGCTCCGGCTTCTTCCGGCGCCGGTTCAGGGATTGCCCATGCACAGGTTCAGGATGAGCCTGAGATGATTATAGCAGGACAGCCCCCGGTGCAAAGCCAGCAGGCAAAAGCACCCGCTGCATCTGTAAATCCAAATCCGGTTAATCTCTCTATGCTTGATGACGAACCTTCGAAAGACAAAGTGAAGGCAGAGCAGGAAGCTAAACTGAAGGAAACCCTTTCAAGGCTTCAGGCTATGGCTCGTTCAGTGGGCGGCGATTTTAAAATGGATCTCAGAGCAGGTAGTGGCTGGGCTTATCATTTTAATGATAACTCAATCACATATCCCCCTGATGATCTGGTTGAAAAATCACCTGATTACGCTATGGGCGTGGTTCTTCACGAAGGTTCCCACCGCAGATACTCAAAATGGTTTGTTGAACCGGAATTTATGGAGAAAGAGCCTTTCCTCTTCCTGAATAATGCAGTTGAGGATCCGAGAGTCAATAACATCACAATTTCGAGATTTGCAGGCGCAAAGGATTTCTTCAAAACCATTTATGACGAAGATCTCTTTACACCCGAATTCAATTCGGGAATAGTTGATAAGCTTAAAGACGGCCTTGTAAAACAGGGCCTTAGCGAGCAGGAAGCTGAAGAAGTGGCAAAGTCACAGGCTGGTACTGTGCCAAGGCATCTTCAGTTTGGCTTAGCTCTTATATATGACTGGTACACCGATGGTAAGATGGATCCCAGAGTTCATGACCCCGATGTGAAAAAAGCTCTTGAAGAAACAGCTCCTGTTTTCCGTGAAGCTTTTGGAGTTAAAAGGGATGTTCTGGAAAAAGATCTTACCACAGCTGAAATAAATCAGCAGGCTCTTGAATGTTATCAGACGGTCAGGGATAAACTCTGGCCCGTCTATGAAAAGCTTGTTGATATGGATAAAAAGGATCTTGCCGATAAGATTCAGCAGCAGCAACAGTCCGGTCAGTCCGGTCAATCCGGCCAATCGGGACAGTCTCAGCAGCAGTCAGGCGGCAACCAGCAGTCAGGCGGCAACCAGCAGTCCGGCGGCTCTCAGCAGTCCGGTGGCTCTCAGCAGTCCGGTGGCTCCCAGCAATCCGGCGGCTCTCAGCAGTCCGGCGGCTCTCAGCAGTCCGGCGGCTCTCAGCAGTCCGGCGGCTCCCAGCAGTCCGGCGGCTCCCAGCAGTCCGGCGGCTCCCAGCAGGCCGGTGGCAACCAGCAGGCCGGTGGCAATCAGCAGGCCGGTGGTAATCAGCAGGCTAATGGCAACCAGCAGGCTGGCGGCGGCGGAAAGATTTCTCCTGAAAAGGCAAAGGAAATTGCTGATAAAGTAATGGACGGACTTGATAAGGATCTGAACGGAAGCAAGTTTGAGGAAAAGGATGCCAATGCCCGTCGTGAAAACAGGGATGGCGGCAATCAGTCCGGACAGGCTTCACAGAGCCAGAATAAACCCAATAGCCAGCAGAATGCCAATAATGGCCAGCAGAATCAGGGTGCTGATGGCAAAGACGGTCAGGATGGCAAGGATGGTAAGGATGCCAATGGCGCTAATGGGGCAGATGGAAACCAGCAGGGTCAGGATGCCCAGAACAGCCAGAATGCCGGTCAGTCCCAGGATGGCCAGCAGAGTCAGGGAAACAGCGGAAATCAGTCTCAGGGAGGCAATGGCGGCGGTTCAACCAGCGACATTCAGCTTCCTGATCTGGAAGAACTCCTTCAGAAAAAGATGGAGATTGAAGCCCGTAATGAGGCAATGCAGACTCCTTATGACAAGTTCGTTTATGAAACAGTTGAGTTTTCAGACGAGCTTTCAGGAGAGATGAAAAACTTCATCCACGAGCATGAAAAACCCAGATATATCGGTAATTTCTCCTCAGGTAAAAAACTGAATCTCCGCAAGGCGATGCAGTCTGAAGCTAAATTCCAGCTTTCAGGGGAATTTGACCCGGACATCTGGCTTCGCAGGGAAGATCCCCAGAAGCGTGATCACCAGTTCATGTTTGTTATGGACGAGTCAGGCAGTATGAGAGATAATACTAAATGGGACAACACCCTGAAAGGTCTTGTTCTGTGTCAGGAAGCTCTCAGTGAACTGGAAATCGACTTTGGCGTAATCGGATTCTCTGATCAGCCTCAGATTCATAAAAATCTTGAAGACAAGTTCGATGAGAACTTCAGAAATCAGGAAATGAATCAGATTATGAATAGCCCCAGCGGTGGAACCAATGATGCCGATGCGCTGAAAATTGCTCTGGAAATGCTTAGAAACTCGGATCCTGAAAAGCAGAAAACCATCATCTTTATGACCGATGGCGAAGGCAAAGTGGAAGAGATGAAAAAACTCATCGAAGAAGCTGAGCAGGATGGAATCAGGATCATCGGCGTGGGAATCGGACCTGGAACTGAAAGCGTTGTAAATGTTTTCAAACACAGCGTAAAAGTTGACAGGCTCGCCCAGCTCCCGGGAAAACTGGCTGATCTGGTAAGAGAACAGCTTGAGGAAAGCTACGAAGGATAAAAATCAATAAGATTTACATAATAAAAAGCCGCACCTGCGGCTTTTTTATTACATACAATTTTCCGGGAGGTTTCACAATATCACAGGGTTTCCCGAAAACTTCCCCCCAAAAAAAGAGACTGCCCCTGAACATTGGGACAGTCTCTTTGCCTTTATTGTTACGGTTGTTGTTTATCTTCCGCCTGTGGTTGTTTTTATTATGCCTCTGTCTCCGGCAAGAAATCCGGTGTTGACATCAGTGAAGAAGAGTCCTCTATAGCCTGCCACATTATCCCAGCCTGTCTGCTGAGTCCATGTAACTCCGTCGGTTGAACTGAGGACAGTCCCCTGATTTCCGCTTGCCCAGCCATTAGTAACATTTACAAAGAACACCCTGAGTAATTGCTGAGTTGTTCCGGAAGGCTGGTTTACCCAGTTATTACCTCCATCGATTGTGCGGATAATTCTGCCTTCATCTCCGACCGCCCAGCCGTTGGAAGCATCTGTGAAGTAAATACCTCTGAGATCCTGAAGAAAACCTGTTGCAAAAGGAGTCCAGACTGTTCCGCCGTTTGTTGTTTTTAAAACAGTACCAAGCTGGCATGATATCCAGCCGTTATTTGCATCAACAAAACTAAGGTCGTAAAGTGTATTGATAGTCCCGGCTATCTGCGCATTCCAGGCAATGCCACCATTCACTGTTTTTAAAATCGTTCCGTTGTAACCTATAGCCCAGCCCGTGCTTGCGTCAGCAAATTTGACACCTAACATTATCTGAGGGTTAGCCACAACGAGAGTAATCCAGTTTGCTCCGGCAGTAACCGAATAAAATATGGTATTGAGAGTCTCTCCGACTGAATTGCAATGTGTTGCATCAGAAAAAGCAACTGAATAGAGATTGCCGCCTAACTCATCCTGCTTAGACCATGTTTCACCGGCATCTGTGGTTTTGTAGATAATTCCGCCCTCTCCTACTGCCAGACCAACATTTGCATTAAGAAAAGTGATGTTGTAAAAGCTTTTTCCAAAAGGTTTTTGCGACCATACCGCTCCATCATAGCTTGAACCGTAATAATTGACAGCACAAAATCCGGTATCTGCAGCGAAAAGCTGTATGCCTGTGATGGGGTTCTGCATTGTGCCAGTATTTCCCGCCCAGGTGGTTCCTGCGTTTGAGGTTACAAGTCTTAGTGTGTCTGCACCTGCAGCTATACCATGAGTGCTGTCATAAAAAGACACAGTGTATAGAGTCTGGGTTTTGCTTGTAGCCTGTGTCGTCCATGTTGTTCCACCGTTGTCTGTGAACAGAATTGTTCCAACAGCGCCTACCGCCCAGCCTCTGGTAGAACTTACAAAGCGGACGCAGTTAAGATTACGTGTAGTTCCTGAGGACTGTGCGGTCCAGGTTGTTCCGCCATTGGTTGTGTAAAGTATGGTTCCTCCTTTACCAACTGCCCATCCTGTGTTGGAGTCAACAAAGTAAACGCTGCGAAGGGCGATTCCTGTTCCGGAAATTTGAACAGTCCAGTTGGTACCACCGTTGGTAGTGCGGAGAATTGTTCCAGCTTCACCTACAGCCCAGCCGTTATTTGCATCTGTGAAGTAAATGGACCAGATGTTCTGTGTGGTTCCGGAAACCTGTGCATTCCAGTTGGCTCCGCCATTGGTGGTTTTTATTATTGTGCCGCTGTATCCGCAAATCCATCCCGTATTGGCATCAAGAAAGTGCATCCCGGTAAGGAATTCTGTGGTACCTGAGGTTTGGCTTGTGTATGTGGTAAGATTGTCTGCAGTTTTTACAATTTTACCGTTTGCTCCGGCAAACCATCCTGTGGTATTGTTCAGAAAATACAGGCAATACATCTGTGGGTTAAAGTATTTGTATTTCCAGGCAAGTGTTGCATTGACTGTTGATGAAACATTACTTGAGGAAATTGATGTTGTTTTGTCAACGGGGAGATATATGCCCTGTTTTTCTACGGTGATTTTGTAGTTGGCAAAGGGCAGCCCGACAAATGTATAATTACCGTTGCTGTCGGTAAAAGTGTATGTGAGCTGTGTGTAATTTAAAGCTTTGCTTGTCAAAGTGCTTCCCTGATAAAGAGTAACAAGTGAGTTGGGCACTCCTGCGAGTGTCTGGGAATCGGTAACTGTTCCAGTTATATTTCCGGCAGTTATTTCTCCGCCGCCTCCGCCGTTATACACGCCGTCACTATCGGGAGAAAGGGTGTTGTTGTCTGCGGTTACTGTTACATTAACCGATGAAAAACTATAGTTTACAAGTGTAAAAGACACACTGTAGGAGCCGGGCGTTACATTGAGGAAAAGGTAACGGCCGTTTGAATCTGTGATTGAAATGGGTTTTACTGTCTGACCTTTAGTGGTTAAAGTGCAGGCAACTTTTGCAAGTCCGTTTCCGCTTGAATCTTTAACATATCCTACGATGTTGCCCTTTCCTGCTTCCGGGGTGGGTATATCTGTGGGTGAAAGCAAGATTTCTTTCTGAAGTGTGGTATCTGCCGTTATGGTTACGGATTCTTCATAATTGGTGTAACCTGTGGCAGTGGCGCTGAGGTCCTGTGCGCCTGCAACAATGTTGCTGAGGGTGCATTTGCCTGATGCATCGGTTTCTCCTGTTACATCAGCAATGGTAACTGTAACGCCTGATACAACCTTTTCGGTTCCCAGGTCTTTTACAGTTATTTCTGCGTTTCCATATCCAACGGGGGTTGCTGTCGGTGAAACTGTTGGGGAGACTGTCGGTGATGATGTGGGGGAAGTCCCTCCGCCACCATCGGAACTACCACTGCAGCCTACAACAATCATTGGGATGAAAAGCATGCAGATTAGTAAGAAAAATGCCGCTTTGATCGATGTTTTCTTCATTAAATCCTCTCCATCGTTATTTTTAGTTTTTTATGTAAATGCAATTTGCAGTCTGAATGGACTCTTAAAACCTTACATAAGAATTGGCAGGAGAGTAAACCCGGAATATTGAGAATTGATGTTTTTCCTGTGGATCTGGGTCAGGAAGCCTGTTCTGAATCGGCTGGAGAAAGGTGTGATATGAATTGCCGAACCTTTTTACAGGCTGGCAGATGTGATTGGAATTTTAGTGCAATAGTTCTTGCCATATAGAACTCATGCTTTTTTTGACACAAATGTAAAAATTCCTTTATATTTCAGTGTCTAAAAGAAGTTTTGGTAAAGAATTTTTAGTGTTTTGAAAGAAAATATTACTTTTCACCCTTATAAACAGTCAGCTTCAGTTTTTCTATTATGTCCATCAGGCTTAGCTTTTTTATTGAGTTGAAAATAATACATAGGGGAAGGTGGACTTTCAATATGGATTCCGCTTCTTCAAGGTGTTTGAATGCATCTTCATTTCTGCCTTCTTCTCTTGCTTTTATAAAGCTGGATAATGCGTTTCTTACATCTCTTGTAACCCTGTGCACCCTTAAACCGCGATTCATGTAAAATTCATAACCGGCAGAAACAGTTTCGAGGTCTTTTGTTGTTACTTTAATACCAAAATAGACTTCTCTCAGCAGGAGCAGATGCTCGTAGAAAAGCATAAGCCTCTGGTAGTGGGGTTCATTCCAGTTCAGGTATCTTTCCAGACTTTTTTCGATATGGTGGAGTGCCTTTTCCCTGTTTCCTGCATTCAGATTAAGGATGGAAAGGCAAAGTCCGGTGTCGATATAATCAACATAAAGCTCAAGCCCCAGTTGTTGTGCCGCTTCGAAGGACTGGAGGCATTTGTCGAAATCTTTTTTCTGCACATACCATGTCGCTTCAACTGCTCGTATTTCTCCGTCATCAGGGGCTGCAGCGATGCTTTCATTCAGAATCCGCCTCGAATGGGCGAGAGCTTCTTCTTTTTCCGTTCCCTGAAGGTTGTGGACTGAAATCTTCCATAGCCAGGCATCAGCTTCAACCATAAGGAATCTGTCATCAGCGGGAAATAGCTGTTTTCCCTTTGTACAAGCTTCAATAGCTCCGTCGGAATCATACATCATAAGGTAAATTTCGCATACCCAGTATAAATACTCAGGGTTTTCAGGGCATAAACGATGCGCTTCACGGAAGCATTCTCCTGCTTCTCTCAGTCTGCCCGTAGTTTCGAGGATTTCACCCTTCAAAGCCAGTGCTTCTGCGGGATTTTCATTTCCGCATTCATTTTCGATATGCGAAAGAGCTTCTTCAAAACGGGATTCTTTTATGAAATCACTTATTATGTTTTCGTGTGTCAAAATTTACCTGCCTATGCAATAAATGTAACTATCGTCGCTGCCTGCATAAATCTCCCCTCCGGGTCCGATTGCAGGGGAAGAATCCACATAGCCCCCGGTTTTGTATTTCCAGAGGGCGGTTCCGTTTCTTACGGCATAAATGCATTTGTCCTGAGAGCCGATGTAAACAATTCCGTTGCCGGATAATGCCGGTGATGAGTAAATTGCTGCTCCGGTGTCAAATTTCCACCTTACTGTGCCGGTCTTGTCAATAGCATAAAGGGTTCCGCTCTGGGAGCCGATGTAAACGGTGTCATCGCTTCCTAATGCCGGGGATGATGAAATATCCTTACCTGTGTCAAATTTCCATTTCAGTCCGCCCTTTGAATTCAGCGCGTATAAGTTTCCATCTTCCGAACCGAAATATACATCATCTTTTATCGATATAGCAGGGCTTGAGAAAATATATTTTTCCGCCTTGAAGCTCCAGTTAAGTTTTCCGCCGGTTTCCACAGAATAAACATTGCAGGTGTCGGAGCCGAATATTATCTGTCCCTGTGAATTGACTGCCGGCGCGGATTTTATCCATTCCCCCGCTCTGAATTTCCACGCGAGGGTTCCATCTTCCCTTACGGCATAAAGATAGCCGTCGTTGCTGCCTGTGTAAATTTCACCATTGTTTACAACAGGGGAAGATTCGATAAAGTCTCCGGTGTTGAATTTCCATTTGAGTGAACCGTCAGGGTTTACAGCGTGAAGACATTTGTCGTTGCCTCCGATATAAATGGTTCCGTCCCGTCCTATAGCTGGAGATGAATATACAGGTTTGCCGGTTTGGTATTTCCATTTGAGTTTTCCATCAGGTGTTACCGCATAAAGGCAGCCGTCCATCGAACCTGCATAAATTGTTCCGTCTGTTCCGATTGCCGGGGATGAAAAAACCCTGCCTCCGGTTTTGAATTTCCATTTCAGTGTGCCTGATTCAGTGCCGTTGAGAAGGTTCACCGAACGGCGGGCGGGATTCTGTTTGAAGCATTGCCAGACAAGCCGGGGCGGGGGAGTGCCGGTGATTTTCGACATGACAATATTAAGCCCGTTTTTCCTTTTATCCGGATTCAGGCCGAATACAAGGAGAAACACAAGGAGAACCGCAGCGAGAAATATAATTGCGATGGATACAATCTGTTTTCTTTTCATTTTATCAGAATCCGCCTTTAGTAGGGACCGAAACTTACGGTTTCGAATACGAACATTTCCACTTTTTCATTTTGCGGAATGCCTGCTTTTCTCCTGCATTCATAAATCTGCCATTCGGGTGTGAGGGCTTCTCCGGGGAGGAGAAGAGCTGATTTTGAGCCTTTTCTGACAAGAAGACCCAGCGTCTTTGGGGAAAGCTGAGCTTTTGAACCTACGGGACGAAGAGGTCCGGGGATTGTTACAAGATACTTCAGTTTGCCCAGATCCTTTTCCCGGATGGATTCATACCAGTAATCGGCTGTTGAAGCCATGATTGCGGAACGGATAATTTCCGCAGCAAGAGTGGGTTCTCTTGGGACGAGGGTTCCCATGCATCCTGAGGTTATATCTTTTTTTATTATTGTTACAAAAACCGCAGAAGGTTGTTTCAGAAATCCGGGGATACCCGATGGAGGCTGGATAATAGCATTCTTTCTGATTTTAGCCTCTACAGCCTGCCGGGCAATGCCGCAGACAATTTTTTCATTGGTTTTGTTTTTCACAGCTTTAAAAGAATCAAGGGGGGATGAAGCAAAAGCTGAAGAAGCTGTAATCAAAAGAAACAGTAACAAAACAGAGTAACGCATTACCGGATATAAATGCCTGATCATCGGGTTTCCTCCTCCTGATTTTTATACTGATCTATTAGTCTTAAAAAATCAGGATCTTCTTGCAGTAATTCAAATTCACCTCCAGAAACTGCAGCAAGCCTGTAAAGAATAAGGGCAATGCCGTTGAATTAATAAAATTCACTCAAATTCCCAACCTAATACTCCTGTTTTTCAAGGAGGGAGGTTCGGAGGGCAACCTCGCTTTTCCAAAAAAGCATGGTTCTCTCTGACGGTCCCCAAATCCCCCGGTCGGTCTAAATCCCCCATGGTCGGTCCCCAATTCCAAAAGTTTTGGGAAGGAGGTCCGGAGGAAACTTTTTTCAAAAAGTTTTCTCTGGGAGCTGGGCAAACCGATACAACCCTCGTGAGCGATTAGATAAATTCATGCCTGAATTCATGGGCATCTTGTGGGCGGACACATTGGCACCGCCCCTTCAGTTGGCGTTTTGTTTCCGTTTTTTAAGCATAAAGGGGGGACCAGATTGGTAATGAAGTCGAACCCTGTGGGTTTACC
>JAJTBE010000133.1 GCA_021287065.1 Bacillota bacterium
AGCCGCCAGCGCAGTGAGGTATGGAGTTATCGTAAAAATACTTTTGCAAATCAAAAAACTTAGCTATCTTTCCTTTTCTCCAGTCAATATCAAAAACATATGTCGGCATAGGACAGGAGTCTAATACGGGCATGTTTTTTGGAATTTTGATTTCCGGTTTCTCAGGCCGTAAGTAAAACAGTATCTTCTTATCCGTAATATAAACGATTTCAAATAATTCGAATTTATCATAGCTGATATACTTCTTTGTTAAAGGGCGGATTGGGAATGCGGTTAGTTTTTCCCCCTTAGAATCATAGACTGAAAAAGAATCTGTCTTTTCATCATATACCCCCGTATATCGGGCCTTTTCATCCCATACAGCCTGAACATTGTTTGAAAACTTCAAAGTAAAAACATTCTCTTTTTTTCCGGTGGAAATGTTATGCCTGTTCTTTTCAACCAGAGCAAAGGGACTTTTAGAGCTTTTTTCAGAGACAACAAGGGAATAAACTTCATCATAGCTTTTCCAGTAAGATGGTGAGCGGAAAATCCGAACTATATTTTCATTTAAGCCAAACAGAGAGTTACATACAACAAAAAACATAAACAGAATTTTCATAATTAATCCATCCCTTATCTTTATTAAAGATGAATAATCTAAAATTTATATTTCTAATCATTTAATCTATAAAAAACGCTTATCATTTAATATTACCATTTTTCCGAAAAAACCGCCATACCCCGGAGCCTAAACCTCCATTATATCATCTTTACCAATCTCCATCAGTTAGTTTACACACCTCCGCAACCTTAAAGCAAAACTAAGCCCACAAGCTTGACCAACAACTGCCGGATCGCAGGCATCCCCGCCTGCCCCACTAGTCCAAAAACAAACCGAAAACCGCCAGAAATCCCTATAACCACAATCTCCAGCCAATAACCACCTGATCACACCCAACCCACCTAATCTCCACAATCCTGCAAATATAGGAAATCCTGTAGGGGAGAGCCAATGTGCTTTCCCGCAACACCCTCTGGCAAACCGCCAGTAAACCCCATAACCACAAGCTTGGCCAACGACTGCCGGATCGCAGGCGTCCCCGCCTGTCCCCCGGGTCCCAAAACCAACCAACAACCGCCAGAGAACCCAACAACCACAAGCTTGGCAAGGGGTCATAGGAGGAGTTTGCAAATCCGAAACGGACCCAACGGGGCCGCCCGCGCCGCAAACCTTAACCACAAACCCTCCGCAGGCGAGGAAACCCCGCTATTTGCGCCACATTACCATAATTCTATTTATTGTGGAGGCGAGGTTAATTTCAGGCGGAAACATTAGCGCCACCACTACATTTGGAGTTGTATTTTCATTTGGGAAATTGCGGATGGAGACAGGATTGTTTTACCGGCTGGACAGTTGAGACGCCTGCAATCCGGCATTTGTTGGCGGTTTGTTACTGCGCTTTCGAGAGATTTACGGTTTAAGTTTGCGTCGCGGGCGGACCTGCGGGTCCGCGTCGCGGTTAAAAACCGCTCCTACGATCCTTTGTCAAGCTTGTGGTTATGCGGTTTGCTGGCGGTTGACAAAGGGGTTTGGGGGCCGTGGGACAGGCGGGGACGACTGCGATCCGGCAGGGTCGACTTTTTATTGCCGCACATTCGTGGGAATTTTAAGATACAGGATTGCATAGCGGGCGGACCCTTTGGGTCCGTTTCGCGGTTAAAAACCGCTCCTACGATCCTTTGCCAAGACTGTGGTTATGGGGTTGCTGATGTTTCTTGTAAATTGCTGCAACAGGCGGGATGTCTGCACTCCGGCTTTTGTCACCAGCCCCGCTTCGTCAGGCGTTTTAGAATCCCACTCTCCGGACACACCAAAGGAAACCTTCCCGTTCACCTCACTGCCCGGCTCAGCCGACATCACTTTCAATCCTGAAGCAAGCCGGACTTCATCATTATCCATAAGAACCTCCTCATTCCGAAATTAAAAAAGGCGCCTCTGCGCCCTGTGTATTCAATCAAAAAACCTGCCGGAGCAGGTCTGGTTAGTTCACTATCACATCATATCTGTCCGGGTTTTCTTTTCGAAACCGGGCAGCACCATTTTCGGGGTGTTTTCCGAGCAACCTTTTTCTATAAAATGTCTTTTCCGGATCGTATTGTTTCATCATTTCTTCTGCCTGACGCAGAACCTTTTCAAAATCATCAGAATCAGAACCCATAGCATTGTTAACTAAATCTCGAACATTGTGCCAAAGCTGCCTGAAAGCAAATACTTTTGGTGATAGTTGATTAATTTTACCTCTCTTTATCTCATCGAGCATCTCTTCGTATAGCGCTTCCCAATCGGCAGTCATTTGACTATCCCCTCTTTAAGAGTATTGATTTTTCCTATTGATATAATACCAAATTCTGATTCAGAATACAAATTCATTATTCCCTAAATCATTGAGTATTTAATCAACTGAAGCACGCAGTTCCGAATATTTAACACTTTTCAAAGGGCAATTCTCCATTCACATCACTGCCCGGCTCAGCCGACATTACTTTCAAACCTGAAGCAAGCCGGACTTCATCATTATCCATAAGAACCTCCTCATTCGGAAATTTAAAAAGACGCCTCTGCGACGTTGTGTATCCAATCAAAAAACCCGCCTGAGCGGGTCTGGTTAGTTAACTGGCTAGTTAACTTGTTAGTCTACCGGTTCCAGTTTCATCTCTGGGTATCTGTATGTAAATGACGTAAAATATAAAGTCTCTTCAATTCCTTTTCCAAATCTTTTTTCATCTGTGAAATGTACAGGTATCCAGCCGTGCCAGTGATTACCATTGGCGTCAAATCCACCGGTTGGAATTCCAAGATACCCTTTGCCTTCTTCCAGTTTACTTCTTAAAAAATTCACCGCTTCTTCATCAGGGCCTTCAATAGTATATTTATCACCATCAACAATAAGGGTGCAGGCAAGTGAAAAAAAACTTTTCGTAAATTTGTTAATGAAAATCGAATATCGAGAAATTGGCTTTTTTCTCTCGTGCATTCTCAAAATTTCATAAGTTTTCATTATTGTTACTCCTGGATTACATTTAAAATATTGATCATAGATGTTACATCCATTTGTGCTTGATCAAATATATATTGAATACTGTTTATTCTTTCAATATTAAACCGATACATATCAGCAAAGAATTCCTTCTGTGCATTTCCTGTAACCCAGCCTCTGCTATCCAGAAAACCCTGATATTCCGGTAAATTGTGATTTTGAAAAAACAACCCGTTTTCCAGTTGCCAGAGCTGATGGTATATCCGGTTGAACTCCAGTCTTTCCCTACCAGCAAAATGGTATTTATCAAAATAGTGACCAATCTCGTGTAATAGTGAGGAACCATTTCACCTATACTACGCCTGCTTGAGGTTTTATTACCTGTTCTGTATATATGCCTCGCCAAAACAATTCTGGCTTAATCAGACTGATAATATGCGCCAATGGGCAGTTTGTTTATTCTGTCATTTACTTCGTGAACCAGAGCTGCATTGGTGATTTCTATTTCCTTCAAATCAGCTAAATGTTTAGCCGGTAATTTTGAAAGAGCTGCTTTGATTTCTTCAAGTTCTGCAGGGTTGCCGCCTGAGTATGTTTTAAATGTTACTTCAGCCCCATTCGATAACTTATGTGTTGCTGTATGACTTTTTATTCCAAATTGATCATCATCAAAGTCCTTCTTTATTATACCATTTTCTTTTGGGTTACTCAAGTCTAACCCTGCATCTGTAAGGACTTCAGCTCTTTTTATTTCCAAAACTCTTTTTGCATTCCCTACATTCCCAAACCCTTTCCCCGGATTCGGAACATCCTGAACCTGTCCGTTTTCATCCTTCCATTTCGTCCAGTCCATCTTTTCTTTGAGCTTCGGACTGCCCTGCATATCTTCCCATTCGAACCGGTCAGGAGGATTGGTGGCAATGCCACTGAATAAAGGCATAAATTTATCTGAACACTCACTGGGATTATATCCGCACGTCCAGCTCCCGGAGAAAATTTTTTGAAAAAAGTTTCCTCGCGCCCACCCTGCGGGCGGGCACCCGCCATCCCAAAACTTTTGAATTGGGGGACCGACGGGGGGGTGGGAGACCTGGGGGCATTGGGCACACCATTAAAGAATTCCCATCAATAGCACGGGTTGCTTCACCTCGATTAAAAACACAAAAAAAATGACCCGGTGTGTGCTTACCGGGCCGTTTTACAAGTTAAGTAACTGGTATTCGCATTGAATCTGTAAATTCTCAAAACTTTCAAACTTTGTTATATTTTCATACTGTATACGCTGCCTTCGCCTTTGACTGCCTTTACTGTGAAGGTGTTTCCCTGAACATCCTTTACGGTTCTTTCGACGCTGAAGGGGGTGTCGTTGTTGGGGACCTGGATGTAGATAACACCGGCGGTCTGGTTGCAGCCGACTGTCAGTCTGGCTGATTTGGGGGCGTAGGCCATTGCGTTGAGGAGAAGGTTGGTGAAGCGGGCTGAGAGCTGTTCGCTTGCATCGCCTGTAGGAAGGCTGTAGGTTGAGAGAACTACCTGAAGGTTGTTCTGCTTGATAAGGGGTTCGAGGGTCGGGAGGGTTTTATTCATCATATCCATAAGTCCGGAATTCTTCATCGAAGGGGAGAAAGCTACATCTTCTGCGAATAC
>JAJTBE010000142.1 GCA_021287065.1 Bacillota bacterium
CAAGTTTTTCAGAGCACCCGTTAATAATACATTAATAGTTCCATTAAGGCATGAAAACTCCTGTACAAATAGAAAAAATATACACCAGTTTTGAGAGTTTTTACACAATCTCTGCAAACCCCTCCTACGATCGCTGGCGAACACTTGCCGTTATTGGGTTTACCAGCCTCTCAGGTCCAATACCGCTGAATTAGCAAAATCCACTCTAATCCTCAAGCTCAATACTCTTGTTTTTCAAGGAGGGAGGTTCGGAGGGCAACCTCGCTTTTTTAAAAAAGCGTGGTTCCCTCTGACGGTCCCCAAACTCCCGGTTGGTCCTAACCCCCCGTCGGTCCTACCCCCTGCGGTCGGTCCCCCAATTCAAAAGTTTTGGGAAGGCGGGTGCCTGCCCGCAGGATGGGCGCGAGGAAACTTTTTTCAAAAAGTTTTCTCCGGGAACAGGGCAAACCGCTCCAATACTCGTGAGCGTTTGGACTAATCCATGCCTTAATTCAAGGGCATTGATCCCAGCCTATCTTCTGCTTTTCATATAAGCTTCGAGATCTGTTTTAGCTTCTGCTGCATTCTGATAGCGGAAAGCTTTACTGAGATTCATCATTTTATCAAATATTTTCTGTAAATCATCAGGAAAGTCAGGCAGAAAGTTTTTAATCGGCGGGTATCTGAAAGGATCTTTCCTCTGCTGGGGGTTTTCACCGGTGAGAAGATGATGGAAGGTAGCTCCGAGGCTGAAAATATCAGACGAAATCACAAATTTGCCGCTGTAGTGTTCAGGAGAAGCATATCCGAAAGTGCCCACTCTGGTCTGAGAACCTTCCGGATCTACAACCCTCGCAAATCCGAAATCAACCAGATACAACTGTCCGTTTTTATCAAGCATCATATTGGCAGGTTTAATGTCCCTGTGAATAATCGGCGGTTCGTGGTTCTGGAGAATAACAAGCAGCTCCAGCATTTTCAGAAGCCATTCGAGACAGGTGTCAACAGGGAATCTCCTCCCGGGCTGTTCCAGAAGGAGAGTATAAAGATTACTCCCCTGAATATACTGCATTATGATAAAAAGCCGGCCCTTTTCACTGAAATAGTCGATTACACGGGGAAATCCCACATGATTGAGTCTGAAGAGGAGTTTTGCCTCTTCCATAAATCTTTTTTCGAGATACTTCAGTGTTTCCGGGCTTGAAGAAACCGGATGAAGCTCTTTGAGAACCACTTCATAACCCATTTTCTCATCACGGGCAAGGAAAATTCTTCCCGTTCCCCCTGTGCCCAGCTTTCTGACGATCTGGTATCTGCCGTCCTGAACGGTGGAGAATCCTTCAATAAGCGAATCCCCTTCGGGGCATTCCGTATCATTGCTTTGAGTAACACCCGGCGCCGCAGCTTTTTGCTGCTGAACAACCGGAGGCGGGGGCGCTGCCTGCTGCTGGACCTGTTGAATCTGCTGCACCTGTTGAGATTGTGCAGGTTGAGGCGGTACCGAAGCTGCCCTCACCACAGGAGCTTCCTTCGGAGGAGATACAGATTTAGCCGGAGGCTGCATTGGCCCAGGAGGTCTTTCTCTTTTCACTGGTTCCTGAGTCGGATCAAATGGAGGAGCAACAGGCGCAAGAACCTGTGGAGGTCCGGCAGGAACAACTTTCTTGTATTTTACCGGAGGTTTGGAAGGAGTCCCTAACTGCGAAACCTGCGGTTTTGGAGGGATAGTGCTTACAGGAGCAGGTTTGGCCTGCCCTTTATCTTTCAACGATCCGCCGCAGCTTTTGCAAAAACCGGCATTATCACGGTTTTCAGAACCGCAATGGGGACAGAAAGCCACCCCTTCAGGTAAAGCGGGAACAGATTCCTGCACAGGCTTTCCCTGGGCAAGCATTCCCGAAAACTCTCTGAGCGAAGTTCCGCATTTTTTGCAAAAACCGGCATTATCCCTGTTCTGGATGCCGCAAGTTGGACAAAACATTACTGATAATTCCTCCTAAGCCCGGTTGTGCTTTTCTATTCGAGGAATCCGCCTTTTTGCCTTTTTTTATGTCATTTTCTACGGTAAAGAATCTTTCCGTAATCGTGAATATGTTTTTTCAGGTTATCATTTGTGATTTCATCATACAGAAGAACATCAAAGGTATATGGAAGCGGAAGTTCATCTAAATCTCCTGCAAGCCTGCTTTTAAACTTATCAGAAAAATTACCATAAAAAACCAAATCAATATCCGAGTTCGGCTTATATGTTCCAAGCGCCCGTGAACCAAATATCCGGACTTCCTCAATCTGTTCACTATTTCCGAACAAATTAATAATTAACTCAAGTGTTTTATCATTAAAACCAAATTCCGGTATATTCATTCTTTTATATCCCTGAAAAACGACCATACCTGTCTGATAGCTTCAGAGTAATCATTAAATATCCACTCCACAGCTTTTTCAAAGTTTTCTTTATTATAGGTATGCGACATTATATTTCTGTTTTCAAGCATATCTATCCACACCTGGCCATCAACAATAATCTTGCTCCCAAATCCAGCTTCTATAACTGAGCGGGGGGTCACAACTTGTAGTTCAACACCGTTATACTCAAGATAATCCCTGATTGTTTTCCAGGCAAGCTCAAAAGTAAATTCAAATCTCTGAATTATACCTTCCTTCTCCAAATCCGAATAGCTCTTACAGTCTTTACTGACTGCGCTTTCAAGAAGAAGCCAGGCTTTTTCGAAATTTTCGAACCTCTGCCTCCATCTGCGTTCATTTTTCATAGAGATTTCCTTAAATCTTCAGATGTTTGTTAACGGCAATGTTGCTTGCCATTGTGGCAACGAGAATTCCGGTTCCTATCAGAAGAAGGTTGAGTTCAAGCAGAACTTCTCCCGGGGGGCGTATTGGGATAAAGCTCATCTGCTGGAGAATCCCTTTTGCGCACCAGAAATAGAGGGGATTGAGCAGAAGCACAGCAATGCCGGAGCCGACAACTCCGTGGAGAAGCCCTTCTATGATGAAAGGACCTCTGATAAACCAGCGGGAAGCCCCTACAAGCTCCATAATGGCGATTTCCTTACGCCTTGAAAAAACAGTAAGCCTGATTGTGTTTCCGATAAGAAAAACAGCGGAAATGAGCAACACGATAATTATAATAATTCCGGAAATATAGATAAAACGGGAAAGTCTGATTAGGTTGTCGATAAGTTTTCCCTCAACAAAATTTGCCTTGACAATACCAGGGTATTTTTCGATTTCATCAGCCACGGTAAACATATGCTCAGGCTTGTCAACCTTGATCTCCAGTATGTTGGGCAGTGTGGTTTTCGGCACATTTTCCAGATCAACCTTGCCTTTGAACTTTTCCTTCAGCTTCTTAAGCCCTTCTTCCCTGCTGATATAAACCACGGATTCAACAGAAGGGATCTTCAGGATTCTTACTTTAAGCTGCCCCACCTTATTAAGGCTCAACTGATCCGACAGAATTGCTTTCACCTTCAGGGTGCTCATAGCCTGACTTGTGATGTTGTTGATGTTAACCACTATCAGAATAAAAAAACCGAGAATAAATGTAAGCACCATCACTGTTGAAGCAGATGCTATATTTAAAAGCATATTTCTTTTCAGACTGAGTATGGTTTCCCTCCAGAAGAAGGGAATATTGCCTTTCATTGACGACCTCCGGGTAATATTAAAAATGGTGTAAAAAGACTATCATTTAACATGTTATTTTCTATCCAACAGCAGGCATTCCTTTAAATTGTCCCGCACCGTAAAAATTCAGGAGCTGATTCCATCCCCGACAATCCGGCAACGGGTTCTTCCTTAAAACAACCGGAATAATTTTCTGCATTCCCATTTAACTTGTGGTATAATACTGTCGCACAAAAAAGGAATTTATTGAAAGAATTCCCTGTCGGAGGTTTAAAGATGAAAATTGCCGTTATAGGGGCAGGCTCCACATACACACCTGAATTAATATACGGACTTCTGGAATGGCAGGATGCTCCACCTGAGAATATTGCCCTCCACGATACGGATAAAACAAGACTCCACACAAACGCCCGCTACTGTCAGGCTCTTGCGGGAGTGATGAATCCTGATGTCCGTATTACGGAAGCGAACCTTGATAACGCACTGGAAGGCGCTGATTTTATAATCACACAGATCCGGGTGGGCGGCAACAGGCAGAGAGCATCCGATGAAAAATTCGCTTTCGACTTAGGCTGGATCGGTCAGGAGACCACAGGTGCAGTAGGCTTTATGAAAGCATACCGCACTATACCCGTTATGACCGGAATTGTCAACAGAGCACAGGAACTGTGCCCGAATGCTTTTCTCATCAATTTCACAAACCCCGCGGGGATAGTCTCCACGGCCATTCACAAAGCCACCGGAAAAGATAATATGATAGGCTTATGCAATGTGCCAATTTTTATGGAAAATAAAATCAGGGAAATAATTGCAGCATACATGCCCGATCTTTCACCTCAGGGCAAAATCAGAATGCAGTGGGGCGGCTGGAACCACCTTTCGTGGATATTCGACATTACCCTTGATGACAAATCAATACTTGACATACTCATCGACACAATGACTTCCCCTGAATTCAATGCAGAACCATACTTCCCGGTTAATCCCGATTACATAAGGGAAACATGCACAATCCCCTCCCCTTACCTGAGATACTTTACAGATACACAGACTGTCTTTGAGGAACAATCCAAAAAAGCAAACAGAGGCAACGAAGTTATGGAAATCGAAGCCAGACTTTTCAGCCTTTATCAGGAAGCGGCAACTGCAATAACGGAAGGCTCATTCACAAAAGAGAACCCGCCGGTTCTACCTGAGGAATTATCAAAACGGGGAGGCGCCGACTATTCACGCCTTGCAGTAAAACTTATCAGGGATCTGGCAGGTTTTGACAATCAGACGGACAGCAATATTCAGGATGCAAACACCCACATTCTCAATGTTCCCGATATGGGATGCGTGTTCAGTAATGATCCTTCAAAATTCTGCGAAATTCCGGTTACAATAGAAAACACCGGCGACTGTTTCTTCACACCTGTTTACCCCAGAGTGAAATTCCCGGAAAAAATAAGAAATCTAATCGATCGGATTGGTCAATACGAAAAACTCACAGTGGAAGCAGCCATTGAGCAGAGTATTGACAAGGCAGGAGAAGCCCTCAGAGCTAATCCCCTCGTTTCAGGAGAGGAAAAAATAGAATCTTTCCTCAGTTACGCCATGAAAATCTGACGGAATGTAACAATTTGTTAATATATTCCGACGAAAAAACATGGTATAATCATTTATGTAGAAATCGTAGTAATCAAATAAACAAGCGAAGGCTTTTTATGAGAATTGACAGCAATATGCAGATCCCGCAGAATCAGGCGGGTTCTTCAGGTTCCACCCGAAATACCGGCAAACAGGAACAAACAGGCAGCGGTGAAGCCACAGGAACAAACACAGGCGACTCTGTGGAGGTCAGTGGCGAAAAAACCGTAGCCGACAAAATTTTCGATCTGCTCTATATCGGTTCCGACTTAGCTCAGGAACTGGTGGCTTCAGGTAAAATCATCAAAGATCTGGGTCTGGGCGGAGGATTCGAAAAAACCGCACAGGCTGCAGGAGCAGTGGCAGGGGTATATCTTGGAATCAAAGGCACAGCGGAACTCAAAAAAGCCATAAAGGAAAAAGACGCAGTAGGCGCTATCGAAGGCGCCGGAAGTATATCCGCAGGCGGAGCTGCAGTTATAAACTCAGCAACAAGGCTTGCCGCACAGGCCGCTGCCAGCGGCATCGGCGGACCAATAGCCGCAATGGTAGCCAAATCCGCAGTTATAGCAACAGCAGGCACAGCACTCGGCGTTGCATACGGCGCTACGGAAATAGCCGTCGGAGGGAAAAGTATTTACGACGGAATCAAATCCGGGGAACGGTCAAAAATATTCTCCGGCATGCTTGACACAGCCATCGGCGTTGGAGCCATAGGCGCCTCCATAGCAGGAAGCCTCCCCCTGTCAATCAGCCTGGCTACAGCTTACCTGTTCAGAATGGTATTTGTTGACGGAGACAAAATCGATAAAGCTTACCAAACACTCCGGGGCAATCCTGATAAAACATAGTTCGTACGAACTATATCACCACAGCTATTTTTAGTTCGTACAGCTTATCTTGCAGATAAATATCCGGGGAATAATAATTTAGCAGGTAAAATTTTATATTTCCCGAATATTACCCCTGAAGAATATGGATTTTTCAAAAATTATTAACTGGTTGAGAAATACACATACATAAAAAGAATTAAAACAACCAAAAACGACTGTTTTCCTTGTCCATAGCAGGGGGTGTTTTTATGGAACTTGTTGGATATTTACTAATAATTGCTGTTGCAGTTATAGGCTTCTATTACGCCCGGAATAATCAGAATCAAAACCTTAACAAACCACCGGATGACAGCCTTCAGGCTATTAGAAACAGAATCCTCGATATCGAAATTCTTCTCGGATACCAGAAAAGACCTGCTCTCCGGGAGCAGGATCAAACAACCGCAGCATACTACAGGGAAACGAATTCAGGCATAGCTTCAAAGCTTAAATCCATCGAATCAAGATTAATTGAAATCGAAAACAAACTTGGCATTAAATCGGTAAAATCAAAGACCACAAAACCACAGGAAATTTATACAATGTCCCAGCTTCAGGAAGCAGAAAGAATTATTGAAGCCCAAAATCCTGAAAATGCCGCAGTTACAGTCATAGCACCATTAATCAGCCAAAACCCCTTAGTTCAGCTCGAAATCATACAGGCGCAGAAAGAACAGATTCCTGTTTACCCCGGGGAAATCAAACAGGAGGAAATCAAGCCTGAAGAACAAACAGCCGCCTTATCCCCGGCAGAAGCGGTTGTCGAACAGTTCCTCACAAAAGAAGCTCCAGCTTACAGCATAATTTCCGAAAATGACGAACCATACGGAGAAATTAAGACAGAATCTGAAATCTATTCCGTAACCAGCGAAACCATAACCGGACCCGCAGCAAAAAAAGATGTCTATTCGGAAAAAGCAGGCAAATTTGAAATGGATCTTGCGGGAAACTGGCTCAATGTCCTCGGAATACTTCTCCTCGGCGCAGGAGTCATACTGTTTCTCAGACAGGCTTTCAACACAATGACAAGCGGAATGCCCCAGACAATGATGGGAACACTCATCGGCGTGGTTCTGCTCTGGCTCGGCGATAAAATGCACCGCAACGGAATGAAAAAACTCGGAGAATCTCTGCTCAGCGGCGGATTCTGTATCCTTCTCTTTGTGATATCGGCATCATTTTTCTATTTTCATATCATAAAAAATCCCGCTGTCCTCGCAGTTCTCCTCTTTGGTATAGTTGCGGTTTCCGGAGTTTCCATATTCAGATACGATTCCAGAATCATAGCCAATGTAGTGCTTTTAATAGCCTTTATGGCTCCGTTTCTGATGAAATTCCAGCTTGAAGACCTCAAAATTCTCTATTTCTATCTGATAGCTATCAACCTTGCCGTTACATTTGTGGCATACTACAAAAAATGGGACTACTACATCACAGTTTCGTTTCTGATGACTTACCTACACTACTTTCTCAACTATTCACTTATCAGAACCCATACAGGTATGACACTGATCTTTCTCACTGTTTTTTATCTCACTTTTCTTGTATCCAATAACATCATCCACCTCAAACAGAAGACCCCAAACGGATACAACCAGTTTATTTCATACTTCAACCCCCTTCTGTTCGGCTGCCTTTCCTATTATATCTTCATCAACGATCCCAGATGGCTTCAGCCCAACAACCCCAACTGGCAGGCTCTGCTCCTCTACTCTTTCCTGGGATACATCCATCTTTATCTCACAAAACAATCCAGTAAACTGGAGCAGTTTGATCCACAATTCACAGGAATAACAAAAAACAACCTCGTCATAGGCTTAATGTTTATTACTACCGCCATAAGCTTTGTCACCTACTTCACCGACACCGACAAACTCTTCTGGGTTGTTACCGTTCTGTGGTTTATGCAGGCTTTCACTCTCCTGCTCTACAGCTTCAGAAGCGACTTTTACAGCAGAATATTCAGAAGGTTTTCCTACCTTACGCTGGTCATCATCTGGGCGCAGCTTATCTCCGTCCTTTCATGGATGCCCGTCAGCGAAAGCGGCGAGAAACTTTTTAAATACTCCATCTACTTTGCAGCTATTGCCCTTTTCTTTGTTTACCACCTTGTTATGAGAAAACACAAAGAGAAACTGGAAAACGAAGACCTCTGGTTCCTTGCCCTTACACTGCTTTCCTGTTTCGCAGTGGTAATCTACCTGACATACATTATGCTCCATCTCTATATGCTTATGCTCATGCTCTCCATTGTGGCAATGCTCATAATCGCCTACTCGTTCAGGGCAGGCGTAAAACCGGAACTTTTCAGGTCTATCAGCTACTTTATAATAGCAGGGGTAAGCCTTACCCTCGTTGCTTATGAACTGGAAAGATTTACCAACCTTTCGGTAAAACCGTTCTACACAATGATTCTTCCGGCAATCGCCGCAGTGTTTATACTCACATTGTGCATCCTTTACCGCAAAAGGGCTGAAATACCAGGGGGAGAGGAATATTTCTGGTATCTAATCGCCCTTATGCCTCCGGCTCTTATATTCGCTGCGTTCTTCCGATATTTCAACTATGCGGGAAATCTGGCTTTTATTGCATTTCTCGCCAATACCATACTCCTTATGGCATTCCTGTTCAGGGAAAAACTAAAGGGATTGAGGGTTGTTGCCTTTATTGTAATGTGCATAATTACACTTGCATCACTTTTCGTTTCCCATGAAGACCCCATACAATTCAAATACGGCTCCCTCTTCCTTACTGCCTTTTTCTTCTTTAATGCATGGTGGTTTATAAGAAAATACGAAAACGACATGGCAGACGACAACGGACAATATCAGGTTGCTCTGTTCTCACTGATATTTATCGTCCTGATGAAACTTGTAGTGATGAAAGCCCCCGGAATGACCGCCACCCTTGCATGGGCTACTCTCGGCTTTATCGCAGTATATCTTTCACTCCACAGGTTTGCCGACTTCAGATTCAGAAAACTTGCAGACTTAATATTTTTTGTCTCCACTGCAAAAGCAATCGTATATGATTCAAGCTCCCTCAACATGGCAGCTTCATATACAAAACTGAAATCCGGACTTCAGGAAGCGACAACCATAGACTCCATCTCCAGCTTTTCCTTTGGCCCTATTGCAGGAGATGTGGTTATGATTCTTCTCATTACCGCCATCTACTATCTTTCATCACGGACTATGAATGCGGAGCCGCGGACAAGGGACTTCTTCCAGACATACGGCCTGCTTTCATTCTCATTTCTCACCAGCGGCCTTCTGTTCAGCGTATTCGGACTCCTCGACAACTTCCAGATTATCCTCACCATATTCTGGTGCAGTTCGTCCATACTGTTTATCATACTCGGAATAACCATAGGCAGAAAAATCTTCCGACAGTTTGGCCTTATCCTGCTAATCGCAAGCGCTGCCAAAATCGGACTTGTGGATCTGTGGGTTCTGGGTTTTTACAACATGGTATATCCTCTCCTGATTACAGGAACAGTATTAATCGCAGTATCTTTCCTTTACCAGAAAAATAAAGAAAAACTCGAAGAAAGGAATGCCGGAATAGCTGTCGAAAATACTGCTTCCATTTAACATGAGAATTGGACATTATTTCGTTTTAGTGTTAAAATATACAGGCAATAATTTATGGAGGTTTTTATGGATCAGGTGCACCCAGTAAATGGAAAACCTGAAAGTATTAACCCCGCTGATTTAATCAGGGAATACTCTAAAGTTAAAACAAAACCGGCATACGGACATATAACGGAAAAAGCGGCGATTTCAGCATTACCCCGGGATATGGCTGATATTTCATTTAAACCGGATCTTAAAGCTCAGAATCAAACTGAAGAAGACTACAGAAAATCGCTGAAAGCCTATGAGAGCGGATTAATATCTCCGGGTATGATGAATGCATCTCTGGAAACATACTTCAGAACCGGAGGAGCGGAAGCGCGTCAGGAAACAGTGGAACACCTTTTTGGAACTGATGTGGAGCTTAAAGCCCGCACAGCTTCACTTTTTGCGGGAATTAAAAACACCGGTGAAATTTCACCCCTTGACGAAGCCGCCTGCGATAAAGCTCTATACTGCGCAAGAGACGGACTGAAAAAAGAACCCGTTTCTAAAACTTCTTACGCCGGATTTATGAAAACCATAGGCAAAATGGGAGAATCGGAAGATCTTCCCCTACTGCTTGATGCGTCAAAAAACGCTCAGCAAAAATCCGGTGAAAAATCATATTTCCTTCAGAATACATCCGTTAAAGCAGTTAAAGACCTCGTAGAAAGAAAACCGGAAGCTGTTAATAAGGAAACCAAATCCGGAGTTTCTTCAATGATTGTCAACTCTATGAATTCAAACAGCAGAGAAGTAAGAAAAAACTCCGCTTCCCTTCTGATGAAACTATCAGACAACAGAGATCTGACAGGCACTTTCACCAGAATGATCAAAGAACTGCCAAAAAACGAGAATACCGCCGGCGCCCTCGGATTGTTTGCATCAAACCTCCAGAGCGGAATTCCCGACAGAGTTACTTTTACTTCACTTGTACTCGACAAGACAATGAAAGGCGCAAACAACGAATTCAAATACGACCTTCTCAGCGAAGCTACGGAAAGATTCGGAAAATACCCCCCTCAGGGAGATATGGCAAGAGATACAGCCGCCATCCTCGGCAGACATTACGAATCGCTGCTTGACAACAAAGGGAAAGAAGCATTCAAATCACTTTCACCCGATGAAAAAATCGCTAAAATGACAACCCATTTTCACGGATAAGAGGAATTTATATTCATAAAATCGAAGATCCACCGGTAAAGATAAATTTAATCCGGAAAGGACGGTTAGTATGAAAAAGATTCTTACCATCGCTGCAGTCCTGGTTATCTTTGGTCTGCTTTCAGGCATGGCTTTTGCCGCCGGAACCGACAAGAAACCGGCTGAGGTGAAGAAACCGGTTGTTGACAAAAACACCAAAGTTCTTCATTACGGACAGAAAACATTTACGGTAAAACTCAAAGACGGTCAGCTTATGGCTATGGTAGCCGACAAAAAAGACAAAGTTACTACCGTTGATGTAGGTGTGTCCAATTTCTGGACAGTAGCCACTGGTCTGGGACCGATGGTTGCATATCACCAGGGAGACCTCCTTTATCTGGCGCTTCTCAATCACGATGCAAACATGGTTTACCGCAAACAGTTTGCAAAAACACCTTATAAAGCAGTAAACATGATAGCTGAAGACGGCGGAGCAATCATACATATTAAGAGAATCAACGATGACATTCTTGTTGTCAGAGCTGATGGAAAAGAATACAAATATGTAAAGGTCATCAAAGCTCAGCCCGTCGAAAAGAAAGCTGAAAAAAAAGCAGAAAAAAAGGCTGAAGAGAAGAAAGAAGAGTAATAACGGTTAACTTTCAAAGTTAAGGAATACAAAAAAGCTGCCTGTAAAAGGGCAGCTTTTTTTATTACAAATCTAATGCCGGTTTCCTGAAAAACATCTGATACTGTTCTTCCAGGCTCGAATCGTCGAAAAACCAATTACCACTGCATTAGCAAAATTCACTTAAAACCCCCAACCTCATACTCTTGTTTTTCAAGGAGGGAGGTTCGGAGGGCAACCTCGCTTTTTTAAAAAAGCGTGGTTCCCTCTGACGGTCTCCAACCCCCCGTCGGTCCCCGGTCGGTCCCCCGATTCAAAAGTTTTGGGAAGGAGGTCCGGAGGAAACTTTTTCAAAAAAGTTTTCTCTGGGAGCTGGGCGTGCGGTTACAATCCTCGTGAGCGTTCAGACAGATCCATGCCTACAATCGGTTGAATTGTTTTTCGGACGAGAGATATCATCTGAGAATCTTTTTTTTGGGAAACCCGCTTTTTGAAAAAAGCTCGTTTCCCAAACCCTTCCGGCAAAAACTTTCGGTGCATCATTTTTCTGCTCTCTTTTATTCTGCTTTCTGCATATCGATTTTCATTGTTTTTTTTAACTCATACTTTTTTGAAATCTGCTACGCAGTTTTCAAAAAGGTTAGCAAACGGGGGAAGAATCCCCCAAACCCCCTCGGCACTGAAATAATCGCAAATTCACCGAATCGCAGGCGCCGCCTGCTTCTGGGTTATGTCTCATTGTCATCGTATTAGTAAAAACAACTCCAAATCCCAACCCCAATACTCCTGTTTTTCAAGGGAGGGAGGTTCGGAGGTAACCCCGCTTTTCCAAAAAAGCGTGGTCTCCGCTGACGGTCTCTGCTGCCAGCATTTCGTAATAACCATTAACTCCTCCTGTATTTTGGGAGGACAGGCCCTCTCTCCGCCGGTGTATCTCGGATATTTTACACCCTGCTCTGCTTTGAACATTTATTTCATTGTGATTATATGAACCCAGCAATCTCCGAAATCATATTCATAAGCAAAAACTTTATTTCCGGGATTTATATATTGTGCAAGTTTTTCTGTATCCGGATCATATTTTCCGGCTAAACCCGAAATAGGGGGTGGGGGTATTTCCACATTAACCTTCTTGATAGGGTCTTTAATTGTAAATTTGTATAGATGTTCATTTTCCCATCCCATTGCATCCTGTATGGCAATATGAAGCTGATAGAAACTGAAGCTGGCAGGAATTTCTATCTCTCTCCATATAGGAGGCTCGGTTTCATCAAGGGTGATTCTCAAACGGAATATATCTTCTTATGTGGATGACACAATGATACCGGAATCCTGACTGTATTCGCTGTTTTTATAAGCTTTGAATTGTTCAACTCTTTCCTTCATGGGGTGGTTGTCATTCAGTATCAGGGCAGCAAGAGGTGCTACAAGCAGCTCTTTCCTGTTTTTTACGATTTGGCACAAAATACTGTCAGCTCCGGACACATAAGCGGCTCCTGTCGCTATCATTCCTTTTTTATCGCCAAACCTGATACCTTGCTGCTTTGCTTCTATAATAAAGTTTTCGTGTAAACTCACAGGAATGGGAAGATATTTATTAAGGTCGTTTGTAAGCTCTTCAAACTCTCTTTCTTTATCTTTCGATTCAGGTGTTATCTCATCAGAAATCTCCTGAAACATTTCATCCATTTCGTTATACTGGTTCCTGAAAAAATCCGCAATTATATCTGTGAGCTCCTGATCTTTCTTTCTGCCTAAGGAAAACTGAGTTACTACCGATTTGGACAATCTCCGGAAAACTTCACTGTGTATTTCTTTTATTGTAAATATCTCAGGAAGATAAGCTTCAATCGCTTCTTCACTAAAATCAACCCTTATGCCTGGATTCGCTACCTGTCTGGTAACTGTATCATAAATGATAATATGTGCTGAATTATCGATCAGTATTGCTTCGTTATAATCATTGCCCAGATCGATTTTTTTCAGATTGTATTTTAATAATGCACAGTAATATGCATTCAACTCATTCAGAAAAGCATTGAAATACCGGAACCTGTCGCCTTTGGACACTAAGGATGATAAGTATTGCGCTGTTTTAATAATACGAATAGTCTGCACAGGTATGTACGGTATAATTTTTGAAACATAAGACATCATCAGATGATAATTAAAGGTTTGATTCATTTTTCACAGTCCCTTCATCAGTTTTATTCTCACACCGGCTTGTCAGAAAATCTGCTGCAATTGTTTTATTGCTTCATACTTTCAGTCTTAATTCCCCGGGAAATCAAATGTCAGGCTTTACCTATGCGTATGCTTTACTGAAAATGCCGGTTGTTCTCCCGACAGAGTGAAATTTCTTTACCTGTTTTCTATTTCCTTGCTCGGTTCCTGTTTTACTTTATCCGGTATTTTTTGTACGGAAGTTAATAAATTTTTAACATGAAAGAAATTTTTTTGCCTTTCCCGGCAGTGGCATGCGTGGTATAATTTATAAACGAACTATATACCGATTATTCGGGTTTTAAGATAAAAAATTGCTGATATACAGCAGTATGAACCGGGGTGAAAAGATTGTTCAGCTGGAATGTGGGAGCCAACAACATAAACAACAGAGTGTCCATCAGCGGCAGAGATATTTATGATATCTCTAAAATGAAGGACAGATTTGATGATCTTCAGCAGGGCGGTTCACTGGGACCAAACTATGAAGAGAGTGTTTCCATCAGCGGCAACGGTCTTATTCAGACAGGGCAAAACCTTCCCGCACCGGGAAGCGCTTCAGCTCCGGCTTCCATGACAATGGAAAATGCCCCTGTAAACAAAAAACCGGTGAATCTCACAATTCTTCACACCAATGATGTCCATGGCAATCTTCTTCCCAGAGAAGACATTATCAATTCAGACGGCGATAAAAACCTTGTGGGCGGCGGCGCAGCCCTTGGCTCCGTTATCAATATGGAGAGGGAAATGGCTAAAGCCAGAGGCGAACAGGTTCTTCTTCTTGATGCCGGCGATATGGCTATGGGAACTCCCATCTCCGGGCTATTTGAGGGAAAACCCGTTATTGAAGTTATGAACCGGGAAGGATATGACGCCGCAACCATTGGCAATCACGATTTCGACTGGGGTATAAACGCCCTTCAGAATATGATTCAGGACGCTTCATTCACTTTTGTCGCTGCAAACATCAAGGATGCACAGGGACAGCCCCTTGCCAATGTAAAACCCTTCATTATCAAGGATCTGCCCGGGGTAAAAGTGGGCATAGTCGGTCTTACAACCCCCGATATGAAAAATGTCACCGGAAGAGACGAAGTTAAAGCTATGAACTTCGAAGATCCCGTTCAGACCCTCACTGCAACCATTCCGGAAATGAAAAAACAGGGCGCTGAGGTAATAATCGTTCTCTCACATATGGGCCTCGAACAGGACAGAATTCTTGCACAGAATATGAAAGGCATAGACCTTATCGTAGGAGGCCACAGCCACAATACGCTGGCAGAACCCATAAAAGTCGGGGATACCCTCATCGCACAAACAGGCTTTGGCGGAAAAAATCTCGGCAAAGTATCACTCACATGGGATCCTGAGAAAAAATCAGTAGTTGCCGGCTCAGGTTCGCTGATTCCCATCGATACCAATTCCATCAATCCCGATGTGGAAATCAACAGCATTGTCAATAAATATCAGCAGAAACTCGACTCCGTTATGGATGTTAAACTTGGCGAGTCAACAGATGATATGCTGCAGCCCAGTGATGGCAAAGAAACAAATCTCGGCAACCTTATCACCGACATTATGCGGGATGTTGCCGGAACAGATGTGGCTTTCCTCAATTCAGGCTGTATTCGCACCAACCTCTCAAAAGGCGAAGTGAAATACAAGGATATTTACAGTGTAATTCCTTTCGATTCCAAAATCGTCACCCTCTCTATGAAGGGACAGGACATTATGGATGTAATCGAAAGATCCCTCGAACATACCGAAAATGATAAAGTCCTGCAGATTTCCGGTCTTAATGTGGTTTACAATTCCACTATGATGCCAGGCTTCAAACTTCTTCAGGTAAGCACATCCGATGGAAACCCCATCGACAGAAGCAAAGAATACACCGTAGCCACCATCGATTTCCTTGCCAAAGGCGGAGATGCATACACACCCTTCACAAACGGACAGGAAAGCGGAAAAGAAGGGGAAGTCCTCCACGACGCAGTAGCCAATAAAGTCAGGGATGTTGGCGTGCTTATGGCAGCCGACACCGGAAGACTCAAAAATGTTGACGATGCCGGAATGGAGCGGCTTTCACAGATCGCCTGAGCTGATGTTTTATGACGGACAATACGAATAAACCGGAAAAAACCCGCACCTACGGACAAAGACCCATTGTTCTCGTATTCGGAATTTTTTGCATTTTGTTTTCCTGCATTGCCATCAAACAGTTCCTCGTAACTCCCTACAACCTGAAACTGACTGAAGTTGAAGGAATCCCCATGGATGCAGTTATAGGAAAGGAACGAAAATATGAATCCGTAAGAGCAAAAATGATTGTTACGGATATTGATGAAAAAATAAAAGTGGATAAAAACAACTTTATCGCCGTATATTCCAAAAGAGCCTTCAACCCCAAATACGAACAGGTGAAAGCTGCTTTTATGCAAAAGGGAAAAATAAAAGTGTGGCTTAACCCCGACGAAATCAAAGAAGGCACCTACGACGGCGGAACCATCTACCAGCTTGAAAAAAACGGAAAAATAATCCTGTCTTTTGAGGAAAAAGCACAGGCAATCAGAAACAACAACAGCGTTGGAATTCTATTTTCCGGCGTCTGTGGAATTGTGGGAATGATTTTTGTCGCAATAACCCTGACAGGATACATCTCGCCGCTTCTGAAAAGAAAGAAAACTGACAAAGATTGAATTCTGATGAATAAACTATACCCTCGGCAAACCGAATAATGCCATCAGAACCATCGCAACTCTGCGGTTCCAGTACCATTCGTTGTGGCTTGCACCCGTCGCTTCGAAGTAGAAGAAATCTCTGCCAAATACATAACCTCTGTCCATAAGGGCAAAACTCATCTCCCTTGCCTGCTCCACTGCAGTGCTCACCTTTGTATTATCATAGTCAGAGCAGCCTTCTGCTGAACCTATGTCAATCCAGATCTTCAGGGGACCACTGTCACTGTTGTCGATCCGGACTTCTTTTGTAAGATGCTGATCCGCCCACCAGAATGAAGGTGAAAGAGCGGCTACAATGCCGAATACTTCAGGAAATGTCCAGCCCAGCCAGAATGCACTGAGTCCGCCAAGTGAAGAACCCATGATTCCCGTGTGTTCAGGACCCATTTTGGTTCTGAAATTGGAATCGATGAAAGGTTTCAGTTCTTCTATCAGAAATTTTGCATAAGTGGGAAGATTGCCTCCGCCGTATTCAGGGTCGGGCACATGGGTGTATTCACTCTCCCTGTCGGTTGTGTTGCTGACGGCTACCATTATAATTTCTTTTATTTTGCCTTGTCTGAGGAGGCTTTCCACTGTGTCGTCAACGCCCCATTCCACGCCGCCGAATGCAGTTTCCCCTGCAAAAACATTCTGTCCGTCCTGCAGGTAAAGAACGGGATAATTTTTCATAGTCCATGTGTCGTAGCTCGGAGGCAGATATACCCAGATGTTTCTGTTGTTGTTAAGATGGTGGGAATAGAAATTTTCAAAAAACCTGATGTGTCCTTTGTATGAACCCCAGTCAACCTTAACTCCCATTTCCGGTGTTTCGGGTTTAAATCTCGTTTTGTGGCCATATTTCTCTATGAATTCCTGCATATCCTGACCTCCGTTATTTTTTATATTTTGCCGGAGGAAATCAGTTTTTCCGGTTTCCTCCGGGTTAATTCGGTTTTGGGGTTATAGAATTTCCATTTTAAAGAAGCATGTAGCTCCCACAAATTCCCTTAATATGGAGTTTGGAGGAATTTCATCGGTTCCAAGTTCAAGGAAATTGCTGGTGAAACTCAGGAGTCTCTTCGCTTCTGCATGTTCAGGTTCATCAGGATGAATTTCTCTGAGGAGGGGTTCCACGAATCCTTTGAGAACAGAGAGTTCGTAAACAAGGGCTGAATTGAACATCACATCCGCTTCCTCCTGGAAGGGGAATATGAACCTTTCCTCGCCTCTTCTCACACTGGGCCACTGCCGGAGTGTTGACAGAGCGGAATAATTTCTGAACTGGCTGTCTCTGACAATACGCCTGATCAACCTTGTTTCCGTTGTTGGAATTCTGTTGTGGTTATCCAGATTTAGCTGGGTGAGGGCGCTGATGTAAATTTTATACTTATTGGAAGGGGGAATGGATTCTGTGAGTTTCTCATTGAGTCCATGTATGCCTTCGATAACAAGAATATTCTTTTCATCGAGCTGCATTGTCTTATGGTTTTCCACACGGCATCCGGTTTTAAAATCGTATCTGGGAATGCTGACCTTTTCACCCCAGAGCAGGCGCTGGAGGTGATCGTTGAATAGGGGTATGTCGATGGCATCAATATGATCAAAATCGTATTTGCCGTCTTCATCAAGGGGCGTTCTGTCTTTATTGACAAAATAGTCGTCCAGGGAGAGGGTAACGGGTTTGAGTCCGTTAACTCTGAGCTGAACTGCAAGCCTCTGGGCGAAGGTGGTTTTTCCGGAAGATGAAGGTCCTGCGATAAGAATAAGCTTCAGGGTTTCCACCTGTTCGCTGATGAGATCGGCGATTTGTGCAATTTTCTTCTCATGGAGGGCTTCCGACACCCTGATGAGATCATTGATTTCCCCGTTGGAAATGATTCTGTTCAGTGAAGCTACATCCGATACATCAAGAATATCGCACCAGTGTTTGAATTCGGTATAGACTTTGGAAAGTTTCCGCTGCTCCCTGTAAGGAGGGATGGCATCTGCACTTCTGCCGCAGGGATAACGCAGGAGAAGTCCCGGAGAGTAATATTTCAGATGAAACAGCGTCAGGGATCCTGTGGATGAGGGAAGTCTGCCGAAGAAATAGTCGGTGTATCCGTCACATGTGTAAACTTTCATTTTTTCCTTGCGGCGGTAATGGAGAAGAGCTACCTTGTCTTTTTTCTTTCTGTTTTCAAACAAGGTGATAGCTTCATCTTTTGTTATCTCTTTGCTTTCAAAGGGAATATCCTGTTCGATGATTTTTTTCATTTTCTTTTCGAGATCCCTGACTTCGTCCTTTTTCATAGGAGTTCCGTCATTCCAGCGGCAATAAAGGCTGCTGCTCATAGAGTGAAGGAAAAGCAGTTCCTTGTCAGGGAAAAGTTCATACGCAGCCATAACCAGCAGCATAGACAATCCGCGGACATTCATTCTGCATCCGTCGGGGTGCGAACAGTCTATAAACTGCACTTTGCTGTCTCTGGTTACGGTTTCGTGCAGATCACAGACCGTATGGTTAACAATGGCTCCCACAATGGGGCGGACAGGGTCTGTTATTGTATCTTTAGCGATATCAACAAGCTTTGTGCCTGAGGGATAGCTGAATACTCTGCCGTCGTGAAGTGTTATTGTCAGATTTTCCATTATGAGTACCTCGATTTCTGTAAAATGAGTGATTGGATAATGGCTTTGCTGAACCACACCGGTTTCAGGATTTGTTTTGTTTGCCGTCTGTCGGCGAACCTTCGGAACTTTTTCTGTAAATGTGATAAATGAGAATACCTGATAATATGAACAGAAGAGCTACATTTCTGCCGTAATCCTTATAAAAAGCTACAAGGATCCAGACTGCAATACAGAAAAGACCTCCGAGAATTGCAGTTATCGGTATGTCCCTTCCGGCTATTCTCAGGTTGAGCTTGATTTTAAAAGGACGATGCATATCAGGGAATTTTACCCGCATAGCAATAATTGAAGCATGGGCTATGGTATATGAAATCATAGCTGCAAACGCATAAACCTGCGCAAGTTTTTCAATGTCCGCAGGCAGGGCAATGATGAAGGCGACCATTGTAAATACAATGATGGCAATATACGGCGTGTTGAATTTCGGATGGACCTTAGCCAGAATATGCGGAATCTGATTGTGTGAACCAAGGGAGAATATAAGCCGGGATACGCCGACGATGCCGGAGTTTGTGGCTATAATCAGAACAGTAAATGCAAACAGGGAAATCCAGATAGACAGTGGATGTTTCAGAAGAGGCAGTTTACCGGAAATTGCATCAGCTATGCCTGCCACCGGATTGTTTTTCCAGTTTTCCACAAGATCCGATGTCCATAACCCCCGCATAGGTGCTGTTTCAGGATGTCTTGTATCAAAATTGAATTCCAGATCCTGATATCCCTTTTTATATATTTTGAGATCATATTTACCGAAATCCAGACCTTTTACAACAAAATAACCTTTTTCGTCAGTAAGCTCGCGCCATATTTCAGTGCGGTCCTGATGTTCGTTCTCTGTTCCCCTGACCCTGATCACCGCATTCTGAATTGGAACAAGATCAGGCTTGTTCTGTTTGTCCTTATAATAGTTGAACTGTATCTGTTCTGATGTCTGGGAGCCTCTGAGAGTATCCCCCACCTGGGTGTAGAGATACCCTTCTATCCTGAACTCAACGGGCATAGACGAGAGAGCCGCTGCGGATACAAGAACAAAGAGGGACATGGTGGCAAGTGTTGTGTACCAGAAAGTGCGGGGCATGGTTGTGCCGGGATCCCTTGATTCGCCTGCAAGGTTTGAGATGGTTTCAATACTGGTAAAAGCAATGGTAACCACATAAAAACCAAGGAGAAGCTGGTTCCAGGTTGGCACGACTCCCAACCTGATTCTGCCCACCAGTTCAGGCAGATTGAGAAAAAACAGAAATCCCATCACTATGATGAATATCTGGGTGAGAATGTCAATTATGATGAAAACATTGGACATAAGGGCTGAAAACCTTGTGCCCACAATATTTATAACCATAAGAACCAGAAGAATGGCTCCCACGGCGATTATATTCCAGGGTGACTGTTTAAGAAATGCAAACTGCTCAAGGGCGGAAAGGTATCCGATTGCCGCAGTTGCAGCTATGGAAATTGTAACAATATATGCAAGAAGCAGACACCATCCGGCTACAAAACTTGTAGGTTCGTTAAAAGCTTTTCTTGCGAAGCTTGATGAGCCTCCCGCCTCAGGTATCGCTGCAGAGCCTTCCGCATAAGTAGCCGCTGTGAACAGGAAGAATATTGAAGCGATAAAGAATACGAGAGGTGTTGCTCCAAGAGCATAAAGGGCTGCCACACCCAGTGCATAATAAATGCAGGAACTGAGATTGCCGTATGCAAAACTGAAAATACTGAAGAAGCTCAGGGATCGCTTCAGCGAAGCAGTTTTTTCCCTGCGCCTGATGATGGCGGCATCTCCCGGAAGGGTCCCCTGTATTATTTCCTTTGATTCACCGCCATTCTGTGGGTTTTTGGCAGTATCTTTCATCAGCTCTGGTTTGCTCTTTCCTGCCTGATTATCATTACCCGGCAGGTTGCTTTTTTCAGAATATATTCCACCGCAGGGCTGCTGATTACATCGCCGTATCCGGGATAATCCTTGTGTCCGGCGATAATCACATCCACATTTTTACTGTTGGCATAGCTGATTATGCCGCCTCCTACTGATCTGGCAGAAACCATATCAGCAGTGGTTTTTATCTTCAGATCCTCAACAATCTCCAGTGATTTGTCGAGAATTTTGTTGGCGCTGCTGACATCAGCCTCAGGTTCAGCGTCAAGGGGCAGATAAAAAGGAACTTCGAGTATATGAAGTATGTATAGTTCTCCCTTTTCATTTCTGCAAAGCGCTGCTCCGAGATTTATCAAATCCCGGGACAGTTCGCTGTCATTTATGGCAACAAGAATCTTTTTCATATTAAAGTCTTCTTCCCACTGCTCTTGCGATAGCCCGCAGCTCTTCCATCAGATCGATGAACTGCTGAGGTTCGATAGCTTGAAAACCGTGCGAAAGGGCGAGTTTCGGATTCGGATGCACTTCTATCAAAAGCCCGTCTGCTCCGCATGCAATAGCTGCTTTTGCCATAGCAGGTACATATCTGGCATCTCCGGTTCCGTGGGAAGGATCCACAATAACCGGAAGATGGGAAAGTCTTTTTAAAATAGGCACTGCGCAAAGATCAAGGGTGTACGGCGTCAGGGTTTCAAAGGTTCTTATACCTCTTTCGCACAGCATGATACGGTTGTTGCCCCGGTTCATTAGGTATTCAGCGGAAAGAAGAAGCTCCTCCACCGACGACATTATTCCCCGGCGCAGCATTATGGGCTTGCCTCTTTCGGCAACACACGCAAGGAGATCATAACTCTGCATGTATCTTGCGCCTATCTGGATAATATCTGCATATTTGTCGGCAAGTTCAACTTCCTGTGGGGTTTTAACCTCGGTAATAACCAGAAGGCCTGTCTCCTTTTTGGCTTCGTTGAGGATCTCAAGACCCTGTTCGCCAAGCCCGGGAAAATCTTCCGGTGTATCCTGGGTTTTAAATGCGCCTCCCCTGATTACTTTCGCGCCTGCTTCCTTAACCGCCATAGCAGTGAAAAACACCTGATCACTTCTTTCCACTGCACAGGGACCTGCCATTACCACTATTTCTTCGCCGCCAACCTGTATGTTTTCAATATCAATCAGACTGTTTTCCTTTTTGTAATGTCTGCTGGTATGAAAAAGCCTTTTTGTAACGGGAACTACATCTTCAACCCCCGGCAGAGAGCGGAACTGGCCTGCTGCATCCATTTGCCTGCACTTTCCCACAAGGCCCACCACTACTCTTTCAGTGCCGTGTGAAACACTGGCTTCGAAACCCATATCCCTGATTTTTGCAATTACTGCTTCAATGTTTTGTTCCGTCGCAGAGCGGCGCATTATAATAATCAAGAAAAACTACCTCTTTTCACAGGTGTTGCATCCGTTCCTGTCCTGTTTTCCGTTAAAGATTCTATTGATTTTATATCCTCTGAGGAGAAGATTCATTTTTTTCAAATCCACTGATTTTGCACAGAATTCATCTTCAACTTCCTCAAAGCTCTTGTCCTGAAAAATCAGATCGTCGATGAGCTTGAATCCGTCGTCCATATTTATCATATGGAAATCGCATGCAAAGACTATTTCAGAGGCGAGGCGGGCGCTGTGATCCATAATCTCCTTGTATGTATCCTGACCTTTTTTGGTTCCGTCAATGATTACAATGTTGAAATATCCGCCTACACCATAGTTTCTGCGGGCGCAGGCGTTTGTGGATCTGATAAGCTCGATAACGCCTTCGAGGGGATCTATTTTCGTTCTTCTGGCACTGAGTACTTTCGTATTGATAAAATCATTCAGGCTTATGGTTGCTATGTCGGAGCCTGAACCGATACTTTCATACGGACCGCCGCAGAAGAAGCATTCGTTGTCCATAAGTGAGAGAGTGTATATTTCAAATCCACTGGTGGGATCAAAACCGGCAACAATGGCGCTGTTTTTGAAAATAGCGTCAACTTCCGGGTTGTAGTCTTTCCAGGTTATATAATCAGTAGCTTTATCAACAATGTTCTGCTGCTTGATTTCGATTCTCTCACCATCTATTTCATAATACCCCTGATTAAAATCATCCAGATTGAAATGGAAGCTGGAGTAAAGCTTATCATTCAGATGCTGGTGTTTAACTTCCAGAAGCTTTTTCATCGCAAAATGAGCAACTTCTTCTATGGTTCTGAAAGGAAACCGCTTCTGGGCGGAATACTTCATATCGGCATATACATCCATAAATTCCTGATGAGTCTTTTTTACTACTTCCGCAGCTACCGACTGAGTTCCCGAACCGCCGTAAGCTGCCGTCATTCCGGTTTCGTGCATCACTTCCGGTGGTATAAGCGGTTTTATCTTGTCAGAGAGGTAAGCATACCGGTTGTCGCCGAACGTGGTCTGTTCATCGCAAACCAGAGCGCCTCTGTAGAAGTCAAATTTCATAGCATTAACAACAGTCATTCCATCCTCCGGATTCATTAATAAACGGGATAACCCTTATATTTAATTAACCTTTTGCCGGAATATTCCTCTATTGACGGTTTTGGAGGCAAATCAGACAGCACCGGCTCAAGACATAAAGTTATCTGATTGCTCGCAAAATTGAAACTGTTTTGCCAGACTTCCGGAGAAAACTTTGGAAATCTTTCCTCCGGAATCGGGCAAACAGGCATAAATTCAATGAGTGATCAGATATAGTAATCCTATTAATCGGTTATGAAATCTGTTATCAGATTAGTTTCCTGACAGATTGTTTTTGTGGTTGATTAATTGGAAAGACAATAAATCCATGCCTGAATTACTGGGCATTCCGCCTAATCTCCACCATCCCGTAAATATAGGAAATCCTGTAGGGGAGAGCCTATGTGCTAATCTTTCATGACATTTTTTTTGCCTGCAACTTCTCTATGCTCTCCCGCACCCAAAACCACCCGCCAACCGCCAGCAAACCCCACAACCACAAGCTTGGCCAGCGACTGCCGGATCGCAGGCGTCCCGCCTGTCCCCGGGTCCCAAAAACCAACGCCAACCGCCAGCAAACCTCATAACCACAAGCTTCGCCAGCGATCGTAGGAGCGGTTTCCAACCGCGACGCGGACCCGCAGGTCCGCCCGCGACGCAAACTCAAACCGCGAACCCCCCGAAAGCGCGGCAACAAAACGCCAACAACTGCCGGATCGCAGGCATCCCGCCTGCCCCCCGGTCCCAAAACCACCCGCCAACCGCCAGCAAACCTCACAACCACAAGCTCCGCCAGCGATCGTAGGAGCGGTTTTCAACCGCGACGCGGACCCGCAGGTCCGCCCGCTACGCAAACTCAAACCGCGAACCCCCCAAAAGCGCGGCAACAAAACGCCAACCCCTGCCGGATCGCAGGCGTCCCGCCTGCCCCCGGGTCCCAAAACCCAACGCCAACCGCCAGCAAACCTCATAACCACAAGCTCCGCCAGCGATCGTAGGAGCGGTTTTCAACCGCGACGCGGACCCGCAGGTCCGCCCTCATCACAAACTCAAACCGCACCCCCCCGAAAGTGCGGCAACAAAACACCAACCCCTGCCGGATCGCAGGCATCCCGCCTGTCCCCCGGTTCCCAAAACCACCGCCAACCGCCAGTAAACCCCATAACCACAAGCTTCGCCAGCGATCGTAGGAGCGGTTTTTAACCGCGACGCGGACCCGCAGGTCCGCCCGCGACGCAAACTCAAACCGCGAACCCCCCGAAAGCGCGGCAACAAAACGCCAACCCCTGCCGGATCGCAGGCGTCCCGCCTGTCCCCCGGTCCCCAAAACCACCGCCAACCGCCAGCAAACCCCATAACCACAAGCTTCACCAACGATCGTAGGAGGGGTTTGCAACCCCGACGCGGACCCGCAGGTCCGCCCTCATCGCAAACTCAAACCGCAAATCTCCCGAAAGCACGGCAACAAAACGCCAACAACCGCCAACTCATACCCAACCCCGCCTAATCTCCACTATCCCGCAAATATAGGAAATCCTGTAGGGGAGAGCCTATGTGCTCTCCCGCACCCAAAAAAACGCCAACCGCCAGCAAACCCCATAACCACAAGCTTCGCCAGCGATCCTATGATGGCTCCGCAACCCCGACGCGGACCCGCAGGTCCGCCCGCGACGCAAACTCAAACCGCGACCCCCCCCGAAAGTGCGGCAACAAAACGCCAACCCCTGCCGGATCGCAGGCGTCCCGCCTGTCCCCCGGTCCCCAAAACCACCCGCCAACCGCCAGCAAACCTCACAACCACAAGCTCCGCCAGCGATCGTAGGAGCGGTTTTCAACCGCGACGCGGACCCGCAGGTCCGCCCGCGACACAGACTCAAACCCTAATTCCCCCAAAAGTGCGGCAACAAAACGCCAACCCCTGCCGGATCGCAGGCGTCCCGCCTGTCCCCCGGTCCCCAAAACCACCCGCCAACCGCCAGCAAACCTCAAAACCACAAGCTCCGCCAACGATCGTAGGAGCGGTTTTCAACCGCGACGCGGACCCGCAGGTCCGCCCGCGACGCAAACTCAAACCGCGAACCCCCCGAAAGCGCGGCAACAAAACGCCAACCCCTGCCGGATCGCAGGCATCCCGCCTGTCCCCCGGTCCCCAAAACCACCCGCCAACCGCCAGCAAACCCCACAACCACAAGCTTCGCCAGCGATCGTAGGAGGGCTTTGCAGAGATTGTGTAAAAACTATGTTTTTCACAACTCCAAACCCATTTCGATATCGTATGTGGGAGTTTTTCGCTAAACCCGATGCCCCTGGAACCAACACCGGGTTTTAACCCGGTGACAAGCAAAACCGCATAACCACGGTCTTTAAACCATTTTAATGGTTTCCCTTGTATAAAATTTACCCCTGAATCGGACCCTTTGTTTTTTACCAGATTTGAATTTTTAACCTGAAAAATTCCCTTCGAAAAAGGTTTTTACACAATCTTTACAAGCCCGACGCGGACCCGCAGGTCCGCCCTCATCGCAAACTCAAACCGCAAACCCCACACCCCACACCCCACACCTGCGTGCCCCCCGAATGCTTGCCAAGTCTGTAATTATTACTGCCCCTATAGCTGGAGTTGTATTTCCATTTTGGAGATTGAGGATACAAAACGAGATTGTTTAACCGGGGGACAGGCGGGACGCCTGCGATCCGGCAATCGCTTGTGTTTTATTGCGGCTATGATGTTTACAGGTGATTAGAGTTTGTTCCGGCGAACTTATTGGCTCACTTATTATGGTAATGAGTTAAAACCTGTTAAATGGAAAAATAGAATTAAATAGATTAATGGATTTATCTGATCGCTCACGAGGATTATATCCGCATGTCCAGCTCCCGGAGAAAACTTTTTTGGAAAAAGTTTCCTCGCGCCCACCCTGCGGGCAGGCACCCCCATCCCAAAACTTTTGAATTGGGGACCAACCGGGGTTTTGGGGACCCTCAGAGGGAACCACGCTTTTTTGGAAAAGCGAGGTTTCCCTCCGAACCTCCTCCCTTGAAAAACAAGAGTATTCGGCTGGGAGGTTGAGTTCTTTTTGCTTACATAATAGTGTTAGGATATGACTTTAGAAAAGCAATGAAAATTGGTATGCAGAAAGCAAAATTAAAGTGAACTGAAAAATGATGCGCTGAAAGTTTTTGGAGGGGGTTTCAGGGGGGGCTTTTTTCCAAAAAAGTTCTCCCTGAAAAAAAACTCTCCCCAAAACTCTCCCCAAAAAACTTCAAATAAAGGGGGCAAATCACCCTCTGTGGCGCATGTCGATTTCCATGGAAGTGTAGCCTCTGCCTTCCTCGTAGCTGGTGAGAAGGGGTAGTGTGAAGTAGAAGGTTGTTCCGTGGGGGGTGTTTCCGTGGACGCCTATGGTTCCGTTGAGATTTTCGATAATCTGCCTGGCGATGGCAAGTCCCAAACCAAAGCCTCCTGCATGTCTGGTTCTGGCTTTGTCGGCTCTGTAAAAACGCTCGAATACTCTTTCCATATCGTTGGGTGAAATTCCGGGTCCGGTGTCGGAAACTTCAACGAGGCAGTTTTTCTCTCTTACGCTTAGTTTTACCACAATGTTTTCGCCTTCGGGAGTGTATCTGAGTGCGTTGTCTATAAGGTTTATGAGCACCTGCTGGATTCTGTCCATATTGGCATATGCAAAAACGCCTTTGCAAAGATCTGCAGTTATGTTGATTTTTTTGCTGTCCGCCTGTGGCGTAAGTCTTCCCAGAACCAGATTAATCAGTTCTTCAAGATTGACGGGATGTTTTTCCATTTTAACCATGCCCGACTCCATCTTTGAGAGATCGAGAAGATCCTTGACAAGCCTGGTGAGGCGGTCCACTTCCCTGTTTATGGATTCGAGGAACTCCATGGCTCTTTCTTCATCTTTCAGCGCGCCGTCTATGAGAAGTTCCGCAAGCCCCTTGATTGAAGCTAATGGGGTGCGCAGTTCGTGGGACACATTGGAAACAAATTCGGTTCTCATCTGATCAAGGCGGTGGAATTCGGTAATATCCGTAAGAATGACCACTGCTCCCTGGGGCTGGTCGTTTTCAGAAAAGAGCGGGTTGATGTGGGCGTTTACGGTTCTGTCCGAAGGCATTTCCTCAAGCTGGCCATGAACCATGCGCTTGTAACCTGAATCTTCGAGGAGCTGAAGCAGGGAGTGTCCCGGAATGGCTCCGACAATGTTTTTTCCGGTAATATCCGAATCCCGCAGTCCCAGAAGCCTGAGTGCGGTTTTGTTGGTCATTATCACTTCTCCTGATGTATCCACAACAAGGACGCCGCCGGAAAGGTGTTCTATGATTGATGCCAGTTTATTTTTTCCACTCATCAGAGCTTCCATGGTTCCCTGCAGTTTTTCCGCCATACGGTTAAATCTGCCGGCAAGGGCGCCGAGTTCATTGCGGGTGCTTACGCTGGCTCTTCTGTTAAGATCGCCTTTTTCCATGTCTTCCGCTGCTTTTGTGATTTCAACAATAGGGCGGGTGATGTAGTGGGAGAAAATAACGGATAGAATCAGGGAGAGGACGAGAGATATTATAAAACCTGTGAGAAACCGGTTTCGAAGCTCGATAAGTATGCTCTGGAGGTAGGTTTTTGATCTTGTAACATAAACAACCCCTGCAACTCTGCCGCCGCCTTCTCCGCTTTCCCTGATGGGATATGCCTGAGAGAGGTAATCCATACCGCCGCCGCCGGCAGGTTTGCCGTCCAGAGCCATTTTAACCTCCGGGAGAATAGCCATTCCCGGCTCAGGTTTTGAACTTTCGGGCCAGTACCACACCGGGGAGCCTCTGTCTGTAAGGACAATAATCCTTGATCCTGTCTGGTTTGACATTCGGATCATAATGCCGCGGTAGAAGTTGGTTTCTCTTTTCGACAAACCTGAGAGATCGATGGATCGGGGCCATGCTTCAGCAATAGTGTAAGCTTGTGTAAACAGTTCCGATTGCATGTTGCGCGAAAAGTATTCGTCGAGGTATCCCAGAAGATACACTCCGAGGATGCCGACGGAAAACAGAATCACAAGAATATATGTAAATGTCAGTTCCCAGCTTATTTTGCGAAACATAACCGGTGATTCGACTGTTTTTATCATTATCCCTTGTGTTTAAAACCAATGACGGCACATCTTAAAAGGACATATAAGATCAAAGGGATAATATTTTTTTTATAACGATAAGGCGGTAAAATCTATGGGACAACTTATGGGCGATGATGAACTCACCACCGAAGAGGAACAGGATTATTTTATAAACGATATTACCGGAAACAAAAATGTTTACAAGGATATTCTGGACAATCTTTATGACGGCGTCTATATAACCGATTCTGACCGCAGAATTCTTTACTGGAACAATGGCGCGGAAAAGCTTACCGGTTACAGAAAAGAAGAGATGATCAACAGATGCTGCTGGGATGATATTCTTGTTCATGTTGATGAAAACGGCAGCAACCTCTGCAAAGGGGAATGTGCTTTGAAAAAGACCCTTGGCGACGGGATTTCAAGGGAATCCGAGGTTTTTCTCAAACACAGGGACGGCCATAGAATTCCGGTTCTTATCAGAACTACGCCCCTGCGGGACAGAGAAGGCGTGGTCGTTGGCGGTGTGGAGATTTTCAGCGACAATTCACCCAGAATATCCATGCGCCAGAGGATAGAAGAACTCCATAAACTTGCTATGGTTGATCCGCTTACGGAGCTTGCAAACCGCCGTTATCTTGAGATGCGGATTAACTCTCAGCTCAATGAGTTTCAAAGATACGGATGGAGATTCGGCCTTATCTTCATCGATATTGACAATTTCAAGATGTTTAATGATCAATACGGCCATGATATAGGGGATAAGGTTCTGAAAATGGTTTCCAGAACTCTTTTTGAAACTTCAAGACCTTTCGACCTTATAGGCAGATATGGAGGCGAGGAATTTATCGCTTTAGTCGTAAATGTTTCATTGGATCAATTAAAAAAAGTGGCAGAGAGGTTCAGAAGCCTGGTTGAGCGCTCAAGCCTTACCGTTGAGGGAAAAAAACTGGCTGTAACCATATCTGTGGGATATACACAGGCACAAAAACATGATACAATGGATACGCTTTTGAGAAGGGCTGACATGAATCTTTTCAGATGCAAAAACAGTGGTAAAAACTGCTCTACAGGCGATTCGGACGAACAGTATGGCAAGAAGAAAACATAATTATCAGGAGACATAAAAAATGGATGGAATCGGGAAAGTCAATTATAATGTTATCCCTCAAAGCGCCACAAAAATGAACTACAATGTAGTTAATTCAGTCACCGGGGAAGCTGTGCCTATAGGCGATACAAGCGATGCTTTTAAATGGAATTATAATTCCAAAATGGATCTGCTCAACGCAAGCTCAGCGGTTTTTAACTCACCGATGGCACCCCTCAGTATGAGAAGCGAAGCTGCGGATTTGTATTGCAGTCTCACTTTCGGCTTAATAACCGGCGCTGTGGGCGCTACTCTCAATTCCGTCAGAAAAACCTACGCCGATGGCCTTGTTTACGAGTTAGGCAAGCTTCAGGGCGGTAAAGAAATTAAACAGAAAATCAATGAAGAAGAAGTGGCGGAAAAAAATCCGTACTCCGATAATGCTCCTGTTACAATCACACATGACGATATAGCCGAAGACCTCCAGAATGACGCTGCAGCAGCGGCTCCCGGCGGTCAGAACAAAGCTCTGATTGACACCGCAGGCGAAGTCTCCGAAGGCTACTTCAACCTGGGCGGAAAACTGGTTCTGGATAAAGTAACAAAACCGATCACTTATGGAAATCTGCCTGAAGATACAAAAATCACCGAAGGTTACAGCCCTGAAGTTAATGCTGTGAATCTGGATGAACTCAAATGGAATAAAGTTGATGAATATGCACAGACCAGAGTAGGTCCCCTTGTTGAAGTCCTCAAAACACTTGGCAAAAATGACGAAATCAGATTCTCAAATCTGGATTTTGCAAACAGCATAAGAGATATAAACCATAACGATTATGAACTGGCAGGACAGCTTAACCTGCCCGTAAGCTCCTGGTCCAAAGATGTTAATGTGGTTCTTCGCAAAGACGGAAGCAGGGTTGTTGTTCTTTCCGATTTTGCCGGAAAATCCCTGATGGACCATTTTGAACTTCTTACCAAAAAAGTTCTGGATGATCAACCTGAACAGCCTAAAGTCAAAATTGTGGAATCCAAATCGACCTTTGATCAGAAATACAGCGCCCTTGCGGGATTCTTCAAAAACAACAGTGAGGAGCTCAAAGGGGTGGATACCGTTGTTGTCGGATACAATCAGGCTTTTTCCGAACAATGGAAAGATAAATTTGTCAAAACCGTATCCGATGAAAACTCAGACTGGTCCGCAAGCATATATGAAATGCCCGATGAAAAAAAGACAAAGGTCGCAGTTCTCGAGTCCCATGCATCTTTCCATGGCGAAATTCTCGGCGAAAACCTCAGGCAGCTTGTGGATAACAACCCCCAGATTAAAAATGTATTCACTGCTGGCTCAGGAGGCTCCCTGCATATCAGAAGCACCTACGACCTGGTCTTCCCTGCGGTGGTCAGCGGAGATGATAAAAGTATGAACAATGTCCTCTCCTCAGGCTCAGACAGACAGGTTCATAAAAGTGTGATTTCACCACTTGCGGAAACCCCGTCAAAACTCAGAAAAGAAATAAACGAAGGCTGCACCACCATGGATATGGAAATGGGTTATGTTGCCGAAGCTCTCGCCGGAAAAGATATAAAACTGGGTGTGGGCATTCTTGTAACTGATTTTCCAGTGGAAAGACCCATCAGCAAAGGCGTGAGCCTCACTTTTCAGGATTCGTCCAAAAAATATCAGAGTATGAAAAAATATACCGATGCAGTGTATAACTTTATCACTGCCGGAAAATCATCACCTGAACACAAAGTCGAACAGGAACTGGGCAAACCCCTTACCCAGCTTTCAAAAGAAAATCTCGAATGGGAAATGAACAGTCTCGGCAAAATGACCCCGGACGAGCAGCTTCTTTTTGACAGAATCTCAGCCCTCGAACCCGATTATTCGTTCAGAATGACCCCCGCACGCCTTGAGCGGGTCCTTGACGACGGAGTTATTCTTTCAACCCGGCAGGTAAAGGACATAAAAGGCGCAGAAGTAAAACCCTTCACTCCCGCAATCGAAGACAAAATGTACGATGCCTTCGATTACACATACGGAAGCGTAGCTTTCCACAACGGAGATCCCCAGTATGGCGGAGTTGTGGTTAAAATTAAACCGGAAATCTGGAAAAACAGATCCTGGGCTACATACCGCTCAGGCTGGAGAGCAGTTGTGGGAGCCGGCAAAGAACTGAATTCAAAAGATTACGATTTTGATAAAGCTTCACCCGAAATCACTAAAAAAGCTATGGAAAAAATGGGCACATGGGTTGTTACACCGGAAGATTATATGAAATCCATGGCCGCCTTCACCGTAAAATACCTGAGAAATCAGGACCCCGCCCTGATTCAGGCTTTCCTGAAAGCCGATAACGAACAGATGAAAATGCTCTTCGCAGGCAATAAGGACATAGGCTTCCTCGAAGGCAAAATCAAAGGCTCCATGAACCTCGAGGACATACAGGAAGTAATAATCCCCCAGGACTGCCCTCAGGAAGTAATAACCAAACTAAGACAAAAAGGCATCCCCATAGGGTAACACAACCCCCAATCACTGCAAAATCCCCAGTAGCGCAAAGCTTCAGCTTTGCTGTGTACCTCCGGTTTTGAATAGCTGACATGGAGTCTGTGGTAAATACAATTAAGTTTTTTCCAATTTGAGGAGTAAGACAGGAATCTTTGCGACATGGTTCCGGAACCAACACCAGTCTGTTCAGTCTGGTGGACTGCAATCCTGCAACCAGAGGGCACATACTGTTTTACCAGTTTTATTTTTTTTAACCTGAAAAATGCCCTTCATAATAGGTTTTTACACAATCTCTCTTACCCCCAATGCCACTGTATTAGTAAAATTCACTCAAATCCCCAAGCTCAATACTCTTGTTTTTCAAGGAGGGAGGTTCGGAGGGTAACCTCGCTTTTTCAAAAAAGCGTGGTTCCCTCTGACGGTCCCCAAACCCCACGGTCCCCCGGTCGGTCCCCAATTCAAAAGTTTTGGGAAGGAGGTCCGGAGGAAACTTTTTTCAAAAAAGTTTTCTCTGGGAGCTGGGCAAGCGGTTATAATTCTCGTGAGCGTTCAGACAAATCCACGCCTTAATTCATGGGCATTGCTCTTACCCCCTCCCGGTTAACCTTCATCAAAACCGTTAATCACATCTTCGGGTTTCATTTCGTTTATGTCTGTTTTGAAAAACAGTGTAACTTCGTTGACAAAGTTCCTGTCTTTTTTGACAGATGTAATCAGGCCGTTTATTATTTCTTCCTTGTGGCGGTATATTACGGGTGTGCCTTCTGTTAAGAACTTTTCGCCGTTTATCCGGCATTTTATTTTCAGCAGAATTCCTTCGGGGTATGAAAGGAGGCTGTCCATTATTATTTTGTTGTTGTAGAATTTTTTTATCGTATTGTGAATACTGCTTTTAAAATCCTTTATGTATTGTTTTCCTTTAATCTGGGGGTCGATGTTGGTTTTAAGGAGATCCTCAGCATCAAAGTCAAACCGTTTCATCCCGTTGAGGATGATTTCTGCCCTGTATGAATCTTCCCGTATGTCAAATCTGCCGTCTGAGTCGTCTGAGATGGTTTTCAGGCAGAACATATCAACATACAGAATCCAAATCTGGCTGTAGGGTGGGGGGAGGAATTTTTTAATCAGCAGATTGTCCCTGCAGAACGAATTCTGTTCTATGTATTCCATACCCCTGTTGTCGAGGCATATATTGTCAACTCTCCACTTTTTCAGTCCGTTAACCGTATTGTCGCAGAATTCGAAAACAATATAAAAAGCATCCCGATTGAGAATAATTCCGGCAATTTTAACCTGTGAACCATAGCAATATGTATCGAGACTGTTAAAATCCCCAATGTCAAAATCCGGACCAACAAGCCCGCTCTCTTTCACAAATTCAATATATCCGGTTGATCCACACTGATTATTTTCCATTTTTTCTCCTTATGCCCTTTCGGAAACAATCTTTTATAAAAGCGTGATTCCTTCACTCTGAAAAGATCCTGAGGGGATAATACACCATACAGAAGCTGTAAACCTGCTTAAACATCCTGAACTATGATTTCATAGGCATACTAAACGCTTATAATTTCTGATCTGCTGCTCCTCTTTCTTTGGCTCCATGTTTTTTCAATAACTCCATCATTTTTTTGTTATTTGATTTTTTAGCTAAATCCAATGCTGTATTTGAGTTTTGATCAGTCTCCTCAATATTTGCTCCATATTTTAAAAGTATTTCTGCTGATTCTGCATATCCTTTGTTTACCGCATCATGCAACGGTGTCATTCGGTCGCTTGATTCAGTGTTTATTACCGGATTTGCATATTCGGGATGTTTTTTGAGAATTCTTTCAAGTTCCGGCGCGTTGTTTTTCTCCAAAGCATTATAAAAAGCAAGTTCATCGCTGGTATTACAGCCTGTGAAGAGCAGCAATAAAGCTATAAATGAAAAGAGAATTTTCATCTTACTACCTTCCTTTCGTTGTAAAATATTGAAAATTACATTGTAATGAGCCTGAACTCTTTAAAGGTTGTCTTCAATATCGCTTTTCAGCAAACTGAGGTATATTAACACAATCCCCAGAACGGTTAAAAATATTGGAAAGCTTAGTATTCCTTCGTTGTCAAAGTGCAGCATCAAAGCGCCCATCAGTAGTCCAGCTGCGCTGATTCCTATAACCACTGTTGATATTTGTTTTCTTTTTCCGGGGGTAAAATTCTCTTTGAGAAACCTGTTTACCGCCCGCCATCCGCTCATTGGCATGGAAGGTGTAATTCCGAATTGGATCTTTACCAGATAATTTATTAATACCCTGATAAAAATTGTTGTCAGAAATACAGGCAGCATAGCTGCAAAGATCCCTACCGCCCAGAATTTGAGAAAAATCATCAGGGAAATTGCCAATGAAGCTGTAACCAGCAGAACTCCCACAATCATCAGATGAAAACGGAGCACAAACCAGTCGTATTCGGTATATGAGTGCAGGTCGATTTCTTCTTGATCCTGATTTTTATCCTGTTTTACTTTCTCAGCTTTATCTGTTTTATCAACCTTTTCAGCCTTTTCAGCCTTTTCAGTCTTGTCAGCAGCCTCATCCTTTTCTGCCATATTCCCCTGCCTCCGCTTTTTGACGCATTTCCCTGATTATAGCATATTTTGCCTCAGGTCCGCCTGCTTTGTCAGCAATGCTTTGTCTGAAGAATTTTTTTTTAAAGGCATTGGGAGAATACGGCAGTGTTTCTCAAAACCGGTTCTGAAAGGGTTGATGTGTTTATTTTGCTTCTGCTATTTCTCTTGCAAGGTTTACCAGTGTTTTGAGGTTGTCTTCTTCCCATGCTCTTATTCCGAAGATAGCTATGCCGTTGCCGTCGATGTATATTCTGGATTCTCCGGCGGCACTGTTCATCGGGTATTTGTTCTGATACGACAGAATAGCTTTTTGCGCCGCTTCAGGAAGCATTGGGTTGGTTTTGTCCACAAGGATTCCCTTTACTGTGAAAATTCCTCCGAATGTGGGGACTATACCTGCTGAAATCGTATCGGCGCCTGTTATCAGAACCTGATGTCCTGAGTCGATATTGGGGAGATGGCGGTAAATTTCCAGTCTGTCTTTTGATTCGTATTTTCTTTCCACATAAAGGCAGGTTTTGTTAACTGAAAGCCTTGCCTGTCCTTTGGCGGAGCCTTGTGTAATGTCGCAGACATACATTCTGAATTTACCGAAGTCCCTGCTGATCATCTGGAGTATTTCAATAGAGTATCCGGAAAGATCCATTGTGGCGTCGGCAAGGACATGTTTTACCTTCAGAAAATTGGAATCGGCGCTGTTAAGCCATTTGAATCCGGCGTTAATTATAAAGGCGTCGAAGGTTTTTTCCACTTTGTTCTTTTCAAGAAACATATTTTTATAGATGAAAAAACCCATTACTGCAAGGGCAGCCAGAAAAATTATTACATATACGATAGTCATGATAACCTCCGGGATTGACTTTAAAAGAATAATACCCCCAAATCCATCACATGTAAAGGGATAGATGGAAAATGGTTTTTTACAAACATTACGGAGGAAAACCGAAACCTGCTTAAAATATTTACGGTGAGGGTTTTCCTTTTTACAATTTTTAACCCCTCAGAACCAGAGGATGAACAGAGACAATGGAAAAACTAAAATCAGCTTTTGATGTATCAGACAGAATCGTAATTCTGGGTATCGGCTCGGAATTGAGAGGGGATGACGGCGCCGGTGTTATGGCTGCTTCACTCCTTGAAAAAAAACTCAACGGCAGAGCAAAAGACAGAGTGAAAATAATATCAGGCGCAACAGCACCCGAGAACCTTACAGGAGAGGTGAAATCCTTTCAGCCGGACCTTATCCTGTTTATGGATGCTGCGGATATGTGCCACGAACCCGGGGAGTTTCTTGTATTCACACCTGAAGAAACAGACAATATCACATTTTCCACCCACACGCTCCCTATCAGGGTTATGGCGGACTATCTCAAAGTCTATCTGCAGTGTGAAGTTCTTATTGCAGGCATTCAGCCTAAACAACTGAATTTCGACTCGCCCGTAACTCCGGAAGTTGAAGCAGGAGTTGCCAGACTGGTGGATACAATGGAAAGCTGGATTTAAACCAAATCCGGAATTCTCACAGTGCGTAAACCCTTCAACAACAACAACAAAGGCTTATAATTGCCCGGTTTATATTCAGGAGGATTATATGAAAGTCATAGGATTCTGCGGAAGCCCCAGAAGGGGCGGCAATACTCATGTTCTGATGGAGCAGGCACTTAAAGGCGCTGCCGAAAAAGGAGCAGAAACAAAGCTCTATATGCTCAACGAAATGAACATCAAAGGCTGTCAGGCTTGTATGGCATGCCGGGCGAAATTCGGATGTCCGGTAAAGGACGACCTGAACCCCCTTTATAAAGAGATTATGGAAGCAGATGCATTTGTATTCGGTTCACCCATATATATGTTCCAGATAACAGCCCAGCTCAAAGCCCTCATAGACAGACTATACCCCTTCCTCAACCCCGATTTCACATCAAAAATCAACAAAAAAGGCATAATGATAGCTACACAGGGCAGCAGCAATTTCGACGAATTCAAACCCGCAGTGGCAACAATGACCAAAGTTCTGGGAATATTAGGATTTAAAATTCAGGAAACTATAATAGAAGGCAACCTCTACGAAAAAGGCGCTGTTGCAAAAAACGAAAAACTGATGGAACAGGTGAAACAGGCAGGGGCGGGGTTGGTGTAAGGTTCTACCCCTGCACCTTAACCATTTCCCAAAGTGCTCCCATGTCCAGAAACAGGTTTGAGATTTCCGCCCAGCAGGGGCGGAGGCAGGCTCCGCAGGTTTTGTGGAGCTTTTTTGCTTTTTCTTTGTATTCGGGTGAATTGAAGATAGTTATAAAATCCGGATTTATTATGGAAAGTTCGTTTCCTTCCTCTGTGTAGCCTTGGTATTTGTGGCAGATGGAGAATTTGCCTTCCGGGCTTACTGAAAAGTAGAGTATGCCTGCTCTGCAGTCCCATTTGTAATCTTTGCCCGACATATAGTCGGCAGCTTTTTTCAGGAAGGCTGTGGAATTGAATACGGGTTTTCCTTCTGCCTTCAGTTTTGCCAGATGGTGGAATGCTTTGTATGCCTTTTGGCGGTCTTCTTCTGTGAAAACCAGATCCTGCATTGTTTCTGCGCATCCGAGGACTTTTCCGGAAAACTGGTGGATTTCGAGGGGGACAAAGGAAACGAAAAACCCTTTTTTTCGGGCGAATTCAACCATTTCAGGCAGTGTGTCGAGGTTGGCGGAGCTAACGACGGTGTTGATGAGTCCGGTTCCTTTTTTAGCTTTGATAATGGGGGAAAGGTAATCGAAGGTTTCCATAACCCTGTCGAAGGCGTCGGGTCTGCCGATAATGTCGTTCTGGAGCTTTGGATCGAGGGTGTCCAGAGAGATTGAAAAGTTGAATACTCCGGCATCTATAACAGCCTGAAGTTTTTTGTAATCGGGAATGACTCCATTGGTCAGAACTCTGACTGATATGTTTTTTTTGAGGAAGAAACCTGCTGCCTGGGGCAGATCGTCCCGCTGGAGGGGTTCTCCGCCGCCGATGGAGATAACCTGTGTGCCTATTTGTGATAGGACTTCAGCCATCTTTTCGATTTGGGGGGTGGTGAGTTCGGTTGACTGATCCCCGGTTTTCCAGACGCCGCACATACGGCAGCGCAAATTGCACCGGTGTGTGATTCCGTAATGCACATAAACAGGTATATTTTTGAATGCAAGGGTTTTTAACAGAGTCAGTTTATTCATGAGCTAATTTTATAACAAAATGAGACCGGGGGCAATGTTTCCGATTTGTTAAATTCCTGCAAGTTATGGTTTTTTGGTTATGAATGCTTTATAATTAAACATGCGGGATTATTACCGGTTCCTCTGGGAATCAGGTAATGTTTGCGGTATAACAGGGTATAAAGGCAGGGTATCAACATGAGAATAAGATCGGAAAATTTAACCGGAATAGAACACCGCAGCGCTGAAGGCAGTAAGCATATACATAGTTATGGCAAACCGGTGGAGCCTAAAGACAGCTTTCAGGGTGAGACGATAGATTACAGGGTTGCGGGAAAAATGACGATTCTGCATACCAACGATATGCATGGTCATGCCGAGGCGATGGTGAAGAAGGGTGAGGACGAATCCGCAGAGACCGGCGGCCTTGCCAACCTTGCGGGGCTGATAAAGCAGGAAAAGGCAAAAAACCGTAATGCCACTCTTGTTCTTGATGCCGGAGATATTTCATCAGGCACTCCCCTTTCCGATCATTTCAAAGCTATACCAATGCTGGAATCCATGAACGAAATCGGTTATGACGCAATGACCGTGGGAAACCACGAATTCGACAGGGGGAGGCAATCCCTTGAGACTCTGGTGGACAAAGCTGATTTTCCCATTCTCGGAGCAAACATCCATGCTGCAAATACCGGAAAAAAATTGAATACGAAGCCTTATGTGATAAAGGATGTAAACGGGATAAAAGTGGGAATTCTCGGGCTTACCACACCAGACGCCGCCACATTTATGCCAAAGGAAGACAGGGCGACTGTAAAAATATCGGATCCGATCAAAACTGCCAAAGCTGAAATAAGGAATATGAAAAAAGACGGGGCGGAATTTGTTGTTGTGCTTTCCCATCTGGGTTTCAACGAAGACCGCAGGCTTGCAAAAGCGGTTGACGGCATAAATGTCATAGTTGGCGGACATTCCCACACCGAATTGAGATCGTATAAGAAAGAAAATAACACATATATAGTTCAGGCAGGTTCAGACGGCAATTTTCTTGGCAAGCTGGATATGGTATTGATAAGGGATAAGCATGGCGTGGAAATCAACAATCTGAAAGCTTCGCTGATTAGGGTGAAAAATGCGGGAGAAAGACAGAGTGCCGGAGTTTTAAGTATTATCAACAAATATAAGGACAAACTTGGTCCCATAATGGCAAAAGTAATCGGAAAAGCTGAAACTCCCCTTCCTCATTACGATTATCATACTATTACGGAACATTCACCCACAGCCGATTTTGTTACTGATGCAGTCCGCCGGCAGACAGGGGCGGATGTCAGCGTTTTTGCATATTCCACCATCAGAGCCGGCCTTCCTGAAGGCGAGATTAAAACAGAAGACATATACAAAATGATTCCGTGGACGGATCCTCTCAACACTGTTACCATAAAGGGTAAAGACATTAAAGAAGCTATGGAGCGGGGTTTCAGAAACGAAATACTCGAACTCTGTCAGTCGGGGCTTAAAATTTCTGTTGACAAAACAAGACCTCCGGGAGACAGAATTACGGACATAAGCGAAGCAAGCGGGAAACCTATCGATCCTGAGAAAAATTACACAATGGTAACCAGGGCTTTTCTCCTTGATTCAAACTATGTTTCCGATGCATTCAGCAAAACAAACGATAGAAGAATAGTAAAAGAAAGTTTTCAGGATGTGCTCGTGTCCTTTGTAAAAGCTGCCGGGGAAGTCTGTCCGAGGCTCGACAACAGGCTTGAGATAAAGGGGTAGTGGTATTTCTTTTCTTTTTGATGTAGAATAGCTGCAGAAACTTATTATCAACGGAAGTATTCAGCTATGAAACATGTATCGGATTCAAACGGACAAAAGATCAATTCAGACAGATTCATCGGAAGGGAAAGTTCATTCTCTTTCTGTTTCGGAAAAATCGGGGGAACAATCGGAAAAACATGCCTGATTGCAGTCCTCGCCTTTTATTTTACAGCGGCAGTTTATGCACCCCTCTTTGCAGACAGCAATCTGAACATCGATGAGAGCAGAATGAGGGACCTGAGCTGGTGGAATTCCAGAATCGCCAGATATTCGCAAAAACATTACGGTCAGAACAGATCTGATCTCAACCCCACCTGCATTGTGCTTCACTATACAGCTATGTCCGAATTTCCCTGGAATCTTGTAAAGAGCAAAGATTTTTCTGGAGAGGAACCGGGCCTTGCCTCTCATTATGTGGTTGACGGAAAGAAAATATGGCGCATTCTCCCCGACAATATCCGTTCCAGAGGATGTTATGCAATGAACCATGTTGCTATAAACATCGAAATGTGCGCTCTGGATGCAGGGGATTTATCCGGAAAAAAAGAGACAATGAAAACCTGCGCCCTGCTTGTAAAAGACCTTATGCAGAAATACAACATTCCGCTCTCCAAAGTCTATTCACATCAGCAGGTTGCCTCGATGAATAAAAGAATCGTGCCGGAAGTCTATGATCTGGTAAACGGAAAGCCTTACAGCAAAATCGATCCCGGCGAAGGCAATATGAAAACCATCAAAAAGATGATTGCGGGAATGAAAAGCAATGATGATATGGGAGATTTCGGAGAGAAATAGGAAAAGACAGGAAGCGGGGAAGATAAGGGAAAACTCCGCCGCTTGCAGCAGCATTCGGAAATCTGTTTAAGTCTGATTTTTCAGCCTCTTTACTTCTTCTTCGATTTTCTTTTTCATTTCTTTGTCAGGTGTCAGGGTTTTCAGCCATTGCAGGGTTGTTTTCAGATCTTTTCCCTGCAGTGTGTAAAGATCGTCAAATACATTGTAATCCCTGTGGTAACAGCGGTTGAACAATACATAGGCATTGTTTATTTTCAGATTCTCAAAATAATCAAAGCTTCTTGTTTTAAGCTGGGGTTTGATTTCTTCGGCAAATTTTTTCTTATATTTTTCGAAGATTACATCTCTGCCTGAGATCTTTTCCGCTGAGGAAATTCCGCTTTTGTAATATTTATCCAGTTCGTCATAGAGGCTTGCCATAAAATTGGAGAAGATTTCATCGTCTTTTTTGAAATTGATGGATGACATAACCTGTTCGGAATTTTCCCCGTATTTTTTCTTCAGATACTCCATGCCCCCTGCATTCCCCACAAAGCTCGCAAGGCTTTCATTGAAATTCATATCATCCTTCACAAAAAATGTGCTGTGGGTCATTTCGTGAATTATTGTATTGGCGAGATATTCTTCGCTGCCAAGGAGCATTGATGTGAAAAGCGGGTCAGAAATAATTCCGAGTGAACTGTATGCGCCTACGGGCCTGCAAATAGTGTCAAAACCTTTGTCTTTGAGCTTCTGCTGCATTTTCAGGGCGTCGTCTTTTTTGAAATAGCCAAGATAGGGGACTTTGCCCACAACCGGAAATTTCCACTGAACCGCTTCAAGCCTGTCTTTGGGGCATGCGGAAACAGCCCATACTGCAGGTTGGTTTCCTGTATCATAGACGGTTTTGTAGCTTCCCGTTTCCTTTAAGCCCAGATCGATGCCAAATTTTCTGATTTCTTCAACTTCTTTGAGTTTTTCTTTGATTTTAGGATCGGTTTTTGGATCCTTCTCCAGCTCAGCCACGCTTTTTCTGGTGAGAATGATCTTTGCCTGATAAAACCCCTGAGTTAAAAGATAACGGGTGATTGGTATGCAGAAAAGGACTATAACGGTAACGACAAAAAATATCAAAACTCCCGCCGCCAGTTTTTTAGAGTTCTTTTTAAGGAAATTTTTCAACTATTTCTCCTGCAGATGATGGTTTACATCTGTTTCCTGAATTCTCCATATTTCTTCCATTATCTTCAGCCATCTTTTGCAGGTATGGCACATATCGGTATGAAGTCGGAAAAGTGTTTCTTCCTCTGATGACATTTCGCCGGAAACGATATCGATTATGCCTGAAATATCCGGACATTCCATGGCTGAAGCGGGATCCGGCATGGGAATGTCTTCCATAAGGTTGTATCTGCTTTCGTGGAAGATCTTTCTTTCAGGATTCCTTTCCAGCGCTCTTTCGATATATTCAATAGCTACATCGGTTTTGCCAAGTCTGGAACTGATTTTTGCCATAAGGAAGCATATCCGTTCGTCCTGCCTGTTTGAAAGAACGATTCTTTCCAGCAGATAACCGGCGCTTTCAAATTCTCCCCGCTTTTCCAGCATCATTGTGTAGATCACGATTAATTCGATAAAATCCTGACTCTGGCAGGCGTATTTTCTCCATCTGTCCGCAGCGGGAATTTTCATAAGAGCAACCAGCGATAAAGCGTGCAGAAATACATCGGACGGGTAAAAACTGTAGTCGAGGGCGCACACAATGGGAGCCAGCGACTGAAGGGAAAGCCGGCGGAGCTTAGAAACCGAATCCTCTTCACGGTCCGATCTGAGGAGAGCCTGTTCTGATATTATAAAATTGGGATTTCTGGCAAGTTCTCTCAAATCCAGAAGATTCTGTATGCCTGTGCAGATGGCGGAAATTGTCTGTAGAAAAGCTATGCCGCTGTTGGGGTTTTTCTCATTCACCCAAAGTCTGGCTTTCCGGGCATCGTCCTGCATGGAGAAAACCCATTCCAGCTTAGTGGGCACAGACACTTCCATAAATCCGCTTCCGGGGGATTCCCTGTTGATATAGATAAACGGAAGCCCGGTGTCAGGCTCCACCAGGAGTTTTTTCAGAATCCGGTTGTATTTTTCCGCAAGTTCCATGCTTGTGGGAAATAAATCTTCAAGACCTTCCCCTGTGGTTTTGCGCGCCTGCTGTTCCCGCATGTCCGAAACCATATCCCTTACAAGATCCGACAGGTTTCTGACAGGTCCCATATGTCTTAAAACATCGTTTACAGGAATCTTTTCAGTCAGTGCTTTTACAAAATCTTCCGGAGATTCCCACTGTGGAAAATCCCGTTCTGTTGTATTTGAAAGAATAATATCGGTCAGATCTGCGATTTTCCCGCTGAAGCATTTTTCGCACAAATAATCGCTCCGGTTCAAAGAGATAATTCTGCCGGTATTAAGCTCTGCATTACATTTTGAGCATGAAAACAAGATATAAACCTTCTTTGCGTGTTAAATTGCTGAATCTGCTGTTAACTGCCGCTCAGGATCTTTTTGAGTCCGGGATTATCCCTGATAATTTTCACCTGCTGATCCTGTTGCAGGACTTTCTTATCTTTGAATTTGGCGCCAACAGCTTTTTCGATATACCGGGCTGCGGTTTTATCATCACCCATTCGGGCGTAGCATACTGCCAGACCGTAATACGCCATTTCAAGGGTCTGGTTTCGTCTGACATTTTCATTGTATTTTTCAGCAGCTTCTTCATACTTTCCGTTTGAAAGCAGCGCCCTTGCCAGAGTGTCAGTAATAGCCGGATTTTCCGGAGCCAGTGAATGCGCTCTTTTCGCCAGTTTCAGAGCTTCATCGGGTTTGTTGAATGCATTGCCCGGAGGAGCTGTCAGATACATCCACGCCATCAGGTTTATTACATCAGGGTTGTCAGGTTCTATTGAAGCTGCCCTTTTAAGCTCTTCTTCAGCTTTGGCATAGTTTTCAGCCTCATAATGGTTAAGGCCCAGAGCGTGATATACCTTTGCCGAGTTTGGATCCAGATTGAGAGCCTGTTCCAGTATTTCAGACCCTTTGTTAAAATCTTTCTGCCTGCGGTAAAAATCAGCCAGCATAAAGTAAGAATCCGTATTGTCCCTGAACTTATCCTTTGCACTTTTCAGTATTTCCTCGGCTCTGCTTTTGTTGCCAAGTCCTTCGAAATAAACTGCAGTAACAGCATACGATTTTATATCGTCGGAATACGAAGAAAGAAATTTCTCCATAATTCTGCTGATTTCATCTTTTTTGCCCTTTTTATCATAAATACCGATAAGAAGGGGGTAAACTCTCTTCTCAGGCTTATCCTTGCTCAGAACCTTCTCAAGATAAGGAATTGCTTCATCAGGTTTATCGGTTTTGGCAAGATACTCACCCAGCTTCACATAATTCATCTGATCTGCTGCATCCGGATCCAGTTCAACCGCCTGTTTCATTTCCTTTATAGCTTCATCAGGCTTGCCTTTTTCGAAATAAATCCTTGCAAGATACCTGCGGGCTGTGGGGTGGTTTTTTTCAATCTCCAGAGTTTTTCGATACATCTGCAGAGCTTCTTCCGTATTTCCTGATTCCTCATAAACCCTGCCAAGGTTAAAGTAGGTCTTTGCGTTGCCCGGAGCCAGTTTGATAGCTTTTTTATAATAATTAATTGATTCGTTGAAATCTCTTGAAAGCGAATAACTATGGGCTATCCGTTCGTAAATCTCCGAATTGCCCGGTTTAAGCTGCAATGATTTTAGATATTTCTGCCTTGCATTTTCATAATCGGAATTGCGGAAACACTGATCTGCTTCTTTCAGAAGCTGCTGGTACATATATTCATTGTAATGGGGAAGGGCAAAAAAAATGATTCCGGCAATCAAACCTGCAAGGACGAGAATAATCGGAAGATTTTTCATCCTCGTTATCAAAACCTATCTTGGTGAAGTTTTTTGCTTTAATATGCCCACAACCGGAAGATTGCGGTATTTCTGACGGTAGTCAAGCCCGTATCCCACAACGAATTCATCGGGAAGTATAAAACCCGAATAATCGCTTTCGATGGGCAGAATCCTGCGGTAAGGTTTTTCAAACAGGGTGCAGACTTTTATGGATGCAGGATTGCGTAGTCTTAAAACTTTGATTGCATAATGGAGTGATTCGCCTATATCAATCATATCCTCCACTATGAGAACATGCTTTTTGTAAATTGAATGATCCAGATCCTTGATTATCTTGACTTCCCCTGTCTTTCCCGCAGAACCTCTGGAGAGAACAAGAAAATCAATGGTAAAGTTAATATCTTCCAGCTCCCGGGTAAAGTCAGCCAGAAATATGGCAGCACCCCGAAGGATGGTGATAATGCAGAGTTCCTTGCCGCGGTAATCAGCCGTAACTCTGGCGGCAAGCTCTTTCACCTTTGCCTTGATTTCTTCTTCGGAAAACAGTATTTCGCCTATGTCGTCAATCATCTGGTTCATATTTAAAGTTTTTCTATCCGTATATTCAAAACCCTTTTTGTGGATGGCAGAATCCTGTAAAGATTAGACCTTCTGTAACCTGCAATCCACAGAACAACCTCACCGCACATTATCAGGGGGATTTTATGTCTCTGTTCCCTGGGGATTTTCATATCGGTAAAATAATCCTTCAGCTTTTTCGATCCCGTCATTCCCGATGGTATAAAACGGTCTCCGTCCCTGCGGGTTCTTATCGCAAATTTCATTTCCTGACAGGCGTCAAAATCCACATAAACCGATTGAAGATCGCTGAGCTTGCTCCCCTCAAACGAAGGAGCCTCCTGAACCAGCTCTCCGGTAATCTTTATATCCCACTCCGGCAATATATTTTCACCGGGGAAGGTCAGTTCGGTTTCGGGAAATGCAGGGATTTCCACAATATCATTCTTTTTGATAATCAGATAATTATATTCCCTGACAGCTTTAAGCCCCCCGGGGAGAATCAGCGACGAGCCTGTGGGTTTTTCAGCAAGGGCGTATAATTCCTGGGTGTGAACATATCCGATGTTAGTCAGGTTGCCTTTAAAGCGGGCTATGAGTTTCCGCAGCAGATTTTTCATAATCCACGGGGCAAGGTTGGTTACTCCGGGCAGATCAAGTCTGGCTTCGTTATAATCAACAAATGAAAACCGATCAAGATAAAAATTGACGATCCTGCCAGTATAGTCATTCTGCTCCCTGAATACCGCAGCAGTCTTACACAGAGCCGATTCAACCTCCGGATTGAACTGTTCCCGTATCAGGGGAAGCAGCACATTTCTGACCCTGTTCCTCACCGTTGTGTTCTCAGCGTTGGTATGATCAACCATATATTCAATGCCGGAGTTTTCCAGATATTCGAGAATGTCTTCTTTTCTGGTTTCCAGAAGAGGCCTGATTAAAAAACCGCCTGAAACCGGCGCTATACCCGAAAGCCCCTGTTCTCCGGCTCCCGTAAGCAGTCTGATGAGAACGGTTTCCGCCTGCTCGTCTGCGGTGTGGCCCGTGGCTATTTTTACAGCTTTTCCCGATTCGATTAGATTTATATAAATCCGTCTGCGTTCGTCATGCCCGGCTTCTTCAAGTGATTTTCCGCTTTCCCTGGCTATGGCGGGTATATCAAATGAATAAATATCAAGGGGAATATTCATTTCAGAACAGAGTTTTCTGCAGAATTCCTCATCCCTTGCAGCAAATTCACCTCTGATGTTGTGGTTTATATGCACTGCACGCAGGCTTATTTTCAGCTCATCCTTCAGAATGTTCAGTGTGTGGATGAGAAATACCGAATCAGGTCCTCCCGACAGGGCAACTGCAATCTTTTCCCCCTGACGGGTCATTCTGTTCTTCAGTATGTATTTGCTGATTTTTTCGAAGAGTTTTTTGCTGTTCATAAACTATACTGCTTACTGCTGCGGCTCCTTTTTCTTCCTCTGCTGGTCCATAGCCAGCAGGAACGCTCTGACTGAAAGCCTTTTGTACTTGTCAAGCCGGGCAAAACCGGGATAGGATGCAATCACTCTCAGCCTTCGGTCGATTCGGTTAATGTCTGTCATTTGCTGCATTTTAAACAGATTCAGCTTCCACGCTGCGGTAAGGTCAAGATCAACAGTTGTGGGAAGGGATGAAGTCTTAAAGTAGGCATAGGTATAATCCAGAAGCCCGGTGTCGCTTTCGATGAGCTTGTTGGTGAATGCCGATGCCTGTTCCGAATGCCCCCATTTTGCCCACTGGTTGAGAATCTGCGCCAGATTGGGGTGCTTCTGAAGCCTGCCTGATTCAGCCCAGCTTCCGATTTTTGCACACAACAGGTTCTTCAGCTCCTGCACCTGTGATTCGTCCATTGTCTGGCGTTCCTCGGGCCACGGCAGATCTCTCTGCTCTGTGCCTGCATGCTGCTGATCAAAGGATTCCACCTGTTTGATCATTGTATAAATACTGTTTGCTGCATTGTTGATTGTATTTACGAAACATTCGAATCGCGCTTCTCTCGTTTCCAGTCTGTGCAGAATTTCATAAACCATGTGAAGCACCCTCATGGAAGTGTTGACCACCGCAAGCCCGGGATCCTCTTCGGGAAAGAGATCTCCCAGATCCATCAGGGTATATACAACATTGGGAATATGTTTCACAGGGAACTCGCCTGCATAGTTTTCGAAAAGGGTCATAAATGAACCGAGGTTTCCCTCATCATTTATCTCAATAATGGCAGCGGCAAATTCCTTCTGATCCCCTGCAAGGCTGAAAACCTGACGGACCCGCCTTCTGGATATTGTCCCTTCACCCAGTGAAAGGCGGAAATACACATCAAACATCTCCCTGCTGCAGATTCTGCCCTCTTTACGCCAGCGGGGAAGCCATTCCCCGTCGTAGCCGATCTCCTCGAAAATAGTCTCCAGTTTGGGAAACATCCTTTTAAGAAGTTCCTGAAGCATCTCAGGATCCACATTACGGGATCGGTTTATGATCTCGGTAATACTCTCCCTGCCTGACTGGGCGCTTGGGGATTCGGTGTCAAAAATGCCGGTGAAAAGATTCTTGTTGTCCCTGATTCCGAAGTAAACCTCAGGAGCAAAAACCTGCAGCGCAGTTACTGCAAGAAAATCCACAAGGTTGACTTCGTTTTTAACCATATCAAACCCGAATTTCAGATTGTTTACATAACGGGTAACATCCCTGATTCCCCTGAAGAATTTTTTCAAACCGCCGTGATACAGATTTCCCCAGTATATCTCATCCAGCTTGTTGTCGGTAGCCTGACTGACCAGCTCCTTAATACGGGATAAAAGGGTGTTTTCCACTTCTTCTTTGGAAATAAGGGGAATCTCAAAGGGAACCTGAACCATTTTCTCCAGATATTCCACTCCCGAGCTTTCCCTGATTTTCTCAAGGGCTTTAATTACAACATTCTTATCCATGGAAGCTACATAGATTGTGTTGGGAAAATCAGCCATAACCTTAACAATCTGAAAAACCTGAAGAATTTCCGCATTGCTCAGTCTGTCTATATCATCGATAATAACAATGGTCTTGTCGGGATCAGCGGCAAAAATATCGTCAAGTTCATCCCGTATATGCATAAAACTATGGTAAACACAGGATGAGCCTGAATGTATATTGTCAGGCAGAATACCCCCCGCTGTGTTGTCGGTTACAAGAAAACAGGAAGCATATTCAGCAAGCTTTTCGCTGATGCTGTTGCCGGTGCTTCCCGCCGGCGCAAGCACTGAAGCCATCTGGCGGAAAAACTGGTAAGTAAGATTATTCTGTCCTGAAAATGTCCAGGGGTTGAACCGGATAACTCTCGGATTATACTCAGGCTTTTCCTGCGCAACTTCCCGGATATGCTCCAGCATCATATTAATGGCTGAAGTCTTGCCGGACCCCCATTCCCCAAACAGACCGATGAGAATACTCTCCCTGTCGCTGTATGAAATTATGGCATCTGCAAGAAAACGGGCAAAAGGAGCCCTTCCGAGAATATCATCCCTCTGTGTCTTAATAGCTCTGTCAGGAGTAAACATCCGTAATCCTCCGGTTAATCTGATTAAATCTGAAATTCGGAAAAACCCCCGGAGATCCTCCCCAAACAAAAAAACACTTCGCAGAATTGCTAATCATTTCATAATGAACTGCTGAAATAAAACGGAATCCGATTGCGTATTTCTTCGCCTTATCGTTCCTGAGTTTTCTTTCGCAGGGTTAAATAATAGCAAGCTGCGGTGTTTTTCTGACTCCCGGTAAAAATCCTCAATTCTCGAAATACTGTTCATTGGGGGTTATGGATTTTACCTTTACCGTTGAACCGGAGATTATGACAAATTCGCTCAGGCCGAAATGATTGTCGGTTTTTCCCCAGTCGTATGTGTAGCCGAGTCTTGTCCAGGGGTGGGCGTTTTCTCCCGTGTATGATTTCTGCATAAGGTTGTTGAACCAGCCGGGATAAGTGTAGTATTGATTGTCATCATCATCTTTTATTGTTGCGCTGTTATCAAAAACGAGGAAGCGGGAGTTCGGGAAGTCCACATCAGCTTCGTGATCATTGATTTCAGGATCAGGGCTTGGTCTGAAAAGATCATCGAGGTTTACCCAGAATTCCACAAATTTGGTTTTGCCCGTATATGGTGGCAGGCCAAGGAGCTGTTCTATCCTCAGGCTTGGAAATTCCGACGGTGAATACCCCTGTTGGTTATACCAGTTCTGAAGTTCCGGACAGACTGTAATCCAGGCATTTTTCGGCATTACATAATCTTTTCCCACATAATCATCATAATAGGTTTTGTTGGTCCAGGTAACCACGAGGAGTCTTGATTTGCCCGGCGTGCCCTCCCATTTTAACTGAGTGGCGTTTTCATCAAGAGCCGTCAGGTTTTTCGATACTTCCTCAGGTGTTACCACACTGGCATCCAGAATAGCTTTCTGATACATAACTTCAGGATCTTCACTTACTGAAGCAACGGCGCTGTCCTGAGAGGAGCAACCTGCAGCGGCGTAAAAAGGAGCAATAACCGCCAGCAGAACAAGAATAACCACTGAGTAAGGCGTAAAACGGCTATAAGGTTTTTTATTTTTCATAACATCCTCCCTTTTTATTTGAGAAACAGAAAACTGTTCCACTTTCTCTGTAAATTATACCCCTGTTTATGTTTAAATCTCTGTGTATAATCATTTTTGGCATGGTCAGGGCAGGATTTTAGACACAGGATTAAAATTCTTGACATATAGGTTTATTTGTGTTTAATTGACAGGAGAGTTATTGTCCTGTTTACACCTTTAACCAGAGGGCGGAAAGCTCATCCGGAAGTCTGTTATCAGTGATATTCCGGCAATGATAAGTTTTTTCATATTTAACAATATAAGCACTTCAAGGAGGTATATATGAAACCCATAGAGATGAAACCCGGCATATACTGGGTAGGGGGAATAGACTGGGATCTCCGGAATTTCCACGGTTATCTCACACAGCTTGGATCCACATACAATGCATACCTGATTGTCGATGAGAAGATCACAGTTGTGGACACTGTTAAACATTATCTTTTCGATGAAATGATGGCAAGAATCAAACAGATCGTTGATCCTGAAAAGATCGACTACATCATCAGCAACCATGTTGAAATGGACCACTCAGGCAGCCTGCTGAAACTTAAAGAAGCTGCCCCCAACGCCGAAATTATTTCATCACCCTTTGGAAAACGGGGACTTCTGAGCCATTTTGACATTAAAGACGAAATCAGAACCGTAAAAGAAGGCGACAGGATTTCCATCGGCAAAAGAACCCTTTCTTTCCACCCCATTTCCATGGTTCACTGGCCCGATTCAATGATGACATACTGCCCCGAGGAAAAGCTCCTTCTTCCCAACGATGCATTCGGACAGCACATAGCCTCAAACGAACGCTTTGTGGATGAACTCGGTTTTGAACCGGTTTATACTGAAGCTGCGAAATACTATGCAAACATAGTTTTCCCCTTCGGACAGCAGGTCAGAAAAGCTCTGGAAATCGCTTCCAAGCTTGAAACCAATATGATTGGACCAAGCCATGGCCTTATCTGGAGAGGCGAAGACATTTGCAGAATCGTCCAGGCTTACGCAAAATGGGCAAACTACGAATCTGAAAACAAAGCTGTTATTGTATATGACACAATGTGGGAATCAACCCACAAAATGGCATACGCCCTCATGGAAGGCTTCGAGGAAGCAGGCCTTAAAGTGGTTATCAGAAACCTTCAGACCAACCACATTTCCGACATAATCACCGACATCCTCACAGCCAGGGCAGTATGCCTCGGCTCACCCACCCTTAACTGCACCATACTTCCCACCATGGGCGGATTCCTTTCATACCTCAAAGGACTCAGCCCCCAGAAGAAAATCGGATTCGCATTCGGCTCATACGGCTGGGGCGGACAGGGCGCAAAGGAACTCCATCAGTTCGTAAAAGACATGAACTGGGAAACACCCTTTGAACCCGTAAATGTTCAGTACATACCCAAGCCCGAACACCTGGCTCAGATGAAACAAACCGGCATGAAACTTGCAGAAATCATTGTTGAACAGAATGCTGCAAAAGCTGCGGTATAAAAAAAATAAATTCAGGTATTGACAAAATCATCGAGTTGTATTATCTTATTAATGCGGAACGGCACTACTCGAACCGCATGACGTTTCAGTAGTTACTGTGCCGTATTGAACTGGGTAGGTGGCCGAGGGGTTAAAGGCAACAGACTGTAAATCTGTCGCGCGACGCGCTACGGAGGTTCGAATCCTTCCCTGCCCACTAACAAAAAGCGTTGAGAAATCAACGCTTTTTTATTTTTATCAAAAAGACAAACCTCCATTCTGTCGAATATCCATATATATTTATATGAGGGGGATTGCGGTATGAGGTTTTTCAGGTGGAATGTTTTATTTGCCCTTCTTATGGGATTGCTGGTTTTTGCCGGTTGTTCTTCCGGCGATTCGGCAGGGGATAATCCTGATGATATTTATTCTGCTAAGATTCAGTCTGTGGTTTCTGATTCCTGGAATTCTTATAAAGCTGGGTATCCGGGGATTCAGGGAGGTCTGGCGGTGAGGGTTTTGTCAGACCGGGGCGATTATTATGCCGGCGCGGATATGCCAGTCTCCACCAATGAAAACACACATTTCAGAGCCGCAAGCATCACTAAGACATTCACTTCTGCCGCCATTATGCTTCTTCAGCAGAGGGGGCTTCTGAATATTGACGACAAAATCACCGGCAACATACCGGGAAAATCGGAGCCTTATCTGCCCGATACTTCCGATTATAATATCCCGTATAAATCCGAAATCACCATAAAGCAGCTTCTGCAGCACAGAGCCGGTGTTTTTGATGTGGCAAATGATAACATACCGGAAGATTCGAATGTGCCTTATGCAGGGCAGAATTATCTTGTATATGTACTAAAGCAGGATCCCTACCACACATTTGATGTGGATGAGCTTGCGGGGGTAGTGGCGGTCAACGGATTGTATGCAGGCACTCCCGGCGAAAAGTTCAGTTACAGCGATACGGGATATTCACTGCTTGGCAGGATAATAGAGAGAGTTTCCGGCATGAGTTACGGGGATTTTGTAACCTCAAACCTTCTGGAAACAAACAATCTCAACAATTCAACCCTGCCGTGGAAAGGAACGGATCAGACCATTCCTTCACCGTTTATTACGGGATACGACTATAATACGCTGGTTCCTGATCTGTTTTTAACAAACAACATTTCGTTTCAGGTCGCCAACGGCAACATAATATCCACTACACAGGATTTGTCGGTTTGGGCTGAAAAACTATACACAGGTAAAGCCGGGCTTCGTCAGGAATATGTAAATATGATAACCGATACACTACCGGTAACGGATACCTTCAGTTACGGACTTGGATGCTATTACATAGAGGGCCTCGGCTACGGCCACTCCGGAGGAATCAGCGGCTATCTGTCCTTCATGATCTACGATCCCCAGACAAATCTGTCGATGACAATTTTATCAAATGTAATGAACTGGGACGATTCCGCAAACCAACAGCTGCTTCTTATGAATACAATGAAGAAGATAAAAGAGGTAATGGAGGAATAGAAAATTATCCGGTAAAACAGCAGGAAAAAAGTAGTTGGTTTGTGGGTTCAGCAAAGCTGAATCTTTGAGATGCATAGTTGGAACAGCAAAGCTGAAGCTTTACCCTACGGATTTTGCTCTGCGGGCTTTGCGTTACAGGTCGGGGGGGGATTCCCGAAGGTTTCTACATTTTGCCTTTCAGGTGGTTTTTTCTCAGTTGTTCCAGTTTTTTCCTGACTTCAGCTACATCTTCGCTGCCTTTGTGTTTTTTCTCCAGTTCAGTCAGGACTGATTCTGCCTTGTCGAATTTATTCATGCCGAGATAAAACTGTGACAGCAGTATTCCCGCTTCAAGATGATCGGGGTTTAGTTTTCTTGCTTTGATAAAGGTTTCTTCAGCTTCTGCAAATTTTTCCATTCTGGTCAGTGTTTTTGCGGCGCCGAGGAATCCGTCTATGTCGTAGGGATCTTTTTTCTGGGCAGTCCGGAACGCTTCCAGTGCTTTTTTATATTTTTCAGTGGTGAAATAAAGCTCGCCAAGGCCTATGTAAGTATCGGGGTAAGGCTGGTTCGGATCAGCTTTCAGTGAACTGAGGAACATTTTTTCCGCTTTGTCATACTGTTTCGTATCTACATAAACATCACCCAGTGTGGTGATGGCAGGGGCGAATTTCGGATCCTGCCGAAGGCACATTTCGAGCTGTCTTACTGCTTCTTCATATTTTCCGTCTTCCATAAGAATATCGGACATGCCAAAACGGGCGTATTTGTTTTTTGGGTTAATTTCCAGAGCTTTTTTGAATGAATCCCCTGATTTTTCATATTCTCCCTTTCTCAGGAAAATATCACCGAGACGAATGTAAGCTTCATCTTCCTTCGGGTCTTTTTTCAGAGCTTCTTCATAAAGCTTTGCGGCGTCGTCGAATTTTCCCTTCAGGAATAATGCATCGCCTTCTTTTATGACTTTTTCCGCATCAGTTTTTACCACTGTTTTTTCAGTGAAAGGCTCAAATAGTGACGAGGTGGGAATACGGTGCTTTTTTGCATTGTCGGACTGATCGCCTTCATTGCCGCTGTCTTCTTTGTCATCTTGATCTTCTTTTTTGTCTTCTGTCTGCGAAGGTGAAGCCTGAGGAGATTCTGCGGATACAGGGCTTTGTTCCGACACTGCCGATGGTGCGGCCGGAGGTTTTCCGGTTTCAGCGGGCTTTGAGTTTTCCTGTTTGTTTCCCTGACAACCTGTTGCAAATAAAAATGCAAAAATTAACAGATACAAAAATCCGGTCAATGTTTTTTTCATATTACCTCGCCATTTTCTTTAACCAGCTTGTTCCTCAGCTTCATCATCCTTATGTTCCCGTTTTTGTTTCCATTGTTTAAGAAGTTCTTTGTTTTTGATAGCTTTTTCAACAAGCTGTTCGTAATGCTGGAGGAATCCTATGGTTTCCTTATCCACAAAGACGCCTCTTGTAACTTTGTCTTTTCTCTTTTCAGGATCCATAAGAACAGGAGCAGTATTGTCTTTCATCCATTTGAGCATGTCGGGAGCCTGACCGATGCGGTTCATACGGCCAAAGTATGTATGGCAGTTTGAAATAGCTTCGATAAGGGCGAAGCCTTTTTTGTTGAGACCCTGAGAAATGATGTTTTCAAGTTCGCGAACATGAAAGACGGTGCTTCTGCCCACAAAAGCTGCACCTGCAACTGCGGCAAGATGGGAAATGTCAAAGGGCTGGTCGATGTTGCCGTAAGTCGCTGTGGTAGCCACTGAATCAACAGGTGTAGTCGGTGAACACTGTCCGCCGGTCATACCGTAAATCTTGTTGTTCACAACAATTGCGGTCATGCTGAGATTTCTTCTGCATGTGTGGATAAAGTGGTTTCCGCCGATGGCGAGTGAGTCGCCGTCGCCCATAATAACAATAACATGGAGGTCCGGGCGGGCAAGTTTTAATCCTGTGGCAAAAGCCAAAGCTCTGCCGTGGGTGGTGTGCAGAGTGTTAAAATCAGCATATACAGGCATTCTGCCGGAGCATCCAATGCCGGAAACAAGAGCCACTTTGTTGTGGTCAATTCCCTGAGCTTTGATGGCTCTTAAAAGACATCCCAGAACAATTCCGTTTCCACAGCCCGGACACCAGACTGAGGGGAATTTTTTGTTGGGACGAAGCATATCGTGAATTAGCGGAGCGGTTCTTTCCATAGTGTATGTTAATCCTCCAGAGCTTTCAGAACATCTTCGGGTCTTACTATTTCTCCGTCGCTGGTGCCGACATGGATAAGTTCAACCCCTGTTTTATTCAGACGGTCAATTTCAAGAACCAACTGTCCGCGGTTCATTTCAGGCACAACGACTTTTTTGACGCCGCTTATTACCTGTCTGAGCATTTCCTCGGGAAGAGGGCAAACGGTAAGAAGTTTGACCATGCCCACTTTCAGACCTTTCTGCCGGGCTTTCTGCATTGCCTCAAGACCCACTCTTACGGAAATACCGAATGAAATAATAGCTGTATCGGCATCTTCCATATTGTAGAGTTCATAAAGCAGAATCCGGTCGAGGCCTTTATCGATTTTTCTGTAAAGGCGATCATACCACTCTGTTACTTCTTTTTTGTTGAGAGTAGGGAAACCTGCTTCGTCGTGGATGAGGCCTGTCACATGGTATCTTGCCCCTTCCCCGAAGCTGAGCAGCGGAGGCACATCGGAATCATAATCCAGAGAGTAAGGCTTATAATCCTCTCCCGGTTCCAGATATTTTTTCCGTTCGAAAATATTTATATCCTGTTTGCGGGGGTATCCCACTCTTTCCCTCATATGGCCTATAATTTCATCCATAAGAAGGACAACCGGGGTTCTGTATCTTTCTGCAAAATCAAAAGAAACGATGGTGAGTTCGAGGACTTCCTGTATAGAGGTGGGTGAAAGGGCGATAATGGGATGATCGCCGTGAGTTCCCCATTTTGTCTGCATCAAATCTCCCTGAGCAGGCGAAGTGGGACCGCCGGTGCTGGGACCAAGCCTCTGGACATTGACAACTACGCAGGGGACTTCAGCGGTAACAGCATAACCGAGGTTTTCCTGCATCAGTGAAAACCCGGGTCCGGAAGTAGCTGTCATCGATTTTGCACCACCAAGGGCAGCTCCTATGATAGAAGCCATGGAAGCGATTTCATCTTCCATCTGCACAAATACTCTTCCCTCCTGAGGCATACGCCGGGAGAGAACTTCCGCTACTTCAGACGATGGAGTAATCGGATAGCCTCCGTAAAAATCGCATCCGGCAAGAAGGGCAGCTTCTGCACAGGTCTCGTTGCCCTGATGGAAAACATAATAAATATTGCCTTCCTGATAGTTGATATAACCCAATTTGGAAATGGGTTTGGATTCCAGCTTGACTCCCATTTTTGTTCCTCTGTTTCAGGTAAATGTCAAAAAGCGGGTCATTAACCCGCATATCAGTTTACTATTTGCCTTGTTTTGCCTTTAACCCCGATACCACAATTGCATAATCGGGGCACATTATCTCGCAGGTTCCACAGCTTATGCATGCATCTTCAAAAACCACAGGCACGCCGTCGCTGTCTCTGTCCAGAGCTTTCACCGGACAGAATGTAACGCAGATTCCGCACCTTTTGCACCAGCCTCTGGCTACATAAACCTTGCTTGTACCTTCTTCAAGTCTGGCATTGAACCACTCAATAACTTTTGAGGGCGAATCGCCATATTCTATTTCTTCTCTTTGAGCTAATTCAACCATGTAATCATATGGTTTCCAGGAGCACCATACGGGGGGACTTTCCTGTACTTCTCCTTTTGTTTATATACAGATCTCCGCAGGTAATTTCATTTATCATGATTTAAAGATTTCCTTCATATTTTGCAAGCATTTGCGCATATTTAAAGGAAACCGGAAATACCTCTCCGTTAACATCCGATGTTAAAACAGATTAAAAACCAAATATATTATCTGCCTGCAATAAAATCAACAACTTTACCGAAATCAGACATGTCATCAATCAGAAGATCCGGATTCATAGGACCAAGAACATCTTTGGGGTAGTAGCCCGTTGCCACAGCTATCACCTTTGCCCCGCCCTGTCTTGCACAGTCTATATCCCTCGGAGTATCGCCGATTATTACCACATCCTCCGGTTTGAATCCGTTGCCGGTCAGTCTGTTAGCATGCTCAACAGCTATGGGAATAAGTTCCGCCCTCTGTGTAACCATCATATCCCCAAAACCGCCGAACTTGTCCAGAAGATCATACAAACCGGCTCTCTGCATTTTTACCCATGCTATGGTCTCCACATTGCCTGTCAGAAGGCCCGCAGGGATTTTTTCTTCTTTCAGCGCTGCCAGAGTTTCCCTTACTCCGGGAAGAACCCGGTCTTTCATATCAGGAGCATTTTCTGTAAAGTGGGAACGCATGCGTTCCAGAACTTCCTCTATTTTTTCAGGATGATCAGCGGGAGAAAGACCGTTCATCTCAAGAATTTCCTTGATAATATTGCGATCAAGCATACCTGCCGCTCTGATAACCTTGAGATCGGGAGTTATATCCAATGCACCCTGAAAAGCTGTTGTAAAAGCGTCGTGATGCGCCTTATTGCCGCTCTTAAGTATTGTTCCGTCTATGTCAAAAAGGGGAAGTCTGTTGCTGTGATTATTACTCATCTGGGTTTTTCCTCACCAAGTTCTTTCATAAATGGCTCTGCTATGTCCGTATCCGTCCAGTCGGGAGCCAGTTTATAATAATTTTTAAAGGCATCTGAAGCTGACTTTTTATCAGATTCCTTTCCTGAAGCTTTCCATTTGTTGAAATCCGCCTCCGCCGCTTTAAACTGCAAAAACGAAGTATCAATAGGCAGGCTTGCAAGAGCCAGAGCCTTTTCATACTGTTCCGCTGATTTTGCAAAAAGATTTGCCGCAGCTTCGCCTTTTTCTATTTTCCCTCTTTCCATCCAGTACCACCCATAATTGCGGAAAGAACGGAAATTTTCCGGATTCTTTGAGATAGTGTATTCAAACTCTTTTTCAGCCAGAGGATATTTTCCGGCAAACAGATAGCATTTGCCGATATCAAGGGAAATAAACAGGTTTTCCTTCTCCACCTCATCCACAGTTCTCAGCACTGCCACTGCTTCATCATATTTCTTTGCATTCATCAGAAGAAAAGCTTTTTCCCGCAGAAGAAGTTCGTCCTTTGGTTTCTTTGATAACGATTTTTCAAGATCCCCAATGGCAAAATCGAAAGCAGCTTTAGTTGCTGCCTGATCCCTGCCGGAGGCATAAGCTTTTCCGATACTCTCCCTCGCAAGTGAAGCCATATCCGGGGAGGCTGCGGGGTCCGAATGGAAAAGTTCGAGAATCCGCCGGTTTAATTTTGCGGATTCACCCCATTTTTCCATAAGCATCAGAACTGCGGATTTTTCCTCAAGAAGCTTGAGATTGTCGGGGAGAGCCTTTAATCCTTCGTTGCATATATCAAGTGCGGAGTTGTTTTTTCCCGCCTGAATGAAAAGCATGGAGAGAGTGGCATAGAATTCCGGATTTTTCGGATTCTTTCTGATTTCTCCTCTTATCAGATCTTCAGCTTTTTCCATCTGCCCCTTTTTCGCCAGAATCTGAGCGTCTTCCGTCACAGATGAAGGTGAATCATCGGGATCAGCCTGTTCTGAACCGGAAGATATAACAGGGGATGGAGAAACAGCGGGTTCAGATACGGATGAAACAACCGGAGAAGGAGAAGGGGATGAAACGGGTTCCTGAACTTTTCCGGGACATCCTGAAAACAGAATTAATGCTGAAAGTGATAAACCCATTAGTGAAGAACGGAACGAGAAATTTTTGATTTTCTGAAAAAAGCAGCTGCGGGAGTAAGAATAAAGAGAAGAAAGCCCTGAATGGGCTGAGCTTGGCAGATCTGTTTTAAGGTTGAAATTCACAATGTTCCTCTGATTGAGTAGTAATTTTTTTACCGGATAAAGATGATGCTGAACCTGTTTCCAAAGATTTCGAAGGTGTGCAATGTCACTGAATTAGTTAAATTCACTCAAAACCCCAACCCAATACTCCTGTTTTTCAAGGAGGGAGGTTCGGAGGGTAACCTCGCTTTTCCAAAAAAGCGTGGTTCCCTCTGAGGGTCCTAACCCCCGTCGGTCCAAATCCCCACGTCGGTCCCCCAATTCAAAAGTTTTGGGATGGCGGGTGCCTGCCCGCAGGGTGGGCGCGAGGAAACTTTTTTCAAAAAGTTTTCTCTGGGAGCTGGGCATGTGGTTATAATTCTCGTGAGCGATCAGATAAATCCATGCCTTAATTCATGGGCATTGGGTCCCAACCCCCCAGGTCGGTCCCAAATTCCAAAAGTTTTCTCCGGGAGCTAGGCATGCGGCTGATGAGGTTGTTTACCGCTGCGTGTTTGCCTGTGGGCGAACCTGCGGGTTCGCGTCGGGGTTGCAAACCCCTCCTACGATCCCTGTCGAATGTTACCGTTATTAGGGTTGCCGGCGGTTCAGGGTGATTTATGGGACCCGGTGGCAGCCAAAACCCTATAACCACGGGATTTAAACCATTTTCCCGATTTCCACAATGGCGTTTTCCGGTAAATTGTTAAAACCAAGCTGTAAAGATTCCTGTCTTGCTCCTCAAATTGGAAAAACTTAGTGGTATTTACCACATACTCAATGACAGCTATTTAAAACCGGAGTTCCGGCGCAGCCTGTAAAGCCCTGCGTTACTTGTTTTTACACAATCCCTGAAGACTTCTACTGCTTTGCTGCTGCCAGTCTTTCGTATATGCCTTTGAAGTATTGTTTCCGCTTGTGGAGGATTTCGATGGAAGAGAACTCTTTGAACATATAGAGAAGCCCTTCCTGAAGCTCTTTGGCGGTCATTCTCATTGGCTGGTAGTTAACATGGATCCATGTGTATTTATTCCAGTTGTATGTAAGGATTCTGCCTTCGGTGCTTAGTTTGTTGAAGGTGTCCGTTCCGGGGATTGGGCAGAGAACTGCAAAATCCACATCAAAAAGTCCTGTTTCGTGGATAAAGTCCGCTGTAGCTTTGAATACATCGGGGGTATCGTGATCGAAGCCGAACATGAAGAGTCCCATAACTCCAACACCTTTGGACTGGATTCTTCTGATTGCTTCCGAGTATTTTTCGACCATTCCGTATTTCCAGCGATCACCCATGTTCATGTTTTCACGGACAATGGATTCGAATCCGATGAGAAGCTCAACACAGTTGGACTGGTGGAGCAGTTCCAGAAGCTCGTCGTCCCAGGCCACCGAAGCATCGCAATAACATTCCCATCTGATATTCAGGGGAATAAGAGCCTTTGCCAGCTCTTTCGACCATTTTTTGTCTGCCAGAAGATTTTCATCTCCAAATGTAATAAATGGATAAGGTCTGGGATAGAGTTTTTTCAGCTCCTCAATTTCACTCACAATCTGTTCAATGGTCTTTTTGCGGTATTTGGGTCCATAAATCATTTTTACCGAACAGTATTCGCATTTTCTGGGGCATCCTCTGGTGGCGAAAACCGGAAGCTTATTGAAGCGCATTATGTTCGAAATACAATCGAAACGGGGAGCGGGAAGTTTTGTCAGATCCACATTTCCCGATGATTTATAGAAAGGCTTGATTTCCCCCTTCTTAAAATCTTCCAGAAATACGGGAAAAGTATCCTCTCCCTCGCCAATAAACACTGCGTCGGCATGAAGTTTAGCTTCCTCAGGAAGAGCGCTGGGATGGTATCCGCCCATAATTACGGTTGTTCCCTGTGCCCTGAAGCGATCTGCAATTTCATAAGCTCTGAGAGCCTGATTGTTGCAGGCGGAAATTGCCACGATATCCCAGTTTTTTTCGAAGATTACCGGCTCGGCATCCCTGATATCAATATAATCCTCGTCAATATACTTAACTTCATGCTCATCTCCCACAAGAGCAGCAAGCTGAAGCAAGCCAAGATTAGGGATGAACTCGATATCATCGATCATAAAGCTCAGAACCGGGATTAGTTTTCTGAAAATTTCATAAAGAATATTGTTCTGCTGATTTCTTTCCGTGCCCCTTGGGCTAATAAATGCTATATTCACTTCGTTGCCTTCCCATGTTGTCAATTCACCGATATTATAGCACAAAATAAAGACATGTTAACAGGTTTGGGATTTTTTATACCTGCCTGCACATATTGGATTCTCCGGTATGTGTGATATAATAAAACGGAAATTTGAAAACCGAATGGGAGAAAGGTTCAACCGACCGTGCGAAAAGATCCTTCAAATATAAAACTGATAAAGGGAAATCTTCCCGATTCCCAATGTCAGGCTCTGATAAACGAAATTAACTGCGACGGAATCATCGGGGGTGGAGTCCAGCTCGAATTCAGATACAGATACCCGGAAATTTTCAGATTTTATAAACATGCCTGCGAAAACGGAAAGGTAATCCCCGGCAAACTCGATTTCTATTACGCAAACGACAGGAAAACAATCATCAATTTTCCCACAAAAAACCACAGCAGACAGCCTGCGGATATTAATTATATAAAGAAGGGCCTTGAACAGTTTGTCGGCGCATATAAAGACAGAGGGATAAAATCCGCAGCTTTCCCCCGGCTCGGCACCGATAACGACGAACTGCAGTGGGACGAAGTCAAAAAGGTTATGTACAAATACCTCAAAGGCCTCAATATCAAAATTTTCATCTACGAATACAAACCCGGAGAAGATCTGCTGTTCAACAGTGTAAGGGACAACATAAAAAAACTGGACCCAAAGGAAATCCCGGAAAGATTTCTGCTGGATGAAGCTTCCACAGCCCTTCTCATCAATGGACTGAAAAGCAAAACCATAAAATCATTTGAAGATCTTAGAGCCATAAGGGAAATCAAACAGAGCAGCATTCAGGCTGTATATGATTTCGGCAGGAGAATCAGGGAAAAAGAAATCAAGATAGATGCAGTGCTCGAAAAACTAAGCGATGATGTAGCTGAACAGCTTGAACTGTTTTAAACGGGAGCTTTACAAAGTTAACTTCAGTATCATCACATAGAAGCTTTTTTAAAAAGCCTTTTACAATTTGGAAAACTTCCGCTGTTTCTGTTATAATTGAAAAAGTCCAACTAATTACGGAGAAGTCTGCATGTCAAGAGCTGATATTAAACTGGGATATTCCTGCAACAACGAATGTATTCACTGCGTCATATCGGATTTCAGGGATATAGTGTTAAACGGCGGAATGCCGGAAGATATTTCCCCTGAGGATTATAAACAGGAACTGCTGGATTCCCGCAAACGAACCGACAGGGTCGTTTTTACAGGCGGAGAACCTACAATACGAAAGGAACTTCTCGATCTTGTCGCTTTTGCCAGAGATATTGGTTTTGGCATAACCATGCAGACCAACGGCAGAAAACTTGCGGATCCCGGATTTGCCGCCGCACTCTGCTCAATAGCACCAATCAACTTCTGTATAGCCCTGCACGGACATACTGCAGAAATCCACGACGCTATAACCCAGAAACCTGGCAGCTTTTATGATACCATTCAGGGAATCAGAAATGTCATCGAACTAAGACAGGGAGCAGGTTTTCTCACCGGAAAAATCGTCATATCAAAAGTCAACGCACCCTACCTCCTGCAAACTGCCAAACTGATGATAAACCTCGGCTTTACAACCATTAACCTCACATTTCCCCATGCCTGCGGAAATGCAAGAAAAGATTTCTTTGATGTTGTGCCCACATATACTGAAATCAGTGAATCCCTTCTAAACGCCATCGATCTTTGCATGCTCAGCGGAGTTTCTGTGGATACGGAAACCATTCCCTACTGTTTTCTCCCCAATGTGGAACATATTGCCGTTGAAATAGCCATGGCGGAAGCCGGTTACACCGAACTCAAACAGTACGGCTTCGAGGAAAAAATAGTTGACTGGAGCCAGAAACGACTGGAAATAAAAGAAAAATTCCCACAGTGTAAGGAATGCCGGTTTGACAGAGTCTGCGAAGGACCCTGGAACGAATATCCCCAGAATTACGGCTCAGAAGAATTTAAACCCGTTTACGGAGAACCTGTAACAAGCATAGAACAACTGAAAAAACACCGGCATATTCCTACAGACAGAAGAAGCAGATCCTTCAGATACGAACTGGATATATAACAGCAGTCTTCATAACCGCTGAAGCCTGTCATTGCTAACCCTCCGCTGAAGTCTGAATGAAGCCTGATACCAACTTTCCTGTATATTGAAAGCACATTGTCATTGCAAACCATTCGCAAAAGGGTGAAGCAATCCCGTCGGCATAGTAAATGTTCCGGCAGGATTGTATTATACGGTTTTTCCAAAATATCTGCATTACGCCAATGCGGGCGAATCACTCACAATTCCGGTGATTACCGATTAACATTGCCAGCGTGCAGCAATTAGATTGGAAAGTTGGTATTAATTCGGTGGCATTGCCCCTGCCTTCCGGCTGTTGTCAGAAAAAGCTGATCATTTTCAGAATCCAAACAGTAAAACAAATCTTTATTTCCGGAGTAAACTGCAGATGAAACAATACCTGATTCGCTTATTTTTCTCTCTTCAACAGTATCTGATTCATATATCACAGACTTGCCGTCTTCAACCTTTTCATAAAAGTACAGGTTCTCGGAATAGTAAAGCAAGTTTAATATGTTATCAAAACCTATAAGACTAATTTCATTTGTTGACAATTCCAATTTGTATAGCTGGCTTATTCCATCAGGCTTAAGCGCAATAAACAGAACATTATCTTCATAAGGATAAAATCTCAAAACAGAACTATTTTTATCCCAGATACAGTTTATAGCCTGATGAGTAATTGTATCAATTATACTAATGACCCCGCCATTCTGGCCTGCCAGTCTTGTTTCATCAATCCATTCAAAACAATTGCCGCTGTATCTGCCTTGCTTATCCGTATTGTCTTCTTCATTCAGAGATTTTACGCTGAATTCATATATATCATTTGTCTTATTTGAAAGAACCACATCAAAAAAAGGGAGCTGCTGAAAATATTTGAACCGTCTTAAAACAAAAGATTGAAGCTTGTCTGTTATAGTCTCTTTCTTTGTGTGGATCTCACCGGAAAGATAATACTTTTCATCGGGAGAAACGCGGAAATAAAACTCAGAAGCCTTCACTTCTCTGATAATGCTTGTTTTTCCGGAATCCCCATCAACCTCTGCAAGAAAATGACACCCCTCATTTTCGAGGACAACAATCAGACGATCATCATCCCTCCATTTTACCAATTGTTTTATTATGTGGTTTTCAAACTTCTGAACCCGTCCCTTTTCAGGAGCAACAATCAAAAGGCTGAGCTTGTGATTATGTGAACCCAGGTCCGAATGACTGGAATTATCAAAGAAAAACAACAAATATGAGATATAACGAAATGAAGGGGAATGTATTTTCTCAACTACCATTATACTGCTTTTCATAATCATCACCTACGGGAAATCAGAGAAACTCATCGTTGCAGTAAAAAAACTCGTAAAGCTTCCATCAGGAAAATCAACCCCAACGAGCTTATCAGCAGAATTCCGGATATATCCAACTTCCCATGCACTCAATGCCACTGAATTAGTAAAATTTACTCAAATCCACAGTCCAATATTCTTGTTTTTCAAGGAGGGAGGTTCGGAGGGCAACCTCGCTTTTCCAAAAAAGCGTGGTTCCCTCTGACGGTCCCCATTCCCCGTCGGTCCTAACCCCTCCGGTCGGTCCCCAATTCCAAAAGTTTTGGGATGGAGGTCAGGAGGAAACTTTTTTCAAAAAAGTTTCCTCTGGGAACTGGGCAAACGATTAGCATTCTCGTGAGTGATCAGGTAAATCCATGCCTTAATTCATGGGTATTGCCCTCTGCGCCGGGAACAAACTTCGAAACCATATTCTCATTCAGATCAAACCCAAAAAACCCATGCCGGCCATTATAATTTCAAAATTAAAAGTATAGCTAAAGGTAACAAGCCTGCAATCGCTACAATTAAGCCAATGTTGATAATTATTATTTCCATCAGTTTGATCTGTCTATGCTGCAGCAGGTTAAAGATATTTAAGGGATTCTTCACAAAAAGAAATGAGCTGATGTAAATATTTATGCCCGATATACAAAAAGCTCCGACAAATTTGATAATTCCGGCAACAGCAATTACTGCACTATACTCTGCATCTGCATTATGCAGCTTACCGAGGAATCCAAAATCATAAATTCTGACAACAAAGTAGATAAAATTCAAACTGTTCAGCAGCAACATAAAGAGCAAAATTCTGAATAAAACCATCCTTTCCATAAAAAAATCCCTAATTGCCGGCATTTTTTTATAGAACATAATGATAGCAAAACCGGTCACAATTCCAATTGTGGAAATTATCATTCTTATAATCATTAAAAACTCTATAGTATGGTTCATTTAAGGCTTCCTTTTCTAAAGCATTGAATCAGCTATATTGAATTTTTATCCTTTTTTTTCAGACTGACATAAATGTAGGTGAAACCAAAGACAAACAACAAAGAAAAAATGTCGAATATATCGTATTGAATTATCCTGCGGAAAATTAAATTTAAAAAAACAATAAGCCATAATAAAATAAACGATATTAAAAAAATTGAGATCCTTTTAAGCTTTTCCGGTGAGAAATTGAATACAAGATATTCAAACAGAGTCTCCCAACCTGAAGGAAGGTTCGAAGTTACTCCAAACTGAAGCCTGACAAAGTAACTTGCAGCCCATCTGACCATTATCAATATAAGAAAAGCAAAAAGAACAAAAACCATTATTTCGAAAGCAAATCGGGGATAACATTGAATCAAAACAGTTGCAATACCAACAGTAATCATAATAATTCCTACTGTAAACAAGCGTAATCTGATTATAAACCAGTCATAATCATTGTATAACTGAGATTTTCTCAAATCAGATTTAAACATGCTAAAACCCGCCTCCCATCCTGCTCCGTGCCCTAATTCATGGGCATTGCCCCTGCACTGGAAACATACTTCGAAACTATATTCCCGTTCAGATCAAATCTAAACACATCGCCGTTGGCGGACTGATACCATTTTGCCAAATATTTACAATGCCTACGGGATTGCTTCAGCCTTTTGCGAAGGGTTTGCAATGGCGATATACTGTGAAAATACTATGATTTTCACCACTCCAAACCTATTTTGACATCGGATTTGGTAGTTACCCGCTAAACCTGATGCCTCTGGAACCAACACCGGGTTTTAACCCGGTGATAAGCAAAACCGCATAACCACGGGCTTTAAACCATTTTAATGGTTTCCCTTGTAAAGATTTTCTTTCTGAATCGTAACCTTTGATTTTTACCAGATTTGATTCTTAATCTGAAAAATTCCCTTCAAAATAGGTTTATACACAATCCTGAAACTCATAAATTGGCATTGAAATTCAGAAATATGTAACCCAATTCAAACAGCTCCTCCCTGTCCATTAATCCTTATACCGTTCAAGACACTTAAATTTTCCTGTGAATGCAATGAATAAAACAAAAACAGAGTAAGCAATGTAATAAAAAACCATCGCCAGAGCTACATATTTAAAATAGTTATAGGCAAAAAGAGCACATATTGCCATAATGGAAAAAAGAACAAAGGTGGAATAAAGCAGAATTTTGTTGGTAAACTTAAACTTTTCCATATCTTTTTCATTATCAATACCAGACGGCTCAATTTTTTCAGAAATCTCAAACCTTAAGTTGGGTTTCAATCCTAATAAAGGAGCGAATTTCCTCATTAATAATGTCAGCATTGTAAAGAAAAATGTCATACATAGAACATTTGACAATAATAATAGCGGCATGCTGACCATCAGATTTATTTTTGAATTTTCCGGAGAACTAAAATAAATATATACTGACACAGGAACCATGACAATAAAACAAAAAGCTACAAAAATCAAATTGATTCCAATCAGTAAAGAGCGAATGTTCTTCCTGAGAGCAGAATAATTCTCTCTGAAGTCAGTTTCTTCTGTCAATTTACCCTCCTATCTCAAAATCATCATCTATAAGCTATCCTATAAATTATGATTTCAAGCTGAAATGAAAGGTTAGAAATAATATATATTTAATAGGTTTTTAAATTTTTATTAAAATACAATAGCTATAGCAGCACCAACAATAAAACCTAATCCGCATATTATTGCTGCATCCTTAACTCTCCCGGAAAATGATTCTTCATCTGTTCCAAGAATTTTCCATTTTTCTTCTTCTACAAATATATCTTTATTAGGTGAACAACCATGATCCAGATTATAAGATCCTTCTCTCCCGAACCAAATTTTATCCCATCTTGCTTCAGCTTTTTTTCTGGCACGTTCTAATTCATTATGAAGCGCCCAAAGACCCGTGCATGCAAAAAATGCCGTAGAAGCACCTCCTGCAATTCCTGCAGGTGTTCTTAACCCCGTCACATCCGTATAATTCACCGGGTTCCCTCCCGGAATATACGCATACTGGTTATCGAGGTATATCGGATCTATCTGGGTGAATCTTCCGATTGCGGGGTTGTAGAATCTGTTTCTCAGGTAGAGGAGGCCAGCGGTTTGATCCTGGTATTGTCCGGTGTAGCCGGGGAAGCCGGTTGCGCCGGGCTGTGTTGTCAGGGGGTTGGGTAGAATTTCCCTTTTTGCGGTCATTATGCCGAATTCGTCGTAGTTATAGTGTGTTATAATATTGCCGTTTTCGTCAGTCAGGGCTAATATGCTGCCCAGATGGTCGTCGAGGAAGTAAACGGTTTTGGTGTTGGCAGAACCTGAAGCTGTGGATGTCCCAACACAGGCGGCGAGAGGCTTTATTCCTTCCCCTATGTAAGAAACCGCAGCATTGGAGCCTTCGGGGAGATCTGCGCCGGAAACGCGCTCCGATCCGAAGAAGGGGATTTTTCCGTTGTCGGGATAGAACTCTCTGGTTACGCCGTCGGCAGCCTTTTCCCTGATCCGCATACCGGAAGCATCATAACCATACTCCTTCAGGCTTCCATCAGGATTAACCACCCTGAACATCTTCCCCGCCCTGTTGTAACCATAAACAGTGGAAGCTTTACCACCATCCCCGTCCCTGCCGTCTTTTGTAGTAATAATTTCAGTCATATTACCATTGTCATCATGCCGGAAAACAGTATCACCCGCAAAAGCAATACGATTCCCCGAATCATAACCATATTCGATTGTATCATAAGAAACCGAAGGATTCAAGACATCCCCCAAAGCAGCACTGGCATAACGGGACTGATCAAACTCCCATTTTGTGCGGTTTCCAAGATGATCATACCTGAAGGCGTTGGTTTTTACACCATTAATGTTTGTCTGAACCAACCTGCCAAGGCTGTCTTGAGGGTTGTGGTTTTACCCAGCCCGTCGGTGATGGATGTGAGATTGCCGTAAATATCGTATCCGAATGATGTTTTAACGCCGTTGGGATCAACAACCTCTTTGAGAAGCCCCCGCCTGGAACCGCCGTCCTCGTCGGTGTAATAAGTGTAAACAGTAGTCCTGCCGGACCGATCAGTCTTCGAAATAAGAAGCCCGGTGACGGAATCGTAGGTGAACAGATAACCTTGACGTATTAATGCTTTCCAAAAATCAAAATTGTTCCGTTATTACATCCCACAATGATGTTTTTACCATCAGGAGATTCATCAATATAAGCACCCCAATAAAGTCTGTCATCCTTAATTATAGTAGAAGAATATTTTAAAGAATTGCCTGTGATTTTATAAGCTTGAATTGTGTTATTTATAGCAAACAACAGTTTGTTCGATTTCTTCATAAATCCCACCCCCCAAATTCGGGATGGTTCTTCTAATTTTGCCCAAGTTCGAATTCTTTTACCATCTACATCAATTATCAAGTATGTTCTGAACACATAAAATACCAGATATTTCCCGTCAGGCGTAAATCTATACAAGCTTCCTTCAGGAAATATATTTGATTCATTCGGAATAAAAATTTTATAAACCTTGCTGTTTACCATATTAATTATTGCTAAAGTATGCGGGTCATAATTGGCAAAAAGACTATTTTCATCGGGTGAAAAGAAAAGAAATCTAAAGCAATAGGTATCTGCTCCTTTCAAAGAAATTGTTACCTGATCTTTAACTTTATCTTTTTTGTTGATTATTACAGAACAGCTTTGCGGGTTAAAAACGGCTGTTTTATTTCCTGATGTAGTAGTTAATTCCCATTGTCTATCAGTAAGATAGGATTTTATTCTTTCAATTTTTATTCTTTTCTTTGTTAACAACTTTATCATATCAAAACTTGTGG
>JAJTBE010000146.1 GCA_021287065.1 Bacillota bacterium
CAATGCCACTGAATTAGTAAAACTTACTCCAATTTCCAGCCCAATACTCTTGTTTTTCAAGGAGGGAGGTTCGGAGGGCAACCTCGCTTTTTTAAAAAAGCGTGGTTCCCTCTGACGGTCCCCAACCCCCACGGTCCCCCGGTCGGTCCCCAATTCAAAAGTTTTGGGAAGGAGGTCCGGAGGAAACTTTTTTCAAAAAAGTTTTCTCCGGGAGCTGGGCGTGCGGTTATAATTATTGTGAGTGATCAGGTAAATCCATGTCTTAATTCATAGGCATTGGGTTCGGAGGGAAACCCGCTTTTCCAAAAAAGCGTGATTCCCTCTGACGGTCCCCAAATCCCCACGGTCCCTGATTCCAAAAGTTTTGGGAAGGCGGGTGCCTGCCCGAAGGGTGGGCGCGAGGAAACTTTTTTCAAAAAAGTTCCTCCGGGAGCTGGGCGAATGACAAGATTCCTGTGAGCAACAATACAAATCATGCCTCAATATAGTTTGTTTATATGCAAGCCAATATGCTCGCATGCAAATAAACTCAAACAGCCTGCAAACTTCAGAACAGTAATAAAACGCCAACCCTGCCGGATCGCAGGCGTCCCCGCCTGTCCCCCGGGTAAACAACCTCGCATGATCTCCGCAATTTCCGGAATGGAAATATTATCGACAACTGCAGGGGCGGTGCCAATGTCTCCATCACAAATCGATTTATGGGTATGTGGAGCTATAGGGGGATTTCCGCACTTGCGAAGGGTTTTCGTGTGTCGTTTGCGTCGCGGGCGGCCCCTGCGGGTCCGTTTCGGGCTTGCAAAGCCCTCCTACGATCGCTGGCGAAAGCTTGTGGTTATTGGGGTTGCTGGCGGTTGGCGGTTGATTTTGGGGACCCGGGGGTAGGCGGGACGCCTGCGATCCGGCAGTTGTTTGCCAAGCTTGTGGTTATGGGGGTTGCTGGCGGTTGGCGGTTGATTTTGGGGACCCGGGGGACAGGCGGGACGCCTGCGATCCGGCAGTTGTTTGCCAAGCTTGTGGTTATGGGGGGTGCTGGCGATGCCCATGAATTAAGGCATGGATTTATCTATTCGCTCACGAGAATTTTAACCATTTGCCCAACTCCCAGAGAAAACTTTTTGAAAAAAGTTTCCTCCGGACCTCCATCCCAAAACTTTTGAATTGGGGGACCGACCAGGAACCTTGGGGATTTGGAGACCCTCAGAGGGAACCACGCTTTTTTAAAAAAGCGAGGTTGCCCTCCGAACCTCCCTCCTTGAAAAACAAGAGTATTGGGCTGGAAATTGGAGTAAGTTTTACTAATTCAGAGGCATTGGGGGGTTCTCCGGGGGGAGGTTTTTTTCCGAAAACAAAAGGGGTGCAGCTTTTGCCGCACCCTTTGTTTCAAGCCTGTTTTCCGGTTGCAGTAGTAAAGTCGTAATTACCAGCGCATATTTCTCTTAACGGTGCTGATAAATCCCCATGCGCCACCGGGGACCGGTCCGTATCTGGAAACTGATCCTGAGCCCATATTATAGGCTGCGAGAGCTTTTTCCATTGAACCATATTCTCTCATAAGCGATCCGAGCAGTTTTGCCCCGCCTGCTATGTTCTGTTCGGGATTAAAGGGATCGTTAACTCCCATATTCCGGGCAGTGGAGGGCATAAGCTGGCAGAGTCCCAATGCTCCGCCACCAACTGCATAATTGTTGAATCCTGATTCCGTAGCTATCACGCCTTTGAGGAGAAGGGGCGAAATGCCGTTCTTCTTTGCCTCGCGGATGATTATCGGGGTGATGTCAACATTCATGGTCTGATAGTGACCGCTTCTGGATGAGTATTTCTTATACTTATAGCTTCCAGAAGCTTTCGGATTGCTGGTAAAAACCCTGTAACGGACATGAATTGATGGATATTTCCGTTCCGTTGACTTTTTAACGGCTTTGGGTTTTATGGTTTTTGAATCTACAATCGGATTGTCGTAAACAGTATTCCTATCATCTTCAGATGAAGGTGTAATCGCGCGGGCATCTTCGGTATTTGCTTCATGATTTGACATGATAGCGTCATGCCCACTCATCCCCGGATTCGACAGGCTTGAATCGGCAAACACCTGACAGGCCAGAACCATAACCAAAAGGCCTATCAGAGCAATTGCCGGTGCAATCGTCCTGATCTTCAATATTGCTTCCCCTTTCGAGTCTGCTTTATTTAGATTGTATATCTATAATCACATGATTGTTCGAAAAACGGAAAAATCCTTCTTTTTTGTCCGATCACGCATTCTCCTTGCGTTCCTGAGCGAGTTTCTGGGCTTCGTAGAGCTTTCTGTAAAGGCCGTTTTTCGCCATAAGTTCGTCATGTTTTCCGATTTCTTCAACATAACCCTGATTGAGAACAACAATTTTATCAGCCTTTTTGATGGTATTCATGCGGTGGGCAATAACAAAGGTAGTTCTGCCCTTCATCAGGTTTTCCAGAGCTTCCTGAACAAGGGCTTCCGATTCCTGATCCAGAGAGGATGTTGCTTCATCAAGAATCAGAATTTCAGGCTGGCGAAGAATTGTTCTTGCGATTGATATACGCTGTTTCTGGCCTCCTGAGAGTCCCACGCCTCTTTCACCAACAATGGCATCATATCCGCCGGGAAGGTTCATTATAAAATCATGTGCATTTGCGATTTTTGCAGCTTCCATAACTTTTTCCATAGGGATTTCCGGTTCGCCGTAAGCAATGTTTTCCCTGATTGTGCCCGAGAAGAGAATGGTATCCTGAAGCACCACGCCTATATGTCTGCGAAGGGAATGAAGCTTAATATCCCGTATGTCGCTGCCGTCCACTTTTATGGAGCCGCCGGTAAGTTCGTAAAAACGGGGGATAAGGTTGACAAGGGTTGTTTTGCCTGCGCCGTTAGGTCCGACAACCGCCACCATTTCACCGGGTTCAGCTGCGAAATTCACACCTTTGAGAATCTGTTTTTTCTCATTGTATGCAAATTTTGTATCAACAAATTCGACTTTACCCGTTACTTTGTCGAGAATTACGGCGTTTTCATCATCCTTTTCCTCGCCGGTTACATCAAGGAGTTCGAAAACCCTGGCAGCGGATATAAATCCTTTTCTCAAGTCGGCGTAGGTATTGCTGAATCTGTTTACCGGGCTTGTAGCTACAAGCATATATGTTACAAAGGTGAGAAAGGAGCCTGCGGTAAAATCCGGTTTTGTATTCACCAGATAAGCGCCGAAGGCTATGATTACAAGGATTCCCACCACTCCGAATATCTCAACAAGGGGGGTCTGGGTCTGTTTAAACTGAATTGATTTCATAATAGCTACGAAGCTGTTTTCGTTGATTTCGGCAAAACGCTTTTTCTCATAGTCTTCAGCTCCAAAGGCTTTGATAACCTTTATGCCGCCGATGTTTTCCTGAATTATGGAGTTCAGTTCAGAAATTTTATTCTGCATTCTGGAGACAAATTTCTGAATCAGACTTCCGAAGTAATTCATAATAAAAGCGATAATCGGGCTTGTCAGAAAAGCTATAAGGGTAAGCTTCCAGTCGATAAAGAACATTGCACCGATAGAAAATACAAACACAGCCACATCGGCAACAAGAACAATTACAGCCTGTGTAAAGGTGTCGGTCATCTGGTGAATGTCGGTAATAACCCTGTACATAATCTGTCCCGACTGCCATTTTTCAAAAAACGATATAGGCAGGGACTGAATATGGGCATAAACATTATCCCTGATGTGCCTTACAGCACTCTGCCCTGCGTAGGAAAGCATATATCCCTGAATATAGCTGAAGATGCCTTTAATCACCACTGAGGCAAATATGGCAAGAAGGAGCCACTTCAAAGGGGCATAGTTTCCCTTTTTAAGAACATCGTCCATCAGGTATTTTATAAAATAAGGCTGAACGCCTGCAGAGAGTCCGTAGAACAAAGCGGCAACGCAGCCTATTAAAAACTGGGGCATGAACGGTTTGAGATAGCCTTTAAAACGGTTGGCAAGCTGTTTCATATCCTTGCCGCTGAGATTGGAAAAATCACCGGGATCCTTAATATGCAAAGGGTTCAAAATAGTTACTTCCTTATGTGGTAAATATAAAAGTCCTGATATTTATTATCTTCTGCAAAGTATTTTTCCTTCAGTTTTACCCCATTCTGCTTTACCCTGCAGCCAGAGCTTTTTTGAGTTTCTTTGCAAAACCGGTGATTTTGCCTGATACATCTTCATCTGCCCCTGCTGCTTCAATTATCTTTACAAATGCGCTTCCGACTATGATCCCGTCTGCAGCATTCCGCAGGGAAGCAGCCTGGTCGGGTGTGGAAACTCCGAATCCCACACATACGGGTACGGTTGTAATTTCCTTTATCTTCCTCACCGATTCCTTTATTGAGGTAATATCTATACCGCCGCTTCCGGTTACTCCTGTCATGGAAACAAAATATACAAATCCACGGGCATCTTTCAGTATTTCGATCATTCTTTCGGTGCCGGTGGTCGGAGCTATGAGTTTTATCAGATGGAGGCCCGCCTTTGTAAGTTCGGGTTCAAGCTCTCCCATTTCCTCAAAGGGAAGATCAACCACAAGCAGCCCGTCGGCTCCCGATTCCACAGCTTTTTGAATAAATTTTTCCTTACCATATGTGAATATGGGGTTGTAATAGCTGAAAAGAACAATGGGGATCTGTGATTTTTCCCTTATTTTTGCTGCAAGCTCAAAAACTTTATCCGCATTTGTTCCCGAATTCAAGGCTCTTATGGATGCCTGCTGAATAACCGGTCCATCAGCCATAGGGTCGGAAAAGGGCATGCCAAGTTCGATTATATCCACACAGCCTGTAATCAGAGCCTTCAGGTTGTCGATGGATTTTTCAGGGTTGGGGTCTCCGGCAGTAAGAAAGCCTACCAGAGTTTTTCCGCCTGTTTTTCTTTTTTCTTCAAAAAGTTTATCAATTCTGTTCATTTCTGCTCCTTGCTGCGAAGATAATTTTCAACCGATGCCAGATCTTTATCTCCCCTGCCCGAAAGACTCACTATAATAATATGGTTTTTCCCCATATTCCGGGCTTCCTTTATGGCTCTTGCCACTGCATGCGAGCTTTCAAGAGCGGGTATGATTCCCTCTTTTCTGCTGAGAAGCATAAATGCATCCACAGCTTCCGCATCAGTTACCGATTCGTATCTTACCCTGCCTGTGGTTTTAAGCCATGAATGCTCAGGTCCCACACCCGGATAATCCAGACCGGCGGAGATTGAAAATGCGTTTTTGACCTGACCGTATTCGTCCTGAAGCAGATATGATTTTGAACCGTGAAGAACACCGGGAGTCCCTGCGGTTAATGTTGCTGCGTGGTTTCCGGTTTCGATTCCTTCCCCTGCAGCTTCAACTCCTACGATTGCAACTCCGGCATCATCGAGAAACGGGTAGAAAAGCCCCATTGCGTTGCTTCCGCCGCCGACGCAGGCGACGAGCATATCGGGGAGTCTTCCCTCAATCCGCATTATCTGTGATTTTGCCTCATCTCCGATTATTCTCTGAAAATCTCTTACCATTACAGGATAAGGATGAGGTCCTGCCACCGAACCGATTACATAAAAAGTATCCCTGACCACTGAAACCCAGTATCTCAAAGCTTCGTTCATGGCGTCCTTCAGAGTGCCTGTGCCTGTTGAAACCGGCACTACTTCGGCGCCGAGGAGTTTCATTCTGTGAACATTGGGAGCCTGCCGTTCTATGTCCTCAACTCCCATAAAGACCTTACATTCCATGCCAAACAGAGCCGCAGCGGTTGCAGTAGCCACTCCGTGCTGGCCTGCGCCGGTTTCTGCTATAACTTTTCTTTTTCCCATTCTTTTTGCGAGCAGCACCTGTCCGAGGGTATTATTGATTTTGTGCGCTCCCGTATGGGTCAAATCTTCCCTTTTGAGGTAAATTTTTGCCCCGCCGGCTTGAATACTGAGGTTCTGGGCATAGTACAAAGGCGTGGGTCTTCCCGTATAGTCCGCAAGAAGCATATTCAGCTCCGTTCTGAAGCTGGAATCGCCGATATTTTCATAATACGCTTTTTCCAGTTCCAGAAGGGCGGGCATAAGGGTTTCAGCCACATACCTTCCGCCAAACATTCCAAAATGTCCGTTTTTATCAGGCAGATTATTCTTTTTTTCTGTCAGGGAATTTGTCATAATATCATACTCCTGCTGTTGATGTAGGAAGAACGTCTCACCTGTTCGATAAATTTCTTCACCTTCACCAGGCTTTTTCTTCCTGAGCTTACCTCTACGCCCGAACTGACATCCACCATGCAAGGTTCAACCATTCTGACGGCAGAAATCACATTTTCAGGTGTAAGGCCCCCTGCGAGAATCAGAGGAAAACTTGACGCATATCCCACCGCCTTGCTCCAGTCCCATTCCCTGCCGGTTCCTCCGGGCATATCCTCAGAAGGACATTCAACCAGAAATGCATCAGCGGGATAGCGGAAAAATTCGAAAATCCACGGTGGATAATTGGCAAAAAGGGCTTTAATGACTGTTAAACCAAGCTGTGTAAGTGCATACACCATATCAGGGCTTTCGCTTCCGTGAAGCTGAACTGTTCTGATACCTGTGTATTGAGCCACATGCATGATTGTCTCGAAAGATTCGTTGACAAAAACGCCAACAGGCATAGTTTCATCAGGCAGGTATTCAACAATTTGTCTTGCCCTGCCGGGATCCACAAATCGTCTGCTTTCGGGGTAAAACACCAGTCCGATGGCATCTGCACCCATCTGAGCGCACTGCCGGGCTTCTTCAGGATCTGTAAGACCGCAGATTTTGATTTTCGGAGTTCCATCCGAATTTTTACTGAAAAAATAGTTATTCATGTCCCACTCCCTTTATCTGATGCAGGCTCTCCCCGGGATTTCCCGATTTCATCAGGGTTTCGCCAATCAGAAAATTATAAATTCCGGATTCCCTGAGCATTTTTATATCTTTACCGTCTTTTATTCCGCTTTCTGAAACAACAGCTGCATTTCCGGCAAATGGTGCAAGAGTGCACGAAGTCCTGATATCTGTGACAAAAGTATCAAGATTGCGGTTGTTAATACCGATTATATCAACTCCTGTCCGAACTGCAAGATCCATTTCATTTTTATCATGAACTTCCGTTATTACATCCAGACCGATTTGTCTGCTGAGGCTGTATAATTCTTTCAAAACCTCTTCATCCAGCGCCCTTACTATCAGCAAAAGTGCATCGGCTCCCATGGCGGCGGTTTCATAAACCTGCCAGGGACAAAGAATAAAATCCTTTCTCAGAACCGGAATTTCCACAACACTCCGGGCTTCTCTCAAATCATCGGGACAACCGAGAAAAAACTCCCGTTCGGTCAGAACGGATAAAGCTGCTGCGCCCCCTGCGGCATATTCTTCCGCCTGCTTTTTTACATCCACATCCTGTCTGATCATACCTTTTGACGGGGAAGCCCGTTTTATTTCGGCAATAATATTCACACCTTGTCCGGCAGGTTTTTCCAGAGATTTTTTCAGACTGCGGAAATCCCTTCTCTTTGCTGCTTCCTTACGGATTATCTCAAGCGGAATCTGAGCTGAAAGCTTTTCCACTTCCAGTTTTTTCCGTCCAACTATTTTTTCGAGGAAATCATTTCTGACGGTCATTTTTTCTTTTCCTTTCAACCTTTAAACCTTTCAGCCTTATGACTTAGTGAATTCAACAAGTTTGTTCAGTTTTTCCATAGCTTTGCCGCTGTCGATTGATTCCTCAGCCATTGCAACCCCCTCTTCGAAACCGGCGGCTGCACCTGCAGCTACGAGAGCGCCGGCACAGTTGATTACCACAACATCCCTTCTGGCTCCCCTGACGCCTGACAGAACTTTTCTGATAAACAGCGCGTTTTCATCAGCGCTGCCGCCTCTGAGCAGTTCCATAGGGTATCTTTTTCCAAAGAATTTTTCAGGCAGAAGTTCGTAAGTTTTAATAGTTCCGCTGCAAAGCTCGGTTATTCTTGTGGGAGCACATACGGAGATTTCATCAAGTCCGTCATTGCCGTGAACTACAAGGGCTTTTTCCGATCCAAGAGTCAGCAGGGCTTCTGCAAACATTTCCGTCAGGCGGCCTGAAAAGACCCCGATAATCTGCCGGTCTGCCCTTCCCGGATTTGTCAGGGGTCCAAGCATGTTGAATATTGATCTCACCCCGATTTCACGCCTTGCCCTTGCGGCATATTTCAGAGCTTCGTGATAATAGGGGGCGAAAAGAAAGCATATTCCGATTTTTTCCAGAGCCTCCGCTGCTTTTGCAGGGGTTATATCAATAGCCACCCCAAGGGCTTCAAGAACATCAGCGCTTCCGCATCTGCTGGAAACAGAGCGGTTTCCGTGTTTTGCCACAGGAACTCCGCAGCCGGCAGTTACAAAAGCGGCGGCAGTGGAAATATTGAATGTGTTTGTGCAGTCCCCGCCGGTTCCGCAGGTATCCACAAAACCTGTGATTCCCGGTTCGATAAGCAGAGCTTTTTCCCTCATTGCCCTTGCTGCGCCTGCCAGTTCGCTTCCTGTTTCTCCTCTCACCGATAAGGCACCTATAAAAGCACCGATTTGCGCATCGGTAAATTCACCTGCCATCAGTCTGCTCATCAGCGAATACATATCATTTTCACCAAGGGATTCGCCTTTTATTATTGTCGCCAGATACTTTTTCATCATAAAACCTCCGGATTGTTCTTTTTTTATTTTTTGTATGTGGACAGGTTCTGTTTTTATACCGGTTTCTTCATGGACATAAAATTCTTCAGAATATCCATGCCTGAATCGGTCAGAATTGATTCGGGATGAAACTGAATCCCCTCGGTAAAATGGTTTCTGTGCCTGATGCCCATAATCTCGCCGTCATCTGATTTTGCAGTTATTTCAAGACATTCGGGGAAGCTTTCGTCAGAAACAACGAGGGAATGGTAACGCATTGCATTAAAAGGAGCGGCTATTCCTGAAAAGATAGTCTTTCCGTCTGTTGTAACCGGCGAAGTTTTGCCATGCATAAGTTTCTTCGCCCTGATGATTCTGCCGCCAAAAGCACCGGCTATAGCCTGATGACCGAGACAGACACCGAGAATGGGGAGTTTTCCGGAAAATTTCCGGATTACATTCATTGTGATTCCGGCATTTTCAGGTCTGCCCGGACCGGGTGAAAGAACTATTTTTTCAGGATTCATTTCATTGATTTCCTCAACAGAAATTCTGTCATTCCGGAAAACCCGGACATCGCTGCCCAGAATCTGAAAATACTGAACGAGATTGTATGTAAAGGAATCGTAATTATCGATCACAAGTATCATTGTTATTCTCCTCAGGGAATTGTGTTGTGTAATATGGTGAAACAGTAAAGCTGAAGCTTTACGCTACTTATTTGCCGGGACAGGGGGGCTGAGGCGGTTTTCAAGCATTTCCAGCGCTCTCTGCATCGCCGCTGCTTTGTTGATGGTCTCCTGATATTCTTTTTCAGGATCCGAATCAGCCACAATACCGGCTCCTGCCTGAACAACAAGGTCTGTTTCGTTAATATGGGCGGTTCTTATGGTTATGGCAAAATCCATATTGCCGTCGAAGGAAACATAACCCACCGCACCGCCATAAACTCCACGGGGAAATTCCTCAAGATCCGATATAATCTCCATAGCCCGCACTTTGGGAGCACCTGATAATGTTCCCGCAGGAAACACCGATTTGAAAAGCTCCCAGGCATCGGCTCCCTCCTTCAGCCTGCAGCTTACATTCGAAACTATATGCATAACATGGGAATATTTCTCTACAGTCATAAAATCCGTTACTTCAACCGAACCAGCTTCTGCCACTCTGCCAAGGTCGTTTCTTCCCAAATCCACCAGCATCACATGCTCAGCTCTCTCTTTTTCATCTGCAAGAAGCTCTTCAGCAAGCTGCCGGTCCTGAGAAGCATCTTTTCCACGGGGTCTTGTTCCGGCAATAGGCCTCAGTGAAGCAGTGCCGTTTTCGAGTTTAATCATAGTTTCAGGCGAGGAACCCACAAGGTGATCGTTGCCAAGTTTGAGAAAAAACATATAGGGTGAAGGATTTATAAAACGCAATGCCCTGTACAACTGAAACGGATCAGTTTTATGATTGCAGCGGAAAGGCTGGGAGATTACAGCCTGAATTATATCGCCGGCTCCGATGTGTTCGATGGTTTTTTCCACCATAGAACAGAATCTCTGTTTTGTTACCACAGGCTCCAGCTTTAATGGGGAATTTCCGGACATACTTCCTTCTGCCCCATAACCGTAATTATGCGGAAGCATAATGTCCCGCATCATCCTCTCCAGCTTTTCTGCCGCATTGTCATAAGCAACGGAAGGATCATTGCCGTCATCTATGTGGGCATAAACTGCAGCGGTCATTGTATGTTTCAGGTTGTCAAAAACAACAAAACTGTCGGTAATCATAAAATGGGCTATAGCAGCATCTGCAGGGAGATTGTTGGGGATTTTTTCAAAAAAGGACACCATTTCGTATGCCATATATCCAACGGCTCCGCCCCTGAAAGGAGGTAGTCCGTCAACATCCACAGGTTTGAACCGGCGCATCATTTTTCTGAGAAGTCTGAGGGGATCGCCTTCATGGGGATACCATTTTATTGCTCCGTTTTTCAGGCAGGTAAGACCGTCTCTGTAAACCTTAACCTCACAAAAGGCGGAATTGCCGAGAAAACTGTATCTGCCCCAGCGCTCGCCTCCCTCAACGCTTTCAAGGAGAAACGCAGAACCGGAATGATCTTTCATTCTGGCAAGCATACTTACGGGAGTTTCCATATCCCCGGACATAACCACAAAAACCGGAATCAGATTTCCCTGGGAGGAAAGCCTGATGAATTCTTCTTTGTCAGGAAAAACACTGAGGTTCATATAGCAGCTCCTTTGATCATTTCTGAAATCTGGCATGAGAGTTTGCAAAGTATATCAAGCTGATTTGGCAGGAGAGCCTGTGCGCCGTCACACAGAGCTTCCTCCGGGCAATGATGGACTTCTGCAATCAATCCCTGAGCACCGGCGGCGGCAGCAGCAAGACCAAGCGGAACCACCTGTTCACGCCTTCCTGCGGAATGGCTGGGGTCCACAATCACCGGAAGATGGCTTTCCTTTCTGATTACCGTTACTGCGGACAAATCCAGAATATTCCGGCAATGATCCGCAAAAGTGCGGACGCCTCTTTCACAGAGAACTACATCGGGATTGCCAGCTTCAAGTATGTATTCCGCAGCCATCAGAAGCTCCTCAACTGTGGCGCATATGCCTCTTTTCAGCAGAATCGGTCTTTTCACAGCACCGGCTTTTTTCAGAAGGCTGAAATTCTGCATATTTCTTGCGCCTATCTGAATCATATCCGCATAACGGGCTACAATCTCAAGGCTCTCCTCATCCACAGCTTCGCTTACAAATGGAAGGCCTGTGCGGTCGCTTGCAGCAGCAAGGATTTTCAACCCATCTTCACCGAGGCCCTGAAAACTGTATGGAGAAGTCCTCGGTTTGAAGGCTCCGCCCCGGAGGATTGTTCCACCGGATTTTTTAACCATATCAGCAATAATATCTGTCTGCTCCCGGCTTTCAACGGCACAGGGTCCTGCAATTACCGCAAAGCTGCTTCCGCCGATAACCGCATTTTTTACTTTTACAACCGTATCCTCAGGTTTGAATTCCCTGCTGACAAGTTTATAAGGTTTGGTCACTGGTATTACTTCCCTGACGCCGGGAAGGTTCAGAAACCGATCCGGATCCGTATTTTTTCCGTTGTGAATAACACCAACTGCGGTTCTGTGTCCGCCGGGGATTCTGCGGGCGGAAAACCCTGCTTTTTCAACAGCTGCAACCACTCCGTCAATTTTTGCATCGTCTGCGTTTTTGTCCATTACTATCAGCATCTGCATAGCTCCGTTTCATTTTTTCAAACCGCTTTTTCAACTCCGGCTCCCCTGGGATTTTTACTTAATAAAAAAGGGAAGCCGGGTGTTAAACGGCTCCCCTGAAAACAGAAGAACCGCCGGCGGGAAACGCCTGCGGTTCTTTTAACTTTATCTCATAAACAACGATAAATTCGCCAGCGCACCCACCATTTAAGTGCGCCACCACCAGCAGAATGACCGGAGGGAATTTAATCTGTCGTTCATTGAATTCCTCTGATTTATAAATTTTGGATATTTTACCATAACTTAATCACAAAGTCAAATCATGCATTAAAATACATCTTTTCACACAATCTCTATATCCCAAGAAGTTTGGAGGCGGCCATTTCCATGCTTAGCCGGGAGAAATTATATCCGGTTATTGAAATATCGGCATTATCGGGCATACTGTAGGGTGAAAGAAGGGGTATTACAACGGCAATACTTCCTGTTGACTGAATCATCGTTACAATATCTTTCCACTGCTTTTCAAGTTCGGGTGTAAGGAGTGCTCTTGCGAAAATTTCTGCTGCAACTATGTCCCATTTTTCCTGTTTCAGTGCAGTTTTCACCGCTTCTACGGGATTTTCCCATGAGTACACAACCCGCTTTGCTTTTTCCGCTGATTTTGATATTTCCGGAAACACAGTGGAGCTGACATCATTTTCATCCAGATCTGTTTTCAGCAGTCTGTCCGGTGAAAGAACGAGAATATTTTTACCTGCGGCATTCAGTGGAAGAAGCTCTCCGCCTTTGAGAACGGTTATGCTTCGTGCGGTAATATCCCTTATTATTTCTCTTCTGCGCTCAGGGGAAAGCTGGGGTTCCGCAGGAGGATTGCATATATATTTTCTTTTCAGTTCAAGAATCCGTTCAACTGATTTATCGATATATTCCATTGGGATTTTTCCGTCTTTTACAGCTCCGACCACTGCGTTGTAAGCTTTTATCTGATTTTCGAAAGGACCGAGAAGCATAACGATATCTGCACCGGCAAGTATTGTCCTTATGGAAGCATCTTCAGGCCCGTAATTGTCGGCAATAGCTTTCATGGCCATTGAATCGGTTATGATAACTCCGTTGTATCCCATTTTTTCCCTGAGAAGGCCTGTTAAAACCTTCCGGGACAATGTGGCGGGTTCCGGAGAATCACCGTCAATAGCAGGGAAAAGCACATGGGCTGTCATAACCGACCCCACTTCAGCTTCGATTGAAGCCCGGAAGGGAGGAAGCTCCGTTGAATCCAGTCGTTCCATCGAGCCGTCAACTCTGGGCAGATCAAGGTGAGAATCCGTCGAAGTGTCGCCGTGGCCCGGAAAGTGTTTTGCACAGGCAATTATTCCCGCCTTCTGGTATCCCCTGACGGCTGCTGCAGTCATTTCAGCAACAAGGGCAGGATTCTCCCCGAAGGATCTCACTCCGATGATAGGATTTGCCGGGTTTGAATTAACATCAGCCACAGGAGCATAATTAAAATTGAAACCAAGTTCCCGGAGGTCCATTCCTGAAACCAGAGCAGCTTTGAAAGCCGATTCAGCGTCTCCGGTAGCTCCGACAGCCATATTGCCGGGAGGAATGTTCATTCCTTCAAATACAGCTCTGTTGACAATGCCGCCTTCCTGATCCACTGAAATAAAGAGGGGGATTTTTCTGTTAAGGGTTTCCAGATATGAATTCAATCCGAGAAGCTTCTCACGGGATTCCACATTTTTTGCAAAAAGAATAACCCCGCCCCAGGGGACGGATTTCAGGTGGTTATCCACTCTGCTTCCCTCAGCAACTTCGAAGCCTGAGAAGTCAATGAGAAACATCTGTCCGACTTTCTCTTCGATGGATAATTCTTTTATATCAGGTAAATTTTCAATCTGCGTCTGCATAATATTCTCCGTTATTAAGTATAATTAACCGGGAAATCCCCCGACACCATCTCAGGGAATCAGGGAATCCTGTCTTTCCCTGCAGGGAAACAGCATACAATACTGGATTCCGGTATTCAATAACAATACTGTTTTTCCTTGAATTCCAAAGGTGATGGGATTTATACCGTTTTATTATATTTTTAGAAAGTTGAAAGTAAACTGTTTTATTAAAGTTAATTTTATTAGACTATGAATATCAGCGAACTACTTAAACAATCGGAAATCAGACATAATCAGGCCTCAGAGATTATCAGCAGGCTCGGATTAATGGAAAAATGGGGACAATACGGTTCTCCCCGTTTACTTGGTGCTGTCAGTATGAATCTGGTCTGGAACCGTGATATTGATATGAACATCTATGCTCATGCTCCCGATTTGAAAAACGGATTTGCAGTTATGGGAGAAATTGCAGCTATTCCGGGAGTGAATTCCATAGGATTCCACAATTTTATCAATACTCCCGATCAGGGATATTACTGGTGCGTTGACTATACCGGCGCGGACGGAAAACAATGGAAAATCGACAACTGGTATGTTGCGGACAATCATCCCGATGCAATGGTGGGAGAAAATCTGTCGGCACGGATAAATGAGATAATCACAGACGCCCAACGCTCCTCGATTATAAAACTGAAATATCTGTCCCGGAAAGAAAAGGGAATCAGGGGAATTGATATTTATCGTGCAGTAATAGAAGGCGGTATTGAAGATATAAGCAGCCTTATGGAATGGATTGATGAACACAGAAATAACGGAATGATGTACTGGATGCCATAGTAAAATGTCGGATTCGACAGATTTTTCCGGCGGAAACGACAGAAAAGATAGTTCTTTTTACCACTGCTCTCAGAGGAAAAAAGTGAAGGATGGAATTCTGATGCGTAGAATTCTCTTAATATTACGGGTATGATCAGTTGTTTAATTAATTCGGTTGCAGCATAGACGCTCCGGCTCCGTAAAAAACCAAAAACAACGGGAGAGAAGTAAGTAACCACTCCGGTTAAAATCAACTGCAGCTTTGCAGCAGCATCCAAATTCAGCAATTTTAAGAATTTGTATAAAAGGTAAAACCTGTAAACGGAGGCATTATGAAAAAATCATTTATCACAGCAGTTCTTATTGTAACAGCCCTTATTGCCGCATTCACATCGCCGGCTTTCTGCTGGTGGGATCAGGGGCACGAGATTGTTGCCTCCATTGCCTGGGACAATATGGAACAGTCCACCAAAGACAGACTTTCTGCCATTGGATTCAATCAGACCAGATTTATTAACGCTGCATGCTATCCCGACGATTTCAAAAATGAAACTACCGCACCCTGGCACTATGTAAACTGGATTTATGCTCCCGACGGAATGCACAGAACTGTGCTTGCAGGAGGCATTCTCGAAGCTATACCTCAGGAAATAAGAAACCTGATCAGCGATCCGAAGGATTTTACATCGGTAAAATATCTTGCCCACTTTATCGGCGACATCCACTGCCCTATGCACAACATCAGTTATATGATCAACGGGGAGCCGGATCTCGGAGGAAATAAGTTTTACATCACCCTGCCCGACGGAAACAGCGTGAAACTCCACGCGTTCTGGGACAGCCTCCCCACAAACATTATGAAAAAACACTGTGATAAAGTCGGAGTGAAATATCTCATCAACAGACCCATGAGCCTTGAAAAATTTGAAAAAAAACTGGCGGAATCAGGATACCAGTTCACAGAAAAAAAATATGAAGACTATCTTTATGATCAGCGGCAGGGAGAATTCGAAGGAATTATCTCCACCGGCAGAATGCTTGTGTCGAAGGAAGGCATAAAAAAAGACAGAGTTAATATCGCCTCTCCGGATACAATGGTTACAAAATGGTCTTATGACGAATCGTATAAAATCGCGTGCAGTTCATATCATCAGGATATGGACATAGATAAGCCCTTTATGAACTCCAGTGATACCATCAGCCCCGAATACGAAAAAAAGGCAATAAAAGAAGCCAGACAGAGGCTTGTTTTAGCCGGTATGCGCCTGGCTTCAATACTTGATGCTATTTATAATAATTAAGATCAGTCGTGTAGTCCCTGAGGGCGGCTGCTCATTTTATCGATAAGAGCGGTTGCTGCTTTTGGTACTGCAAATTCAGTGATTGCCCCTGTTATGGCGCCGGCAACCGGGCCTGCACCAAGGGCTGCCGCAGCACCGACTGCCGCTCCCTGAGCCAGTCCTTTTAATGCGCCAAGAGTTCCCTGAACTACTGTCGCAAATCCTATATTACGATCGAGAGCTGAGCTTGCTCCTGAATGTCCGTTAAAGAAAAGATTGCCCATAATTGCAGAACCGAGACCCTTTAAAGCACCTACTGCTCCGCCAAGGGCTCCACCGATTCCTATAGCGGCAAGGACACTCCCTCCGGAGAGAATCAGAGCGCCTGCTCCTATGGCAGCACCGGCAACAGCCTTAACAGCCATAGCTTTGTAAGAAACATCAGTTTTTCCCGAACTTCTGGAAAATCCGTCTTCCTGCGGCAGGATCGATTCCTGTTTTGCGCTGTCCGCAACAATCCTTTCAGGTCTGATTCCTGTAGAAACATTAGATATTCCGTTTAAATTTCCGGTATTGCCAATCTGCATACCGCACCTCCGCAAACAAACTGTTAACATGATTATACACGGGGCAAAAGCTGCGGACAACATCTATCCTGTTAACAGAATGTTAATATCTTACAGATTATGAAAGTTTGATATTAAAGCACTTTTCAGCATTTTCAACAAAAATACCGGCTGCTTCCACTGAATCAATTCCCTTTACTTCAGCTATCTTATCTGCTATCACCGGGATGAAAGCCGGCTCGTTGGGTTTGATTTTTCTGAATGGAGCCGGAGTCATGTATGGAGCATCGGTTTCAGTAAGAATCCTGTCGGAAGGAACTGTCGCCACAACATTCCGGGTATGTTCCGAATTTTTGAATGTAACGGCTCCGGTAAATCCGAGATAAAATCCAAGATCCAGAAAACGCTTCGCCCATTCTTCATTTCCGGAAAAACAGTGAATTACCCCTGTTAGCTTTCCGTTTTCTTCTTTCAGGATATCATAAAGATCCTGCTCCGCATCCCTGCAGTGCAAAATCAGAGGTTTGCCGGTGATAAGGGAAAGCCTGACAAACCTTCTGAGCACATGGATCTGCATTGATCGGGGGCTGAAATTATAGAAATAGTCAAGTCCAACTTCTCCGACAGCAACAGCTTTTGGGTGTGCAAGCATTTTTTTGAGGGTTACATATTCCTTTTCAAAAAAGCTGAGTGCATCATGGGCATGAATTCCCGCAGCAAAATAGACATTGGGAAACTGTTCCGCTATTTCCATTAGTTTTGCCGCAGATTCAGTTCCCACTGCCGGAGCGATAATATACCTGACATTTTTCTCCCCGGCTCTTTTCAGCAGTTCTTCAACCGGTTCGTGTCTAAACTGTTCGTCGTCCAGGTGGGCATGGGTATCGATATACATATTTGTTTTTCACCGAAAACTTATGATAATTCTACCTTCGGGAATAAAGGACTCTGCATTTTCACTTCCTGTCCCGGAGGCATAAGATCAGGATTGACTCCATCAAGTTTCTTAACCCAGAGAGCATCCTTAAAGCCTAATTTTCTCCACATCTTGATGGCAGCTCTGGGCATGAAAGGCATACACATCAGTGTGATGATTCTCAGATAATCCATAATGGAATAAAGGCTTGTATTTAATCTGTCGAAATTTCCGTTGCGGTATTGCTCCCATGGGGCATTATCCACAATATATTTATTGAGTCCGTCAACCAGATCCCAGACAGATTCAAGAGCTTCTCTTGTATCCATTCTGTCCATGGATTTTTTGTACTCGTTTTTAACTTCCTTAAAAATTCTCGCCAGATTTCTCTCGCCTGCTCCTTTTTTCCCCGGTTCGGGAATTTTTCCGTCACAATATTTAATAACCATTGCGATAGATCTGGAGAAAAGGTTGCCGAGGTCGTTGGCAAGTTCACGATTGAGCCTGCCTGTCAGTTTTATAGTGGAAAACTCAAAATTTGCTCCCGGAGGAACATCTCTGAGCAGATAATATCTTAAAGCATCTGGTCCGAATTCATCAACCATTTCCACCACATTGGCAGAACCGGCTGCAGAACGGGAAACTCTTTTGCCTCCTGAAATCATCCAGCCCTGAACAAGGATTGTTTTGGGCAGCGGAATATCAAGTGCCATACAGATGGAAGCCAGCACAATGGCATGGAATTTCTGCATGTCTTTGCCAATAACCATAAAATCAGGGGGCCAGTTCAGAGAGAAGCTGTCTTCGCCGTATCCTGCGGCGCTTAGATAACTCAGAAGTGCGTCAAACCACACATAAATAGTAAACTCAGGGTCGGACGGTGCGGGAATTCCCCAGACAGGCCCTTTTCTTGTTATGCACAGGTCCTGTTGTCCCTGTTTAAGAAAAGCTATTATTTCATTGCGGTCTGTTTTAGGCTGTATAAAATCAGGGTTCTTTTCGATATGTTCAAGGAGGGGTTTCTGATAGGCTGATAATTTGAAGAAATATCCGCCTTCATGGAGGGATTCCACCGACTGTTTGCATTCGGGTCTCGGACAGCGGCGGTTTTCAATCATTGTATTGGGCCAGAAAGATTCACAAGTGCTGCAATACCAGCCTTCATATTCACCAAGATAAATATCCCCGCTGGCTTTCAGCTTTTCGAAAACGGTTTCAACTACTTTTATATGGCTTTCCTGTGTAGTTCTGAGAAAAGTATCATAAGACACCTGAAGCTTTTTGCAGGCATTCTGGAATCCGGCCACCATGCGATCTGCATATTCTATGGGGGTTTTCCTTCTGCTTTTCGCTTCGTTCTGAACTTTTTGACCGTGCTCATCACTTCCGGTGATGAGGCATACATGTTCTTCCCTCATTCGTCTGTATCTGGCGCAGCAGTCTGCATAAACCATAGCATAGGCGGCTCCGAGATGGGGAATATCAGTGGGATAATAAATAGGTGTAGTTACCATATATGTTTTCTTGTTTGATGACATTGTTCGTAACCTTTCCGGTCAAAGCCGTTATATTGCCCTGAAAATTTTTGTCAGATTCTTTATCCGACGATTTTTTCCTTTTTAATTAAAGAAAAGGGGCTGTCCAGTCCCCCCTTTTTCATCCTGTCCCTTCAGAATGACAGGGAGTCCCCGACTGGACAGCCCCTCTTCGTCTGATAAAATCTGGTCGGAATTCTGCGAAGTCTGTTGAGGCGATCTGAAATGCTGCCATTGTTATAATGGCGGTTTCCCAACATCCTTCCCTATTGTAGTCTATTTTACTGCGTCTTTGAGTGCTTTTCCGGGTTTGAAAGCGGGAACCTTGCGGGCATCGATATTGATCTCATCGCCGGTTCTCGGATTTCTTCCGGTTCTTCCTTTTCTGTCCCTGACTTCAAAGCTGCCAAAAGGAATGAGTCTGACAGAGTTTCCGCTTTTCAGTTCATCTTCGACAGTTTTAAGTATGGTATTAAGAGCGGCTGCTGCATCTTTTTTTGAGATTTCAGCCTTCTTTGCGATCATATCAACCAGATCGCTTTTGCCGATAATTTTCTTCTCCGTTTTCACTGCCATATGATTTCGCCTCCATAATAATATAGCCTGAAGAATATCCCTGAACGAAAATTCTTTTTTGATCCCTGTGATTCCTTCTTAAATACCAAAATAATTAGTTTTTGTTAATGAAAAAGATGCTTTTATAATAAAGGATTTTGTGCTTTTTTTTTGAATCTTGCCAAACGCAGGAAAGAGAGAAAGGGGAACTTTCTATGGCAATCATATGTCCTCAGTGCAGAACAGAAAATAACGACGCAAGCGAAGCTTGCGCTTCCTGCCGCTTTCCGTTCACTGAATCCAGAACCCTCATACATGACAGATACAGTATGACCAAACCCTGGATATTTTCAACTTTCAAAGCTGTTTATCAGGCAGAAGATGTTAGAGATAATAACAGAATTTATTCCATAAGGGAATTTTTACCCCAGTTTATACTCCCAAGCGAAAGACTTCTCGTAAGAAGCCATTTTGAAGCAACCATGCAGAAATACCGGGAACTTTCTCACAGAAATATGACCCGCATCACCGATTTCTTTGTGGAAGGCAATTATTTCTATGTGGTTTATGACTATGTCAATGGCCTCGACATGACAAAATATCTGGATTCCCATAAGATAGTGCGGGAAAAGGGATATCCTGAACGCCTTGTGAGCAACTGGGCGGTTCAGTTATGCGATTTGCTGGAATACCTCCACCACGGTTTTTCAGAACCTTTTTACGCAGTGGATCTTAAACCTGCAGGAGTCGTTTTCCGTCAGGAAGATGAAAGTGTTGTGTTTATTGATAACGGGATTTACCGACTCCTCCAGATACTTGGACCCCACTATATCATTACAGAAGACTTCCACGCCTACAGAAAAGCTTCGGGCAAGTTTGAATCAGTCAAATGGGATCTTTTCTGCGTCGGCAACATTATGTATTATCTGCTTACAGGCATAGATCTGATTAAAATGCCTGATAATCTTGGGGTTCCACAGCTAAAGAATATTCGCCCCGACCTTTCCGATGCTATGATAAAAGTCGTTATGAAAGCAGTCGGCGTAAAAGCTCAGTCGGGATACGACAGAGCGTCGGACCTCAGGGAAGACCTTAAAGAGATGGTCCCTCCCCTTCCTCTCAAAGCATTCGATTTTTACAGAGATTTTGTGAAAAAGGAAGAAGCAGAGGGAAAGACCGAGTGGCGTATGCTTCTCGGAAATGAAACCAGATCAGGCAGATCAGGAACCGCCCCCAGAGTGCCGCTTCGCATGAAATGGAAAACCATGCTAAAACCTTCCAACAATTATTTCCTGTCTGCAGCAGGAGACTATGTTTATGCCACTTCGCGGGAGGGTATGGTTACAGGGATCCACAGGGATCTTAAAGACACCGAATGGAAATTCTATATCAGCAAACAGGTTTCCACCTACGGTATAGCTTCAGAAAACATGATTTATTACGCTACTCCTTTTCAGGAGCTGGTGGCTGTGGAACGGGGGAAAAACAACTTCCGCTGGAAGCTTCAGCTTGAAACCCCATGTATGTCCACTCCGGTGCTTTACGAAGGCATAGTTTTCCTTTCCCTTTACAACGGCAAAACCATCGCTGTAAGTGCAGAAGAGGGCAAAATTCTGGCTACATTTGTCATAGAGGGAAATATCCTCTCATCCCCCATTGTTTACAGCAATGTTCTTTATGTGGCATCCCTCAACAAACTAATCTGCGCCATTGATGTGGAAACAGAACAGACCATCTGGAAATACGAAACCGACACCGGTTTCTCCTCATCCCCAACGCTGTGCGGAAATAAACTGTTTATAGGCAGCCACGACGGCACACTATGCGCAATAAGCATTCAGTCGGGAAATCCCATCTGGACGAGAAATTTCAGAGGCTCAATCACCCAGTCGGTGAGAGCAACCGATGATATGATATTCCTCATCACCACCGCAGGCAAACTCCTTGCCCTTGACCCCTCAAGGGGAGATACAATCTGGGAAAAAGACATCGGCGGAAAGGAATTCGAATACCCCTTTGCTCTTGGCGAAAATCTTGTCTATCTTGTAGATCAGGATAAAAATTTCAAATGCATCGACTTTTTTACCGGACAGGAAAGACAGTCCTTCAAGATGAGCCACACTTCGGCATCCCAGCTTATGTGCGCCCACAATCAGATTTATCTCGTATCAAAAGCAGGGCATCTTGTAGCTTTTGGAAAGTAGAAATGTTATGAAGAAAATTGCACTATCCTTAGTTTTTTTTGTCTTAATATGCAACGCCGCTTTTGCAGGTATTGAAGACGACAAATATTATTCAGACAGATTTATTTTTCTGGGCTGGCTCTACAACAAACCCCTCATTGCCACCATCGCCTTCAACCGGGGTTATTCGGAAAGCGGAAAATTCAAATATGGCGCAGAATTCGAAGGCTATGTTCTTTTTGCGGATAAATGGCACAATCTGAAAAACGGCAATTACATAGAACAGGACACCCCCATCAACCTCGAAGAGATCCCGGCTTTTCAGCCCTGTATTTTTGCATGGAAAGACAAATTCGAAAGCGGAGCAGTCAACTATGACCTGCAGGAAATCTCCTTCCTCCTCCAGTTCAGAAATATGAAATTGATAGACGAATCTGGCAGAATGCCTGATTTTATACAAAAAACCGCCGTTGCCGATGCCATGATGCAGTTTCAGGGAAATCAGGTTCCCGGCAGGCTTTTCTACCAGAGTATGAACTTCAGAGGCTACAACAGGCTTTCCCACAATTTCAACCACCTCGACAGAAAGAAGTTTGAGCAGTTCTTTCTGCTTGGGCAGGATGGAAATATGTTCGTCATATGGGAAGAACACGAAGGTAACAAAACAAAAGACAGACTCATTGACGACAGAAAGATTATTTATCTTGACGAAAATGCAAATATTTTTCCCATCGAAGGCAATCCTGATGTAAAATGGACTGAAACAGCAAAGGAAAACGATCCATCAGCTCCTTTCAGACATTATCCCACTGCCTGGGAAATTAGAACAGGTGTAACCGGGGATAAAATCGATCTTTTCAGAACATCGGGATTCTACTGGTTTTCAAGGGGAATGACAGGGCTGCGGGGTGTTTATAAAGGCCGTCTGTTTATGGGATTGCACGAAATATTCAGGAGTAAATAGTGAAAATTGATGTTATTCTCACTCCGGGTGACTCAAAAAACGATGAAAGAATAAAATCAGGCGTTATAGTTACGGTTATTGATGTTCTGAGAGTTTCCACCACCATAATAACTGCTATGGAAAACGGGGCGTCCTCCATTTATCCCGTTCTCACAGTTCAGGAAGCTTTCGACAGAAAGAATCAGCTTCTTTCAGAAGAAACTCCCCCTGAATCCATACTCCTCGGAGGCGAAAGAAACAGCCTGCTCATTCCGGGCTTCGACATGGGAAATTCTCCTCCGGAATATACAAGGGAAAAAATCGGAGGGAAGATTCTCATACTTTCTTCCACTAATGGAACAAAAGCTGTAAGACGCAGTAAGGATGCAGACGGCATAATTGCCGCCTGTATCAGAAACGCTCAGGCAGCTGCGGATTTTCTTCTGACACAGGGAAAGGATGTTCTGTTCTATCTTTCCGGCAGAATCGGGGAATTTTCACTGGAAGATTCAATTGGAGCAGGAATTATCATCGGAAAAATCCTGAAAAGCACATCGGCGGAGTTGACGGATTCAGCCATTGCCTGTATCGATTTGGCAGAAAAATATTCTGCAGATCCTGAAGCAATGTTCAGAAAGTCATATCATGGCAAATACCTGTTATCACTTGGCTTGGAGAGAGATCTTGAATTCTGTTCAAAACTCGATTGCAGTGCGGTTGTTCCATGGGTGGAAGGAGATCGACTTATTAAGAAAGTATAATAGTTTGTTAACAAAATGTTAATTAACTTTAAGGATTAATATGGTATGATTATAGTAATAAGTTTTTAATTTAACAAGGAGGAACGAACCATGAAAAGAGTTATGTTATTTGCTCTTGTGGCGGCTCTCGTTCTGTCATTCACCGCTTCAGCAGTGTTTGCAGCGGCAGGCTCCACATCAACAAACAAAGCAACCCGGACCATCGAAAATGTTAACCTCGGCACCCAGGCAGTCCGTCAGGAATTCGTTTGGGATGAAGCTTCAGGAACTTTCCAGACTGTCAACCTCTACACCGTAGGCGAAGTTAAAGACTACATCGCCGACAGAGATACAGTTCTCTCAAGAGGCGCAGCA
>JAJTBE010000221.1 GCA_021287065.1 Bacillota bacterium
CGCAACGGAAGCCCTGCGGTTTCAATCCTTGTTTTAATGGATCTTGGTCTTATACTTCCCATTATTCTTCCCTCCTCGAACAGCCCTGTAGTTTCAATCCTTGTTTTAATGGATCTTGGTCTTATACTATCCGCCGGCAGCCACACCAAGGCTTTTGAATAAAGTTTCAATCCTTGTTTTAATGGATCTTGGTCTTATACTTTTCTGTAAGTCTTTCCCAGAGTTCTTCATCTGTGTTTCAATCCTTGTTTTAATGGATCTTGGTCTTATACTCCAAAATTTCCCCGGGGCTTATCATTGCTTGAATCTATTGTTATTCTTGTTCGGTTATATTCGTGTTTTTTTTGGGAATTCCTTTTGAAAAACCGATTCAAAGTCAATAAAAAGATCTGAGAGACCAATGGGAATTAGGCATGAATATTGTGATTCCCCTGTTTTTGCCGATTTTGCCAATAAAAACATACCGTTCCATTTTTGTGACACATATTCGGGAAGCTTAATTGTTTATCTATTATGAAAACTCTGTATATGTTCGACACAGCGGATTGATTATCCTTACCGATTCGATTTTCCACTTTGTTTCATAATACGACAGCGCATTGAGCCACCTGCAATTGCATTGAATTCAGGCAGGAATTCATCTGATCGCTCACGAGGATTGTAACCGTTTGCCCAGCTTCCGGAGAAAACTTTTTTGAAAAAAGTTTCCTCCGGACCTCCATCCCAAAACTTCTAAATTGAGGGACCGACCGGGGGAATTTAGGACCGACCAGGGGGTTTAGGGACCGTCAGAGGGAACCACGCTTTTTTGGAAAAGCGAGTTTCCCTCCGAACCTCCCTCCTTGAAAAACAGGAGTATTGGGCTGGAAATTGGAGTGGTTTTTTTACTAATACGATGACATTGGGATATAACCCAGGAACAGGCGGCGCCTGCGATTCGGTGAGATTTGCGGTTGTTTTAATACCGAGTGGGTTTGGGGGATTCTTCCCCCGTTTGCCAACTTTTTTAAAAACTGCGCAGCAGATTTCAAAAAAGTATGAGTTAAGGAAAACAGTAAAAATCGATATGCAGAAAGAAAAATCAAAGAGAACAGAAAAATGATGCACTGAAACTTTTTGCCGGAAGGGTTTGGGAAACGAGCTTTTTTCAAAAAGCGGGTTTCCCAAGTGGGCTAACAAAAATTGGCATCTGAACTTTTCCTGATAAGCTGCTTAAGGGGAACCACGCTTTTTTGCATAATAGTTTCCTCCAACAGTCCCAACCTTCCTTGAAAAACCAATATCCTATTACTACAAGCTCCAAAAGGAAACTTTTTTCACAAAGGCAATATTATTTATTGCATTATGGCTACTGTTAAAAAAATTAACGTTAAAAATTTTAACGTCAAAAAACTTTACACCGCAGAATTCCTTGCGGCTAATATCATAAATTTTCTGGTTCTGACAGGAAACAGCCTGATTAATAACCTTTATCCGGTTTATCTGAAAAGTATCGGGAAATCGGAAACAAATATCGGCTATATCATGGGCTTTCTTGCTGTTTCTGCGTTTGCCGGCAGGCTGCTGATGGGTCCCCGGATTGATTCCAGAGGGAGGCGTTTCTTTATAATCCTCGGATCATCAATGCTCTCCGCCGCCTGCATACTTTATGCAGTTCCCATTCACAGCGATTCCTGGTATATTTTTGTCAGAATCTTACATGGCTTAGGTTTTGGCGCCTATTTCACCGCAATTTTCACATGGATAGCAGATTATGCCCCTGAAGGCAGAATGGCTGAAGCTATTGGAATTTTCGGCATATCCGGGCTTCTCACTTCAGCTTCAGGCGTCCATCTTGGGGAAAGCATTCTGAGGATGTCCGAAAATAACTTCCTGTATCTGTTTCTTACAGGCAGCGTTCTTGTTCTTGCAGGATGCATATTATCCGTGAAAATTCAGAATGTACAGAAACCCGGCGGGGAAAAATCAAAAGACGGGCTTATGAAGCTTCTTGCCAATCCTGCTGTGTATCCTGCAGTTCTTATTGCTTTTATATTCGGATTCGGAAACGGCACAATCTATATTTTTATGGCAAATTTTGTAAAAGCGTCAGGTCTGCCTGCTGCAGCTCCCTTCTTTACAGCATACTCTGTGGGGGCAATATTTATAAGGGTTGTTTCAAGCAAAGTTGCGGACAGAATGGGCAGAATGGCAATGATTGTACCTGCATTTCTGATTATGGCTCTGGGACAGTCTTATCTGTTTATGGTCCACAATGAAACCGGGCTTCTCATCATCGGATTCCTTCTGGGAATGAGCCACGGAATGGTTTATCCTGCAATAAACGCTCTTATGCTGGATAGAGCCGGAATAGAAAACCGTGGGGCAGGAACGGGAATTTTTAATGCATCCGTTGATGTCGGCACATTTATTTGCGGTCCCCTTTTCGGATATCTTGCGGATACCGGAGGCTACGGATATATGTACAGCGCCTGTGCAGTGCTTGTAGCTGCAGGGCTGGCAGTTTTCTTCCTGTGGGCGAATACCAGAGAAAAAGAAAACCCCGAATCTGAAATAAAAGGGATTCTCAGGACTGCCGAATAATACCGGAAGCTATGAAAAAAGTAATAGAATTTCTGGAGCTTATCTGGATTGGATTTGCCAACCTGTTTTTCAACCTTTGGCTTTCGCTTTACGAAACTTTGCTTTTCGGCGGAAAGTTAAGCTGGTGGAAACTCAGGCTTCAGTTCTTTCTCAATTACTTTTTCTCAAGGGTGAACTGGATTGTAAAACGGGAAAGCACGGAGTTTGAATATGATGAGGAAAATTTCATCTATGGCGAAACTTCATGCCTTGCTATGAAAAAGATACTGGAAACCCTGAAATTTAAAAAGGGCGACCTGTTTGTGGATTTGGGCAGCGGCAGGGGGTTAGCCTGTTTTTATGCAAATTTTCTGTATGGTCTGAAAACCGCCGGATATGAGCTGATTCCGTCTTTTGTGAGAAAAGCGAGAAATATCGCATCAAACCTTAAACTCACAGATGTTAATTTTTATCAGGAAGATATACTTGAAGCTAACATTTCAAAGGCAAAAATCATATTTATAGCAGGAACCACATTCCCGCTGAGCTTTATAGGTAAAATGAGCAGAAAGCTTACAGAGGCAAAACCGGGAACTATTGTTCTTACCCTTTCGTATAATCTGCCGGATAAGTATTTTAATCTTTACAGGGAAATGTCGCTTCCCTTCAGTTGGGGAACCTCAACGGTATTTTTTCACATCAGGCGCAATAAAAAGGTCGGGGAAAAAGGGAATAAACATGTTGTGGAAAAAATATAACGGAAGGTTTCCGGACTTCAGGAAAGTTCTATAATTTTAAATTCAGTGGGACAATTGGTGGGAGATTTACAAATGATAACTGCTTGTTTCAGAAAGATAAAGCATAAGAATGCTATATTGTTTTCTCTTTTTGCGTTTATTATCTTTGCTTCCATTATGCCTGTTTTTGCACAGGAAGAAAATCGTGTGAACATGCACCTTCACAGAATCGACACCGATCTTTATCCCACAAACTTTATGAATATTTCCATTATCGGAAGCGAGGGCAAACTGGTTGAAGGTTTGAAGGAAGAAAACTTTCAGGTCTTTGAAAACGGAAAACCCCAGAAAGTTCTCAAAGTTGTATCATCGGACCAGAAAGGCGCTCCTCTGGAAGTTGTTCTGGTTATCGACTGCAGCAGCAGTATGACTCCTGCGATGGATGATACGAAAAAAGCTGCCTGTGCTTTTGTGGATTATCTTTCACCTCAGGATAAAGTGGCGGTTTTAAGTTTTTCCAATATTTATTATCTCAACTGTGATTTTACAAATGACAAGGAAGAGCTGAAAGCAGCAATTAACAAACTCCAGCCTAATGGAGGCACCTCTCTTTATATGACCGTAAGCGAAGCTGCTTCCATGTTCAGCAGGAAAGAAGAGGCAAACCGGGCGGTTATTGCCCTCACCGACGGCAGAAACAACGGTCCCTATACTCTCGAAAACTGTGTTGAAGACAGCAGAAAACATAATGTGCCGATTTTTACCATTGGTCTTGGTCCGGACATTGACCCCGATTCGCTGGGGCTCCTTGCCAACCAGACCGGCGGCATATACAAAAATGCTCCTGCTTCATCGGATCTCGAAGAAATATACAAAATGATGGCGACTCAGCTCAAAAAACAATACTGGGTTGAGTATCAGGCTTCACCTGAACACTGGCCCAAAACCAGCGTCAATGCAATGGTCAGGCTGAAAAGCGTCCCCGGAGGAAGCGGCCTTGAAAATTCATTGATTTATTATGTGCCGGTGCAGTGGTGGAAGCTTATCACATTCTACATTCTGATTGAACTTGCGCTTATTATTCTTACATACTTTATGTTCAGACTTTTCTGGCGCCGTATGGGAATGAACCCTGTTACAGCTACAAGAATAGCAATTTTTGCATTGATGTTCCTGACTGTGGTATGGTATTTCTTCCTGTTCTTCAGAGTTGTGCCGCTTAGCTGGTACTTATATTTTATACTGATAGGAATAGCGCAGCCGCTGCTGCTTCTGATTCCTGTCAAAATTATGGCAAAATAGGGTGTTATGAGTAAAGAAATGATAGACAGACAAACAATTTTTCGCCGACTGCCTTCTGTGGACAAAGTCATCAGTCATCCTGATGCCTGTGAACTTTTTGATGTTTTTCCACGAAAGGATGTTGTCGATTCGGTAAGGGAAGCAATAGACGAAGAAAGAAAAAAACTCAGCGGCTCTGAAGGAACTGCAGAATCAGAAGATCTAATCAAATCAGTTCTTTCCGGAGCTTTTTTGATCGCTGAAAGAAAAAACAGTCCTTCACTCAGGCGGGTCATCAATGCAACCGGTATAATGATTCATACCAATCTCGGAAGAGCTGTTCTTCCTGAAGAAGCTATTGAACATGCTGTAAAAGCGGCCGGAAGTTATACCAACCTTGAATTTGACCTTGAAAAAGGTGAAAGAGGGGACAGGATGTTTCACATCAGAAAAATTCTGTCCGAACTCACCGGAGCTGAAAGCGCGCTGGCGGTTAATAATAATGCCGCTGCGGTGCTTCTGGTTTTTGATACCTTTGCCCGGGGCAGGGAAGTAATCGCTTCAAGGGGCGAACTCATAGAAATCGGCGGTTCGTTCAGGCTTCCGGATATTATTGCAAAAAGCGGTGCAAAACTCGTTGAAGTGGGTTGCACAAATAAAACCCATCCCTATGATTATGAAAGAGCAATAACCCCGGATACGGCAATACTTCTCAAATCACATACATCAAACTATGTTATCCGGGGATTTACCGGAGAGGTTAGCGGTGCCGGGCTTGCTGAGCTTGGGCAGAAACATAATATAATGTCGGTTGAGGACATGGGGTCCGGTTTGTTTATGGATCTGTCCCGTTATGGATTATCAGGGGAACCGACTTGCAGGGATCTGGTTCAGCAGGGACTTGATCTGATAACATTCAGCGGGGATAAGCTTCTCGGAGGTCCTCAGTGTGGTATAATACTTGGGAAAAGTGAACTGATAGATAAACTTGCCAAAAACCCTTTGACGAGAGCGCTGAGGCTTGATAAAATGACAATTGCGGCACTTGAAGGAACACTGCTGTTATACAGGGATCCTGACAAGCTGGAGCAAAATATTCCGTTTCTGAAAATGCTTGCACAGACAAAAGAAGAAATAATGGACAGATCGGAAAACTTCTGTCTGAAGCTTGAAGCATATACAAAAAGTCCGTTCAGATGGGAAATCAGGGAAGATTTTTCGCTCACAGGGGGAGGAGCTTTTGCAGATACAGGAATTCCCACCTGTGTTATTGCAATAAAAAGCGAAAAGGTATCTTCCGGGGAAATGTATAAGAAGCTCCTTTCTGCAGAAATACCATTGATTGGACGGGTTGCAGGCGATTCGTTTATTATGGATCTCCGCACTGTTCTGCCGGGGGAAGAAGAAGACGCAGCAAGAATAGCATCTGATGCTTTGACAGATAATGTATAAACTTAATACAAGTTTATGTTTGTGAAAAAAGGTGGATAAATGGCACACTATATAATTGGAACCGCCGGGCATGTTGACCATGGCAAAAGCGCTTTAGTAAAAATGCTTACAGGAAAAGATCCGGACAGACTGCCGGAAGAAAAAATCCGGGGGCTTACCCTTGATCTGGGTTTTGCGTCCCTCGATCTGCCATCCGGCGCAGAATGCAGTATCGTTGATGTACCGGGGCATGAAAAATATCTGAGAAATATGCTTGCAGGAGTTTGCGGTTTTGATTTTGCCCTTCTGGTTGTTGATGCAGGAGAAGGCATAAAGGAACAGACCAGAGAGCATATGGAAATAATGCAGGTTCTCGGCATTAAAGACGGGATTACGGTTATTACAAAAATTGACAGAGTTGAACCGGAAGTTGTTGATCAGGTTGAACGGGATGTTGTTGAGTTTCTTAAAGATACATTCCTTCATGCATCACCTGTTGTCAGAGTTTCCACACTTACCGGCGAAGGTCATGAAAGTCTGCTTCATGCCATAGATTATCGTATTGTCAGACTCACCCCAAGAGATATGAATGCAACATTCAGAATGCCCATAGACCGTGTTTTTACAAAAAGAGGCGTTGGTACAATTGTTACAGGCACTATTTATCAGGGGCGTATAGAAGAAAACGGCAGAGTTCTGATTCTGCCCGAAGGAAAAACAAAGAAAATCCGCGGAATACAGGTTCATGATAAGGATGTTTCCGAAGCAGTGGCGGGACAGAGAGCGGCGCTGAATATTTCCGGAATTGAAATGGAAGCTATCGTCAGGGGAGATCTTCTTACAGGACCGGGATCGGGAAGAGCCACAGGCCGTATGGACGGAATGATTGAGCTTCTCAAATCATCACCCCAGCCCCTTGCCAACAGATCAGAAGTCAGATTTTACAGCGGTACCTCAGAAACTTTTGCCAAAGTAATTCTTCTTGACAGAAATGAACTAAAACCCGGCGAAAGATGCCCGGCTCAGTTTATATTCAAGGATTCCGTTGCACTGTTTGCCGGAGACAAATTTATCGTAAGAGCGCCTTCGGCTATTCATACTTATGGCGGCGGCGTAGTGGTGGAACCTTATCCGCAGAAACACAGAAGATTTGATCAGAAAGATATTGACCTGCTCAAACTAAAAGAAAATGCTGATCCTGCCATTGTGATGCGGGAGATGATGAATACATCCCCTTATATTCTCCACAGCCTTGAAACCGTGTTGAATATGGTGTCACTGCAGCCTTCGGAAGCAAGCGATATTCTTAATCAGCTTGAACACGACGGGGAAATCTTCAGATTCAACAGCGGACGTTTCGTGCATCAGAAAGTTTTTGGAGAAATGACGGAAGCTATGCTTCACGCTCTTGAGGAGTTTGAAGCTGACAATCCTTCCAGGCTTGGAACAAGGCTTGAGGAGTTGAAGCTGAATCTTCCCAAATCAGAAGACAAGCTTATACGCGAAATAATCACAACAATGAAAATTCAGAAGCTCATAAAGGAAAACAATCATCTCTTCGCAACTTACGACTTCCTACCGGCTCTTGAGGGAGAAAAAGTCAAATGCCTCATGGATGTCAGAAAACAGTTTGCCGAACTGCCATTCTCGCCTCCGGGAATGGATGAGCTTTCCGGATCTATAAAATATCCTGATAAAATGATAAAGGAAATCATCGGATATATGGCGTATTCCGGTGAATTAATTCCCATTGATGAAAAAATATATTTTCTTGCCTCAAATCTTGATAAGGCAAAGAGGATTGTGGGCCATCATATTGTAAAAGAAGGTGGAATAACTGCTTCCGCTGCGCGTCAGTTATTAGGGACGACAAGAAAGTATGTCATTCCGCTTCTGGAATACTTCGACCGTATTCACTTTACAAAAAGACAGGAAGATGTCAGAGTCCTTTTCAGAAGTACAGTCATTCTCATGGAGGAGAAAAAATGAGAAAAAAACTACTATCGCCTCTTACTGCTTTTATAATTGCACTGCTGGCTGTTGTTTCAGTGTGCAATGCGTGGGCAAAGCCCGTTGTTGACAAAAATGATGATGATGACAAGCTGCCTGAATATAAGCTTTTGTTTTTCCGCAATGACAACAGGGTGTGGATTCTAATGCCGCCAAAGACTACTCTGGTGGAAGTTTACCGCTCTGACGGATACAACAAAGGCTATATCCGCTGTGTCAACAGCAAGGGAAAAACCATTGCCATCGACAGAAGTTTCAAGGGCGATGTGGTTTTCTCAGTGGCATCCATAAAGCCTTCCGTTTATAAAAACCGTTTTATTGCTTCCCGTTATGACGGAAATGCGGTTGCTATTTATACCCCCGAAAATGCAAGATTCATAGAGGTTCTGAATTCCACCCACGGATTTGATGGTGTGGTAACGCTTATGGACAGACAGAAAAGAATTCTCAATCGTGAATCGGGTCTTGATCTGCAGATTCTGGATTATTAATAATTAACCTGAAAATATTGTCTTGTTTTAAAACAGGCATTATGCAGCAGAACATCAATTCCGCTGCATAGTGCCTGTTTGTTTTTATACTTATTAGGGGTTGTTTTTTACTTTGGGCAGCCTCAGCGGATCTATCAGTAGGGAAAAGCATACCCAAAACCATCGCACATCGCCGGTAAACCCCATAACCACGGGCTTCGCCAATGTTCGTAGGAAGGGCTTTGTAAGCCCGACGCTGATCTGCATGGTCCGCTCAAGTCGCAAACTCAACCCCCAAATCCTTCGAAAGTGCGGTAGTAAAACGCCAACACCTGCCGGATCGCAGGCGTCCCGCCTGTCCCCCCGGTCCCAAAACCCTCCGCCAACCGCCAGCTACCTCATAACCACAAGTATTCGCCAACGATCGTAGGAGCGGTTTCCAACCGCTATGCGAACCAGCAGGTTCGCCCTTACCGCACACCTACACCGGAAAATCTCCTGAAAGAACGGAAACCCTGCCATTAGCTCCTCATTACTATAATTCAATTTATAGTGGAGACAGGTTTGTTTTCAGCCCCCGCAGTTGTCCAAAATTTTTCATTCGGAGATTACAGAGAGCAAGCGAGATTGTTTAACCGGGGGACAGGCGGGACGCCTGCGATCCGGCAGTGTTGGCGTTTTGTTAACATTGTGATGTTTGCTGTCGGTTGGCAGGATGGTGTTGTGGGGGGGCATAAATGCTCATGAATTAAGACATGGATTGGTCTGATCGATCACAAGGATTGTAACCGTTTGCCAAGCTCCCGGAGAAAACTTTTTTGAAAAAAGTTTCCTCGCGCCCACCCTGCGGGCAGGCACCCACCATCCCAAAACTTTTGAATTGGGGGACCGACCGGGGACCGTGGGGAATGGGGACCCTCAGAGGGAACCACGCTTTTTTGGAAAAGCGAGGTTGCCCTCCGAACCTCCTTCCTTGAAAAACAAGAGTATTGGGATGGGGATTGGAGTGGATTTTTATTAATTCAGTGGCATTGGGATTAGGGGCAGTAGGAACCGGGGTTTGGGGGATTCTTCCCCCGTTTGCCAGCCTTTTTGAAAAACAGGAGTATTGGGATGGAAGCGGGGATTTCATTCTGCGGGATTTGACAGGGGGCAGCCCGGGTCTGCTGCGAATGAGGTCTGTTTTACTGCGTATGAAAGGCATTTTAAGCCTCCTCTGCATGCAGGGAGAAAACGGCATTTTTCGCAGCCTTTGATAGGTTTGTTTTTATCTCTCAGTTCATCAAGGAAGGGTGTTTTAAAGTATAGTTCTTCAAAGCTTTTATGTTTGAGGTTTCCCAGAGGGATTGGCATTCTCCGGCAGGGGAGGAATGTGCCGTCGTGCATTATCGTTATCAGTGTATCACCTGCCGAGCAGGAGTAGGGCATACCTCCGCCTTCCAGAAACTGGAGTGCTCTGCACATCTGAACTTCTGTGTTGTTTTTCCAGGGTAGAAACGATTTTTTGCCTGATTCCTTCATTATGCGGAAAAATTCCATTGTTTCTGCCGGGGTAAGGATTACATCACCCATGTCGCTGCCGCAGCCTGAGGGAATCATTCTGTCTGCCCACACCCTTGATACTCCCAGTTTTTTTCCCAGCTCTGCAACATATCCGAATTCCCTGAAATTTTCCCTGTTTGCCGTAAAGGATATAAGTGACGGCACTCCGGCGTTCACAAGGTGTTTCAGTCCTTCCGCTGCTTTTATATAGCTGCCTTTTCCCCTTATTGAATCGTGGGTTTCCCCGGAGCCTTCCATGCTGACCTGAACAAAGCCGGTGTGGAGTTTTTTTAGTTTTTGTGCGGATTTTTCCGTTATAAGGGTTCCGTTTGTAAGAATTCCGAAGCTGAATTTATCTCTGAATTCTGTATTGAGAATTTCGAGGAAATCAAAAAAATCTTCCCGCAGGAATGGTTCTCCTCCTGTTATGTTAATATGCGCTCCGGCGCTGCCTTCCTGTTTATTCCATTTTTCGAGAAAGTTTATGAAGTCTTTCAGAATTGTTAACAGTTCTTCCAGTGGCGGATCCGCAGATGAGTAGCCTTCCTGATAGCAATGTCTGCAGCGAAGGTTGCAGGATTCGTTGATGTGCCACTGGAGTTTGAATTTGCGGGGGTGGTTCTTCTCTCTCACGGGCTGAACTTTTTTGAAAAAGCTCACTTCGTTTTCTCCTGATGATTTTCGAAACTGTGTCTGAATGAGTTTCTTACCATTGCTCCAAATGCCTTTAAAACTGTCCCTGTAACAGGGTCAATGGAGGCAGGGTAATAGTAATCGGAATTATACCAGCCTTTCTCAGACCAGTATCTGAAATCTGCCATTTTTTCCTTTTCACCGATTCTTGTGGTTGTCTGCCAAATTCTGAACCAGAAAAGGTCTTTTATCGACGGCTTTGGAAGCTTACCGTTTTTTAGCGATGAGATAAAGGCTCCGGTAACTTTACGGATCTGACTTTCTTCTTTCTTTCTCACCTGTTCGCTTTGGGGAAATTCATCTCCGATTACATTGATTTTTCCACTTGGGATCATACCCATGTTTTTTGCACAGAGTTCCATATATCCGACTGTATCTTTGCCGACAAATCCTGCAGCGGCGCTGGTGGCTACTGTAATCACCCTTTGGTTGAAAAACTTTGGTCTGTGCCATCTGTAAGCAAAATGATCCAGAAGATTTTTCATCAGTGCCGAAACCTGCATAACATAAACGGGAGATGCCAGAATTACTCCATCGGATTCCGTAATCAGTTTCTCAAGTTCATCTACTGTCTGATAGTGGGGGCAGAGGTGTTCCCCTTTTGTTATACAGATTGTACACCCTTTGCAGAAGTTTGTGTCGTGTTCTGATGGATAATAATAAATAAAGTCGGTATCAGGATAATCCGCTTTGATAATATCTTCTATCTGCCTGACAACTTTGTATGTATTCCCTTTTTTTCTTGCAGAAGCTATAATCGCTGTTATTTTCATATGACTCTCCCCTGAAAGGCTGTATTTTCCTGATTTGCCCTCATATACCAAGCTTTGCATTGTTATATTTGCTGTTTTTCATTAATACTATTGTCCGGCGGATTATATACAGAAGCGGAGCTGTCCCCAATGCCCATGAATTAAGGCATGGATTAGTCTGATCGATCACGAGTATTGGAGCCGTTTGCCCAGCTCCCGGAGAAAACTTTTTTGGAAAAAGTTTCCTCTCGCCCACCCTGCGGGCAAGCACCCGCCATCCCAAAACTTCTGAAATTGGGGACCGACGGGGGACCGTGGGGTTAAGAGACCGTCAGAGGGAACCACGCTTTTTTAAAAAAGCGAGGTTTCCTCCGAACCTCACTCCTTGAAAAACAGGAGTATGGGGCTGGGGATTTGAGTGAATTTTGATAATTCACTGGCATTGGAGCCGTCTCTCTTTTAGACGGCTCCGTTTCTTATTTTTTCAGTTTGCTTAGCTTATGCTTTGCAGGCGGTTCTTACGCTTTTGAGTTTTTCCGGGAGGAGTTTGTAAATTCCTCCGAATCCGCCGTTGGACATAATCAGGATTACATCTCCTGATTTGCTTTCTTCACCGAGAATGTTGACGATGTTTTCCACTGAATCGCATCTGCGGGCGTTGATTCCTCTTGCGTTGATGTCGGCTGTGAGTTTTTCCTCGTTCATGGCTCTGCCTTCCTCAATCTGTCCCGGGTTGAATACCGGTGCGATCAGGACCATGTCGCTTCCGTCGAAAGAGGCGGGGTAGGTTTCCTGAAAGAAATTCCTTCTGCTTGTGTTTGTTCTGGGTTCATATACTGAAATGAGTCTTCTGTTGGGATAACGGGCGCGCACTGCCTTTACGGTTTCCCTTACTTTTGTGGGGTGGTGTGCAAAGTCGTCTATTATGATGATGTCGTCGATGACTTCGATGATTTCCTGCCTGCGTTTGACTCCTCCGAATGTGTCGAAGCCTTTCTGGATTTCTTCGGTAGTAAGACCATGTTTCAGGCAGATTAGAGCGGTGGCAGCGGCATTAGCTGCATTGTGTCTGCCCCACATATTGGTGTGGAAGCTGCATAATTCCTTACCGTCTTTCATCAGTGTAAAGAATGAGCCTGATTCGTCGAGTCTGAGATTTTCGATTTTTACCTGTGCTTCGTCTGAATATCCGTAGGTAACAACTTCGCATTTTGCATCTTTTATCACATCAAGGGCATGGGGATAATCGGCACAGACTGCAAGGAAGCCTTCTTTTGGGATTAATGCTGTGAAATTGGTAAAAGCTTCTTTTACATGGTCAATGTCTCTGTAGATATCGCCATGGTCAAATTCCACGCTGGTTATAGCTGCTGTGGCGGGTCTGTAGTAGTAGAATTTGGGGACTTTATCGAAATAGGCTGAGTCGTATTCGTCGCCTTCTATTACAAAATGTCTGCCTTCGCTCACTCTTGAGTTTGTGTTGAAATTCTTTGAAATGCCGCCAACCAGAAAGCCCGGGTTGTGTCCTGCAGATTCGAGAACCCAGGTGCAGAGGCCTGTGGTGGTGGTTTTTCCGTGGGTTCCTGCTATTACGATGGGATGGCGTTCTTTCAGGAAGAATTCGGACATTGCCTGAGGCAGGTGCATGTAGGGTAAGCCTCTGTGCATGATCTCGATTGCTTCCGGGTTAACTTTTTTAACAGTGTTGCCAATAATGACCAGATCCGGGTTTACATCGAGGTTTTCCGGTTTGAACCCCTGCATAATGTGGATTCCCCTTGATTCGAGGTAAGTGCTCATGGGCGGATAAACGCTGTCGTCGGAGCCGGTAACTTTGAAACCTTTGTCCTGAAGCATGGCTGCGAGAGCGCCCATGGCTGTTCCACAGATGGCGGTTATATGTATATGTTTTACATTGTCGAGATTGATCATTGAATCGTCCTTCTTCCTGTTGATAAGAGATAAAATAGAAATTGTTTTTCTTTTGATTGGTTCCCCTGTTTCTGTTTTTCTTCTTCCTTCCCTTCAGAAAAATCAAATTTGTAAAAGGGTTTGAAATAAAAATTTTGAACCTGATACTTTGATTATATATAGATTTTTAAAAGATGATTTTATGAAAAATGATTCAAACAAAAAAGAAAGCCCGGAAGATCCGGTATTAAGCCGCCGGAAGTTTATCCGTAACTGTGTGCGGGGTGCTGTTGGTTTGTCCGCGGTTGGTGTTGGCGTTTATTCTCTTGGTTTTGAACCGCACAGTGTTTCCATAGAGCATCAGACCCTTTATCTGAAAAACCTTCCTGATGTGTGGAGAGGGAGAAAAATCGCCCAGGTGTCGGATATTCATATTTCCCGGGTTGTGTCTCCGGATTTTATAAACAGGGCTTTTGAAAGAATGAACAGAGAAAAGCCTGATGCTGTGTTTTTTACCGGTGATTATGTGATTTCGTGGAAATTTGACGAGTTTATGGAAAAGCTCAGCCAGAGTATGAAAAAAATAGAATGCAGTCTGGGGAGTGCGGGGAAAATAGCTGTTCCGGGAAATCATGATTACTGGACGAGCTGGGATATAGTTTCACAAAAGCTTGTAAACGGAGGGTTTTCCACTCCGGTGAATCAGGTTATACCACTGACCTTAGAAGGTGAAACTATTTTAATTGCCTGCTGTGACGACTTATGGTGCGGCAGAATAGAGATAAAGAAGCTGCTTAGCGGTGTTGATACGGAAAACCGGCCTGTAATCCTTCTTTCTCATAATCCGGATATTTTTGACAATGTGGAGCTGAAGGGGAGGACGATTTCGGTTTTGTCGGGGCACTCCCATGGAGGTCAGGTCTGTCTGCCCTTTATCGGTGCTCCTATTACTCCCACCAGATATGTCCGGGGATTTTTCAGGGATGGAAATACAACTATGTATGTAAACCGGGGGCTTGGTTCGATTCCGCCGCCGGTTCGTTTTAACTGTCCGCCGGAGATTACCATTTTTACCCTTGAAAAGTGTTAGGGGAAAAATCCGCATTCCGGTGAAATCAGCCTGTAAGTATTTGTAAACGAAAAGGAGATTTATTATGCCTGAACTGCGACAGAACCTTGCAACCAAAGAATGGTATGTGATTGCAACAGAGAGAGCAAAAAGACCTGAAGATTTTAAACATGATAAACCTGTGCGGGATGAAGCGGAATATGCCGCAAAATGCCCCTTCTGTCCGGGAAATGAGCCGGATCCCAGAGATGATACATATATTTACGAAGAAAACGGAAAATGGGTCGTCCGTTCTGTGGTTAACCTCTATTCTGCATTTGTGCCCAAAGGAACCAGGGAAAGAATTTCCGATGGGATTTACCGCAGGATGAATGCCTACGGAATGAATGAAGTTTTTGTGGAGAGTCCCAAACACAACGACAATTTTGTAAAAATGCCCGTAACCCAGATAGAACAGATTGTAAGAACCTATCTGAACCGTTATCATTTTGCGATGGGCAACCGCCGGATTGAAGTTGTTATGATTTTTAAAAATTATGGTCCTTCCGCAGGATGCAGTCAGGCGCACCCGCATTCCCAGCTTGCTGCGGTGCCGGTTGTTCCCACTTCCATGAGGGACAGGATTGAACATGCCAAAAGGTATTATGATGACACAGGCCATTGCGTTTATTGTGATATGCTGGAAGATGAGCTTACGAGAGATGATCGGATTGTTTATCAGAATGATTCCTTTGTGGTTTTCTGCCCCTTTGCTTCCGGTCTTCCCTTTGAAACATGGATAATACCAAAGCGCCATACGCCTAATTTTGGTGAAATAAATGAAAAGGAGATTACAGACCTTTCCTTTGCTATGAAGGATCTGTTCTCCCGCTTCTATTATGGTCTTGACGACCCTGATTATAATTTTGTTTTAAGAACCCCTCCCAGAGATGAAACCAATGACAGGGGTATGCACTGGTATATTATGGCAATGCCCAGACTGACTAAGCTGGCAGGATTTGAAATCGGAACAGGTATGCTCATCAATGTAACCCTGCCTGAAGCGAATGCCGGATTCCTCCGGGAAGTTAAGCTGCCTTCTTAGGAGCTGAAAGCCTGCGTCCGTACCAATAGCATGTTACTGCAAGGACGCCAATCACCAGACCGATAAGCATTCCGCTTACGGTTCTTGCCAGAGAGATAATGACGGGCGTATGGACATGTGAGAATGTGTCCATTATGTCCGCCTGTCCTATGGCGCCAAACAGAACGAATATTCCCATTCCACCGAATACATTCATGGCTGTAAGCGCCCAGGTGATTATCATTGCGGGATGGCCCAGCATAAAGTCCTTAAAGCGTGGTCTTACCCAGAAAAGCTGCTCCATAAGCACTCTGAGCTGTCTTTCCGAATTTGAAGCCAGTGATTCGTCTGCATTTCCGCTTCTGATGGCGACAATGGCTGCAATTAAGCCCAGGAAAGCTGCTGCAATGCCCTGCCACATATAGATGGGCGAACTGAGAATATCTTTCAGCGACTGTCTGTTTGCAGAACCTCTGAGATAATAGAGAACGAAGCAGATAACCGGCGGTGCGAACAGGATAGCTTTTACGCCTTTTACCCTGTCGATAGCAAGCATAAATTCGGTTGAAGAGAACAGAGCTGCGAGAATCAGCGCACCAAGCATTGTTATCATTGAAATTTTCAGGAACATCTTTACAGCGTAACCAAGAACCTGAATTAATTTTTTGCGTGTTTCTATGAATCCCATTTCTTCAAATGCTGATACTATGGCATAAGTGGGGAAAAGTATTCCGAGGGGAAGTCCGATTAATTTCTGTGCCAGTCCGATTTTGCCCAGAATAATAAGCCCTGCGGGCAGAATGACTGATGCAGGAAGCACAATGGCGGCTATTATGCCTTTGTCATAGTGGAATTGCTCAAGGAGCAGGAGAAGAACGCCGGCTGTTCCCAGAGATATAAGGATGACAAGAATCATCGGGGGATTTTTGACAGGCATGCGTGAAGCTGCGCCGGTGGTGAAGCCGTATCTTGTGATTTCCTTTTTGAGCATTGAGAAGTAGTCGATATTGGTCTGATAGACTGACACGCGATCCACGGATCTGGTGTAGGGGCGGAGATAGATAAGTCTGATGTTTCTTTCCCTTACTCCGAGGCGGAAGATGTCGATTGCATCTTCAGGAAGCATTTTTTCAAGATACTGGGGGATTATAGACTGAACTCTGACTACGCGGTCAGTAAGTTTCTGAGCTAAGTAGGTTGCGCCTTTCTGACGCATTTTTTCGTTGGGCGTTTCCACATCACCAAGAGAAAGATGGTGTGATTGTTTAAATCCATCCACTGTGGCATCAAGGTTTGTGGGGTATCCTATTACTTCGTTTGCACCTGCAAAGATTATGCAGGTAACACCTTTTATTTTATTGATCTGTGCTATGTAGTCTTTTATCTGATCTGCCGACGCATCGGGTTTGTTTTCCGGGCGGAGGTTCAGATTAAAACCGAGATTTGAAATCTCAGCGGTTTTTTCCGGATCAAAACCTAAGCCTTTGTAGGGCAGAAGCTTAATGCTGCCTTTGATTTCCATAACGGGGAGTGTTTTTGCTCCGCCGCTTTCTTTGCCTGAAGATCCGATAGTCATTGTTTTATCCGTCAGAATGCCTTTCTTTTCCATAAGGCTGAAATAGCTGCGGATAGCTTTTTCGATCACCGGATTGCAGTTGAAAACATATATTGACGAAGGATCAATATTCAGGTTTGAAACATCAGTTCCTGACAGTGTAATATAATCTGCAAGCTGGGAGCCTGTCATCCATCTGAGTTTGCCCTGATCCTGAAGCTGATCGAGGGTCATTTCATTGACGGAAAGCGAGGTGATGCCTGCTGTTGATGCGTCTTTGAATCCCTGTGCAAGTGGAATACCCTCTTCTTTGCATAAATCGGAGTAAGAGTCGTAATCGAGGGAAAGTTCAACTGTGTTAAGGGCTTTTTCATCTCTGACCCTGCCCCAAAGTATAATAAGTGCTGCAATAAATGCCAGAACAATAAACAGGGCATATAAGCCCCTCTTATGCTTCTTCAATTTTCTTTCCTCCGGGTATTATTTCCTGAAGTTTTTTGTTGCATTCCGCAAGGAAGTCTTCCCTGCTTGTAAGTTTCATTTTTTCTTCTGAGAAGATCCATATACCATCCGGCGTAGCCTGAGCAAATTTTACAGCGTTGTTGAGAGCTTCTTCAGCTTCCTTTTTGTTTCCGCTGAGAAAATGGACGAGTCCGAGGCATTCGAACTCATTGGCTTTATGCCAGGGTTTAGCTGTTGTTTTTGATTCGCTTTTGAAATAGTCAACGGCAAATCTCAGGTGGGTTTTTGATAATTCGGGGTTTTTGTCCTTTGTGAGGAGTCCCATAAGATAATGGGAATAGGATGAACCGGGATCGAGGGTGAGGGATTGTTTTATTACTTCCTCAGCTCTCTGAAACTGGTTTTTCATTATGTATGTCAGACCAAATGAAGCATAGATCCATGCAGAATTGGGGGCAAGCTCCAGGGATTTCTGTATGGATACCTCTGCATTATCCAGAAGCCCTGCTTCTCTCTGGGCTAAGCCGAAGTTATACCAGGCTTCGAAAGATTCGGGAGCAACTTCGATGGATTTTTCAAAGTGAATAAGAGAATCCTTCGCCTTGCCGGTAGTCAGCAATACATTGCCCATTTCTATCAGATATTTTATATTTCTGGGTTCAGCTCTCAGAAGATCTTCCAGAGTCTCTCCCACGATTTTCAGATTTCCGTATGATTCGCTTGATTCTATAAGCAGATCCAGAGCCGGGGAAAAGCTTTTGTTGATTTCTATGGCATGTCGGGATGCTTCCGCTGCTTCTTCATAGCTGCCCTGCTCATACAGTGAAAGCCCCAGATAATACCATATCATGAAGTTATCCTGATCCAGTTCAAGAGCCTTTTTGAAGTTCAGTTCCGCTTCTTTGGCTTTATCTTTGCCGAGAAGTATCTGTCCCAGCGAAAACCATCCTTCAGACCTCTTGGGGTTGCTTTCTATGGATTTTTTGAAACAAGCTTCAGCCTGTTCAGGTTTGCCTTTGCGTTCGTGGTACATACCCATCTGTCTCCAGGCTTCGGCGTGGGCGGGATCAATCAGCGTAATTTCGTAATAGCACAGCAGTGTGAGAATATCGATGGCGTATATCGAAGTAAGTTTAGCCATATTTTCGAGAGATGAAACATTTTTTGTTGCACCGAGGATGAGAATAATGGGAAACAGCAGAATCGAATTGAGCACTCTGAAAGCCATAAAGAAGAAGAAAAAGATAAAACCTATGCTCAGGAAAAACAGAAGTAGTTTATCTATGGAAGCACCGAAGAATGAATACGAAAACCAGGCACCTACTGAAGCGGTTATGTTGTTTTTGTCGCGGTAAAGTTTGATAAGCTTCAGGTAAGCATCCCTTTCTCCGGGATAGTCTTTAGCAATGGTTTCATAGGTCTTTATTGCTTTGTCAGTTTCACCACAGTTTTCATAAGCGGCAGCAAGGCTGTAAAGCACTTCCGCCGGCTGATTTCCCTGTGCGGTTGCTTTTTCATAATTCTCTGCAGCTTCCTTGTTCTTTCCTGCCGCACTTTGAACCTGTGCGAGCTGTATATAAATATCAGTCTGAGCCGGATTGATTTTCAGAGCTTCATTAAGGGCTTCCTCTGCTTTGGCATTATCGTTTTTGCGATAATAGATCTGCGCAACCTGCCTGCAGATGTGGGAAGTTTTTTCTCCCTCATCTATGAGGGTGTTATAAGAGGTAAGGGCAGCGTCAAGATCGCCTTTCTGAAAAAGAGCATCTGCAACGGAAATTTTATAGTTGATGTTTGAAGGCTGAAGTTTAAGGGCTTCCTTAAATTCATCCGCAGCTTCTCCGTATTTTTCCTTTTTCAGGTAAAGGTTGCCTAATGTGAAATGGGCTTCGTGGTCCGAAGGATTTGCTTTGATATGATCTTTCAGTGATGTTTCCGCTTTTTCATATTCACCTTCCGCAATCATAATTTTGATGGGCGAAAGGTTGGTCTGGGCTGAAGCACCGGAGGCGCCGCAGAATGCAAAAACCAGCGTTACGAAGCAGATTGCTGCTGTTATGAGGAATTTCCGGGATATGCCGGAACCCTTTATGTTATTTTTCATATTAAACAAGCCTGAATTGATATTTTTTTGTACCGCAGTATCTGATATCTCAAAAAAAACAGAGTCAGCTGATTACTCCGGCAAACACTTTCCTGCATATTATATGTTGAAAGGTAATGTAAAACAAGACCTTATTAAGGAAAGGACGCGGACTGCTCTGTTTTATTTTTAATCCGGATAAAAAGTCCGAATTATGCGAAAGTTACCTTTGCAGATGCTTTAAGCTCTCCGTCCCAGACTTTGGTTTTGTCGATGGAAACACCCTGAGGCGGGACTTCGCTGAGAATGTGGACTCTTTTGCGGTTGTGGTCGCTTGTTCCCTCCGGTGCATTGAACATAAGCACATGGCTTCCGATGTGGACTCTGAAGTCATACGAACCTGCGGGGAATCCCTTTATAGCCATTTCCTTTGTAACGACGGGGGGAAGGTGTCCGGCGTAAACAAAGGCATAAGCCGGCTCTTTGTATATGTTCAGTTCGATTTTAAATTCCGCATCGGGCTGAATGGTTACAAAATCCGAATCTTTCAGGGGGAGCTGCGGAGTGGGGGAGAATACCATGATTTCATAATCCCCTGCCATCATGTTGCTGAAGAGTCTGTGTTTTGCAAGATAAGTGCAGATAGTGACTGGTTTAGTTGATTTATTGGTAATCACAGCTTCGAAAGTCGGAAATGTTTCTGCAGGGAGGGAAGCTGTTGCCGGTCTCAGAGCCATTTCAAGGTTTGCTGAATTGATAAGTGCATCCATTATTGAAATCTCCTTTCAAAAGAGGTTATTTTAGTGGTCCGGTAAAAGTACCATAAAATATACCTGTTGGATCATACAGGTTTGGTTAATTCCCCGGAAGGAAAAAATAATCCTTCCTTAAATATTTCAGGGTATAGCCTTTCCCGGAAGGAGTGTCTGCAAAACTGTGAACAACTCAGGAGATAACGAACGCGAAAATCTGCTTGCCTCGATGTGCAGGGATGTTGCCGAAAACAGGGCAGGTGTTGACGAACTTCAGGAAATTCTCGAAACAGCAAGAAAAAATCTTGGCGATATAAGAGCCGGATTTGACATGATGCTGTCGGGCCAGAGTCAGAAGGTTCAGAAAGCCTGCAGGGATATTGTTCCTGAAATAAACAGGGCTTTTGATGAATATGAGCGGGTTATGAAAGATGTCGGCTCATATTTCCACAGTTTTGATAAAGGTTCACTGAAAGCTTCAGCCTCCAGGGTTTCTGAAGCATCCGCCAACCTTGACAGACTTCTCTTTGAATTCAGACAGGCGGGCCTTATTGCGCTCGGACCCTCAGGAGTGCCCGGGCTGAATCTTCTCCTTAATACAGTGCAGAGAATCCAGAATGGCGAACAGCTTCAGGAAAAACTTATGGAACAGGCTGAGAGGGAAGGCATTTATTCACAGCAGGTTGTTCAGGAATTAAAAGCCGCCGGAAGAAATCCCGAGAATATGGCAAAGGCTGAAGCCTGGCAGACTGTTTCAGATGCTGCGGATTTACTTGTTGCTTATGTCCAGTCAGGTGATTATAAATCATTTGAAGATGCCCAGATTTTACTTAACGATGCAGTTATCAGATTTGAAGAACTCCCCGGCGCTGTAGATCAGGAAGCCCTGTCTAAATCTCCCACCGCCTCGCCGGTGGCAAATATAGTGATAAATGCATTTCTGGGACTGAGAGACGGAGTTATTCCCCCCGAATTTGCGGCAGAAGCTCTGGGCAGACTCTGGAATGATATGGAAACCATAAAATTCCGGTTTAATGCAATTACAAGAAACCCCGCAGATTCATCACTGGTGGAGGAAGAGGCTGAGATTGTGGCTGATGTTATTGCCGCAATGGAAGAAGCTCTCAATGAATACGACGCCTGCCTCGACAACGGCAGCTATGAACCGCTGGATGAAATCAATGAAAAACTTACTGCCATGATTGAGCAGCTTGAAGAATCCATGGGGATTTTTCAGGAGCTGGCAGATAAAGAGAACAAAACTCCATGTCCCAAATGCGGACATTACAACTATACAATAAATAAATTCTGCGAAAAATGCAGTTTCAAACTTCCTGCTTTTTCAGGAGAACAGGCAGCCGGACTCGATGTTTCAGATTCAGGACAGGCAAGGGCAGGGGAAAAACAGGGACCTGTGATGACTGAAAATGTACAGAGGCTTTTTGAATGTGCCAACTCAGTGATAGCCGGCAAGGTTTCTCTGGATGAGTTTGACAGGGAAGTCTCAATGATGGAAGAACTTCTTGCCGCCGCATACAACTCCGCAGGACCACTTCCCCATACAAATACGGAAAAATATAAACAGGCTGATAAGGATAAAATCGCCAAATTCGATAGTGTTCTTAAAGAAGCATCGGATGTATATGTGCATGGTCTGGAAGATTTTGAGGTAGGCTTGTCGTTTTTCAGGCAGTATATCGAAGGCGGCTCCTCAGAAAGCATCAGCACCGGAATGCAGCTTATCTGGCAGGGACTGGGAAAACTTCAGGATGTTTACAAAGCTACCGAACCCTTTGTCAGGCAGTAAAGGATTTTACAACAGCTTCCGCCGCATTGAATCCGCCAGCCTTCTCAAAACCCTTTATTCCAGGGGATGAGTTGATTTCAAGCACGGCGAAGCCTGATGATGTTTTGATAAAATCCACTCCGGCAAGAGAAGCTCCTGTTGCTCTTGCAGCTTCAATAGCGGTATGCCGCATTTCCTCATCTGGAGTGTAAACCTCTATATTGCCTCCCCTGCTGAAATTTGACCTGAGCAGCTTCATTTCTTCCCCTTCGTTTTCAGTTTTTGCTGCTGAATTTTTAACAGCGCCTATAATAGTGCCGTTTGAGACAAGAACCCTTACTGTTGAACCTGCTGAATCAGTCGCAAACTCTTCAACAAAAATATTGGCGTTGTATGCCCACATAGTTTGTGCATAAGCTGTAAGTGTTTCCCTGCAGGGGCAGAAAACCACGCCGATACCCCGGGTTCCGAATATGGTTTTTAAAAATACCGGATATCCACCAACTGCAGAAACTGCATGATCCAGGTTTTCGGTGTGTCTTACAAAAGCCCATTTGAGGGTTTTAATGCCTTTTTTTTCAAGCTGAAGCTTTGTCTGGATTTTATTTCCGCAAATATCAGCGGCAACAGGGGGATTTACCGTTTTTACTCCGTTTAACTCAAGTATTTCGCCGATTATATGGATATAATCTTTTTCCTCACGGTAGGGGGGAGTTCTGAGAAATGCAATATCGGATTTAATTTTTTCTCCGCCAAAAAAAAGTCCGGAGCCGATTGCCGTAATTCTGAAAGGATTTATCACCGATGCTCTGATGGCAGTCTGGCGGCATTCTTCAACGATGCGGCGGTTGAAATAGGCATCGGGATTTACTGACAGAACAGATATTTGCATTAAAAAACCTCGTTTTTGCCTTCAAAAATCTTTACTTTTTGTTGGTCTAAAGTGATAAATGACATGGGTATATATTTTATAAACAGGGATTTTTTCAGATGTGTAAAAATTCCTTGATAGTTATTAGTAGCAGTTCCAAACATTTTTTTTTGTTGCTATAATAAAATAAAAGCGGCGTGGAGGAATATCATGTTTCCTAAAACCGGAAAAAGGCAGAAGGGCGTATCATTACTTGAGCTGCTGATTTCTATCATGTTGCTGACAACAGTAATGATGACTTTTGCCATGGTATTTCCCGGAGGTTATAGGCTTAATCTGAAAAACCGGATGGAATCCAAGGCATCAAAAATTGCCAACGGTATTCTGTATAAAATGCAGAATATGCCGTTTCTGGGAACCAGCTTAACTCAGCCAACCGTGGAAAATATGCAGAACTGGGATACCGGTACTTTTGCAGATCAGTTTGAAAACACAGTTGAAAGACCCTTCTATCTTCCTGCAAAATCAGACACCAACCCCGGTATCAGTGTTAAAATTCTTGATCCTACGGTTGGAAACGGAGGAACTCTTGCCCGTATAGCTGTCACCATTGCCTGGACAGAGACCAACAAAGGCGGCGTGATAACTAAAAAAGTTACTGTAACTGCTTATCGATCAAGAAACCATCAGTAGTCTATCTTTGATAACGAAAAATTACCCAGGGGGTACACGAATGAAATCCCAATTCAGAAAAAAAGGTATGTCACTGCTCGAAGTTCTGATAACTGTTGCAGTCTTTGGTATTTTTGCCCTGCTGATTTCATCTCTGGTTATTTCCGCAGCCCGTAATTACCAGAGAGGCAAACTGATGCAGGAAGTCAGACTGAAAACCAGTTCTGCTCTCAAGATGATGGAAGAGGATATCCGCAGGGGAATCGTCCTCCAGACTCTGGGAAGCGGATCATGGGTGCCTTCGGCAGTTCTGGCTCCAAACCCCTACGGAAGAGAATCCATTGCACAGAAATCAAACGAAGGCTGGACGGAGAACAGACTGATTGTGGTTGATTCCACTCAGTCAGACATAAAGAAATATGATGTGTCGGATCCGCTGCTTGATCTCAGGTTTGTAGAGTATCGGCTGACAAACAACAACAAAACCCTCGAACGGCGAACTTTTGATGTTGCCACTGCGACCAGCGGCAGTGAATATACAGGTTTTAAACGGGATACAGGTCAATGGATACCTGTTGCCAATTTTTTCGATGCAGGTTCACCTAAGCGGACTGATGTAATAGCACAGCTAACCGGAAGAAACGATGTGATGTACTTCAAGGTTGACAGACCGAAGCTGCTTGTTACAGACCCCTCTTACAATGTTACATATGAAAGACATATGTATAACTTACTGGTAAGAATGACCAAATACATCAGGGACGACATTAATGAGCCGGTTACATACGAAGAAGTAACTCAGGTAAAGACCGTTGTAAGGTAACAAATTTTTTGCTATAACTCTATTAATCAAGAATTCAATTTTTGGGGGTGCTGATATGGGCTTTTTCAAAAAGCTTATACTCTCCGGCAGAAAAAAACAGAAGGGCATAGCGATGATTGCGACACTGTTTACAGTGGCAATCGTTCTGATTCTCGGCGTTTCGTTTCTGATGATGGCGTTTAAAGACAGTGTAAACACCAGATCAGAAAAAGAATCAGTATTTGCACTTCAAATGGCGCACACAGGCGCAGAATTACTGATGAACTATATGTCGGTAAGGGACAACTGGGAATACGCCTCCCAGAAAGAGTTCAATGTTGTGCTTAAAGCCTATCCCACAGGAGGCCAGCCCAACAGTTTCAAATCAAGCCAGATAAACGGCGAAACCTTCAACTTCTACATCAACAGGGATGCGTATAATGGATCTTATTACCATTATACAATCACTATCTCACCTGACAGAACTCTTGGAACCGGTTCAGCTTATACCGGAAAAACCGAGATAGACCTGATTCAGGCGATTTTCAAGAGCGGCCAGCCACCACAGTTTGTCGCAACATCCACCGGAACCATCTTCAAAACCGGAAGCACAAAGATGGTTGCAGCAAGACAGGTGGAAGTGCGCTTCAGAGAAAAATCAGCTCTTGACAACCTGCTTTTCGTGCAGAATATGAGAGCCTGGGATCTGGTGGGCAACGGAGTAGCTCCGCCCAACGCCAACGACGGATCAAATGACTCCGTCGGTATTCCTGCCAACTATACTGCAAATGGATCAGTTGTTATCGACGGCAACAGCGAATACGCTACTGAAACTTCGGGAAACCTCAGATTCTTCAATCCCAACTCCGGTAATGTCCATTTTTACGGACAGACTTCCATCAGTCAGCAGCAGAATTATGATTCATCCGGAAATGCGATAAATTCCGATGCCAACGGAAAGATTTTCCAGGGTGGACTGATGACCGGACAGACTTCAGTAGGTCTTCCTGAAAAGAACAACTTTATGAGTGTTGACTACAATGGCAACGGAAGCATCGCCACATCGGAACAGGGAACAGCTGTTACACTGGCTAAGGATTATTCCGGAACCAACTCATCAGGTTCAGCTTATAACAAATCCTATTTCCGCTGCGGAGACAATGACGGTATCACCGGAAGATCCACAAACGAAATCGGACACAGCAAAGCCACTAAACCTGAACGCTGGGTCGGCGAATATGGTATGCCCAATACAGCCGCCAATATTTCAGCTATGAGTCAGGATGCTCCTTCTGATGTGGAATTTGACGGACTGATGCTCAACTCAAAACCCGGTTTTGCAAAGTTCACCGTCGAATTCGGCGCTGCAGGAACCGTGACGGTTAAGAAAACAACTGCATATACCAAAAAGTCATACACACTGCTCAATAATGTGAGCGTTGATACCATTAAAAACGGAATCCTCTATTTCGAAGGCGGAAATGTGGAAGTTAAAAACGCCCAGAATAACGGCGGCTTTAAAGGACAGCTTACAATTGTCAGCGCCGAGGACTCCGTCAGAGAAGCTACAAGCTATTCAATCACCACAGCCAATGGAAAAACCATCACCCAGTACTCCACGGAAGAGAGAAACAGAAGTGTTTATCCCAACAACCCTGAACTCTGGACACCGGGCAAAGTTTCAAACCAGCAGATTAGCTCAGTTGTCCAGCAGTATTCATCAGGAGCGGGATCAATCTATGTGCCCTTCAACTCATCAGCTCTTCCCGTCAGAGTTGACCCGACCACAGGAAACCTCTCCGGCAGCTTTGACAGAGTGCCTCCCTACTATGTAGGCGGCAAATGGGTATGGCCCGGTGAATCAACAATTAAAAACACCATTAAAAATGTCGCCAAGGAAGGCGGCGGATATATCAGCGTATTCAACGACATCGAGAGGGAAGGAAATGTAACCATCGGCGGAAACCTCACCTACGCAGGCGGCGGAAACAATGCTCTGGGCATTATCGCCAAAAACTACATCCTTCTCAATTCCGACGATGTATCCGTAAACAGCCCTGAGCTGACTGTTAATGCAGTTCTTATGAGCTTCGACCACTCAGTGCAGTTTGATGATGTCAATATGTCAGGCAAAGACAGCTGGATTTCACAGCCTGGTATGAACGGCAAATTCAACTTCACCGGTTCAAACATCAGTCAGTTTGCAGATGTGGAAGGCAAAATCGATGGAACTGGATATACAAACCAGAGCCTCACTTATGACCAGAACCTGAAGACAACCCTTCCTCCCAATTTCCCCAGATGGGACTTTATGAAGATGAGTGCAGATGCGGTTATCGAATATGTTGTACTCAACTATCAGGATAAAGGCGCTTCAAAGATTTTTGAACGCAATTAACGGGGAAATTTAACCGAAACAAATAAGGCTGCCTTATAAGGCAGCCTTTCTTATTTTCAGAAGAAAATTTTATGGAGTTTCGAGGGATATTTTGCCCAGTTTGCCTTCCCTGAACATCTTGAGAATCTGCAGTGAAGCTTTTTCTCCGTCCGGTTCGGAGCCTTTAATGAAGAATCCCCGTTTTGTGGCAAAATCTTCGATTATTGCCGTTATTGCCTGTTGCAGGTGGGCGGAGCCTGATATTGCATGGATGTCCGGAATTTCATCAATTATCTGTTTGCCCGATCTTGGGGGCTTTGGTTTTTCCGCTGTTCTCTCTGCTTCTTCTATGAGGTCCTGAAGTTCTTTTCTGTTATAATTTGCAGGGAATACTGCTTCAGGGAACAGATCTCTTTTCGCAAGATAAGCGAGGAATTTGGATGCTACATATTCTATGGGCAGAATCTCCTGTTTGATGGCTCCTGTAGCCCCTAAAACCCACCCTGTGTCGATGTGATCCATTCTGGGGGGCATTATACCCGGAGAATCGAGAATCTCGTTGTCGTCGCCGATTTTAAGCCACTGCTTGCCTCTGGTAAGTCCTGGTTTTTTTCCGGTTTTTACTGAAGCAGTGGGGGAGAGGATATTGATGATGGAAGATTTGCCCGAATTCGGGACTCCCATAATAATAACCCGCATTGTATTGCCGAGAATCTTATTCTTTCCGGTCTTTCTGGAAATTTCCCTGAAATGTCTGAGTGCCGCCAGAAGACTTTTTCTGCCGGATCTGCTTTTGCAGGATAATGTGATAACCTGCCGTCCTTCCTGTTCAAACCTGTGGATCCATTCCTGAGTGATGCCGGCAGAGGCAAGGTCTGATTTGTTGAGGACATAAAGAACCGGCTTTTTGCCGGTAATCTTTTCAAGGGATGGATTTAAGGATGAAAAGGGGCACCTTGAATCCAATACAAAAATAAACGCCGTAGCGCTTTTGATTTCTTCGGAAATAGCTTCCAGGGCTTTTTTCATATGCCCCGGATACCATGAAAACTTCTCGCTCATTTACAGATATTCAACGCTTCCGGAGGCCAGAAAACTAATTCTGCCTTACCTTTAATCAGTTTTTCGTCAAGTGCTCCCCAGCTTCTGCTGTCTTCGCTGTTGCTGCGGTTGTCGCCCATAACGAAAATTTCGTTTTTGCCCAGTCTTACAGTTTCGATGCTCTCATCGGGAAGGGTTTTCATAATGTAGGGTTCGTTCAGTATCCTGCCATTAATAAAGACTTTGCCGTCAATTATGGCAATTTCCTCACCGGGTAGTCCGATGACTCTTTTGATATAATCCCTCTCCGGATTCCGGGGGCAGCGGAAAACGATGATCTCTCCCCGTCTTGGTTCGTGAAATTTATATGCAAGTAGATTGATAACGATCCTGTTGTTTGTTGTGAGGGAAGGATACATAGACTGTCCCTGTACAACAGATATCCTGCCGATAAAATTAATTATCAGCATAGTCAGAATAATCACCTGAGCTGCGCAAATAACGATTTCCCTGACAGTTTTAACAAAAGTCTGTTTGCTGATATACTCTTCCGTTGGGTTTATTTCCTGAGAAGAAATATTTTCACCGGTAGTTTCGTTTTCAGATTCAGTTGTTTCTGTGTTGTTTAGTTTTTCATTTTCTTCCATAACTCACCATAGGCTGAAACAAAATATCTGATCAGTCTGTATCCGAAAAAACGGTTTTATTCTTATTGTCAGCTATTTCAGAACTCTGATCCTGTATGGAGGTAGAATAATCAGTTCAGCTTTTCCGATAACATTTTTCTCAGGTAAGAAGCCCCATATATGGGAATCTGCGCTGAGAGGTCTGTTATCTCCCATTACAAACAGGTGCCCCGGTGGTACTGTGATAGCAGGCATATCATAGTCAACCTGATTTTCAACAGTTGGATCTTCTCTGGGCACATCGTTGATAAAGACTTTGTGGTCTTTAATCTCTACCTTTTCACCGCCGAGGGCAATAACTCTTTTAATGAACTCTTTGCCTTCCGCCTGAGCAGCGGGTGGAGGTGTGAAAACGATTATATCGTTGCGCTGGGGTTTTTTGAATCTGTAAACAAATTCGTTGACCAGAATATAATCGTTGACCTTCAGGGTAGGAATCATTGATCCTGATGGAATGTAGAATGTTCTGAAAAGAAAATGGATAATAAACAAGGCGGCAACGCCTGCAACGACGATAGAGTCCATATATTCCACAAGGACTCTTCTCGTCTTCAGGTTGTTCCGCCATATTTGCGGTTTCAGATAAAATATAACCCTGGCGATTGCTACTGCCAGGATTAAATATGTAAGTTGAGTTGCGGTCACCGGTAAACTGCCTCCTTAGTTGGAGCGTTTCTCTTTCACTCTGGTAGCTGCTTTTCCGACTTTGCCTCTGAGGTAATAGAGTTTTGCTCTTCTTACATCACCATATTTGATGACTTTCAGGCTGCCGAGGCGGGGTGAGTGTACGGGGAATGTTCTTTCGACACCAACACCGTGGCTGGCAATTTTGCGGAGTGTGAACATTTCGTTGCAGCCGCTGCCGCTTTTGGAGATGCAGATTCCTTCGAATGCCTGCAGTCTTTCCTTGCCGCCTTCGATAACTTTAATCTGAATTCTGACTGTGTCTCCTACGCTGAAGCTCGGAACATCTTCTTTTAACTGCTGCTGTTCGATCATCTTAATGAGGTCCATTATGTAAGCCCCTTTCTTCTTGTGGCTAATATCTGCCTGTAATTAAAAAAACGCATCTGACTGCGATTCAAGCAAGTATTTCAGCGGGTTTCAAACCCTTTAACCATACTGCCCGCAAGAGCAAACCGATTATAGCATGTTTTAAATTGCTTGACAATATGTCATGAAAAAAACTTTGCCAAATAAAAAGCGGGGAGTTTCCTCCCCGCCTGAAAAATCAAATGAACCGGATTACTTTTTCATTCTGCGATCCATATATTTCTTCTTCAGATAATCGACTTTGGCCTGTACTTTCTCTACTGCATCAGCAATGAGAGCGTCCTTGTCGTCGACGAGGCTGGTTGAATTGGCTTCATACCAGGCTTTGTCTGTGAATCTGGGAAGCTGTCCATAGATGTCGATTGAATAAAGTTTCTCCAGATTTTTCTGGTCGGCTACGAGCCAGTCTTTGTGGTTGCAAAGGTGGGCTACTGTGAAGTCATTGACCAGATATCCGAGCCAGAAGAAGAATCTCTTGTTGATTCCCATTCTGTTGTAATAATATTCACCGATGTCGATTGTGTAATGGACATAGATGTGGGAGAGGGTTTTGGCGGGATATTTGCCTTCTTCGAGAAGCTGAGCCCAGTATGGGAACTGCTTCTGGATGATGTCTGAGTGGATTACTTTGCCAAGGAGACGAAGCTCTTTAATGGCTGCTTTCCGTGCTTTCGGATTGTCATCTGATGTGTGGATGAGATAAATAAGGTTGTTAGCCTTGAGTCCTACCAGGAATGCATCTTTTACTGAGTCATCACAGGTTTCCCTCAGGTGGTATACATTCAGAAGGGGATCTCTGTCGGCGTAAACTTCGTAAAGTTTTACGTACCTTTCGTTGTTTTTGACAATCGCATCATTGGCAGATATGAGAAGAGCGTTGATCATTGTTGCGTGATCACCTTCCCAGAGCCAGTGCAGGAAAGGACTTTCGTCTTCACTGTTCATGGCAGCGGCCGGCTTTGCTGCTGATACTGCAAAAAGTGTCAGGGTTATGAGCAGAGCTACCGCTATCAGACTATTTCTCTTCATTTCTTTCCTCCAATCTTTATTTGTATAAACCAAAAATTCTACCAGTCGGTAGTTTTTTTACCGCTATTTGATAACAAATATGGTTTTATTTCAGTTCGATGATTTTTTTATTATTCCTTCAATTTCGATAACACATCTGAAACCGAAATCGCCGTCTGTATCATGCGGTCTTTCCTTATCCCTGTAGCCTGAGCGGCATACCTGCCGGGGTTGTCCCCAGCCTCCTCCCCGCATGACTTTTTGTGTGCCTGAAGGGGGGCCTGAAGGATTTTCACCGGGGGAAGATTTGTAATATGAAGGATCATACCAGTCATAGCACCACTCTATGACATTTCCGCCCATATCTGACACTCCGTATGGGGAAATATCCTTTTTAAAAAGTCCCGGTCTGGTGGTTCCCATTCCATCATAATAGATATGTCGTTCCGAAAGAAGTTTTTTATCTTTCAGTTCAAAATTGTTGCAAAAATCAGGATTCCATATATTACCCCAGGGGAAGACCCTGCCATCGCTGCCTCTTGCCGCTTTTTCCCACCGGGCTTCTGTGGGAAGCTTCCCTCCCGCCCATTTGCAGTAAGCTTCCGCATCTTTCCAGGTTACATAAACTACAGGGTGGTCAGCGTTCTTTTTGCTGAAGTGTTTTTTCCAGCTTCCTTCTGTTTTATACCCTGTTTCATTGACAAAACGATTGAACTGATCGAAAGTAACTTCGTATTTATAGATGTAGTATGCACTGAGCATTACTTTATGCGGAGGTTTTTCCTCCCAGCCTGCATCTTTATCGGAATCCGATGCTCCCATAGTGAAGCTTCCATGTGGAATCAGTATTAATTCTGCTCCGTCCTTTTTATTAATGCTTGTTGCCGGCAGATTTGACCTTGATACGGTTTCCGCCGGAGATGGCTTTTCAACTGCAGCAGCCGATGGGGAAGGTGAAGATTCCGTTCTGGCAGGTGAGGAGGTTTCGGATACAGGGGAGGGCATAGGCATATCGGTTGTCCATGCACAGCGAAAACCGATATATGTGTCGTTTCCCCTGGGAAAATTATCATGTCTTTCTATAATGGTGCATCCCGATAATGGGTGGAAATAGCTGCCGCCTCTGATAACCCGGTCTTCCCCTGAATCGGGACCTGATGGATTCCGATCCGGCATGGATGTTAAGTAGTTGTCGCTGTACCAGTCAGAGCACCATTCCTGAACATTGCCCGCCATATCGAATATGCCGAATGGGGAAATATCCTCAGGAAAGGACCCCACTGGCATGGTCCCTGTTTTTCCCATCAATGTGAGAACTTTATCCTTCAGTTTATCATGAGGGGTCTGCCCATTATTGCAGAATGCAGGGTTTTTATCATCACCCCAGGGAAAAAGTCCGTCTTTTGAGCCTGAAGCTGCCTTCAGCCATTCAGCTTCCGCAGGAAGTTTAACTCCCGCCCATTTGCAGTAGGCTTGGGCATCATTCCACGAAACCATGACCACTGGATAATCCATGGTTTTTTCATTGGTCCATCTTTCCCAGTTGCCTTCCGATTTATACCCTGTAACTTTGCAAAACTTTGCAAACTGTGCGTTTGTTACTTCGTATTTGTAAATATAAAAATCACCGACATATACATCCCGGCTTACTACCGCTGATTTATCCGATCCTGGATTCTGCCCTTTATCTTCTGTATCGGTTTTAACTTTGTCGTCACCGGAATTATCCTGATCGTCCGTATCTTCATCTTCTGTTTTTGAACTGTTTCCTTTGTTTTCGTTGTTTTTGCCCGTGTTGTTTTCTGAATCGGAAACATACCTGTATTTGAATGTTCCTGCGGGTACAAGGATCATTTCCGCACCGTCCACAGGATTTTTTATTAATGAAGGAAGGAGGGAAGCTGCAGGTCCGTTGTTTCCGGCTGTTGCAGTTGAAGTCTGAACCGGAGTTGGTTTACTGCTGCATCCGCTATTTATTATCATGGTGATAAGTGCTATAATTGTAAAAGAAAGGATTGATAATGGAAAAAGTATTTTTTTCATAAGTTTTCCTTTATATTTGTTTTTCAGAGGTCTTGTCAGAATTATAGCATGAGAACCAAACTTATCAAGATTGGGATATTTTTAGGAATAATGGCCGGATTGTTCTTTCTGGGCAGATATTTGTTTTTTCTTCATTATCCCGCTCTTGTGCAATATACATATAATAAGGATTATCTGATAGTTCCCCCTGATGGAGGGCATGCTCTTCCCGGTTCCCCCGATTTTTTCGAAGTGTTGAAAACAGGAGCCTTCGCCTTTAAAAAAGAGGAAGAAAAGCCTAAGGTTGTGGCGCTGACTTTTGATGATGGACCTTTCCCTCTTTATACCCCCCTTCTTCTTGATGTTTTGAAGCGGCATGGGATTAAAGCTACATTTTTTGTGAACGGAATTTATGCCGAGAGATTTCCCCAGATTATCGAAGATATATATCTTGACGGCCACGAAGTGGGGAATCATACATACAGCCATAAGCATATTTCATCACTCTCCCCTGAGGAGCTGGATGTTGAGCTTGGAAAGACAGAAGCTGCGCTGAAGAAAATAGCAGGCAGGGAAACCAAGCTGATGAGGCCCCCGGGAGGGCAGATAAGCAAGGACAGCTGCAAACTGGTTGCCGACAGGGGTTACACAATCGTTATGTATTCCATTAATCCCGGGGACTGGTGGCAGAGTGATCCGAACAAACTTTATGACTATGTGTTTTCCCACACCCACAGGGAAGGGATAATTCTTCTCCATACTGGCCTTATGCATACGGTTGAACTTATGCCTACACTTATTGATGAATATCAGAAACGGGGATACAGGTTTGTTACCATATCCGAGTTGGCGGAGATGGAGGGTATAATTCTTCCTGAGAGGGAAAAATAGTCAGTTTTATCAGGGTTTTAGAGTATTATCCTCCGGTTTTGCATCTATAATAATCTGATTAAGCTTCCATTTTTTCTTAGCTTTCACAAGAATAATGCCTATCTGATACTGGCCTTTTTCCCCATTCAGAAAATATACGGTTTTATACGTATTTCCGGCTTTTATTGTGAGTTCGGGATTTGGTTTGGCAAGGGCTTCCTGTTTTATGTCTTTGAAGCCTTTGATTTCCTGAAGTTGTGCTTCCCTGCCCGGCGATGTGATTTTTGCCAGTTCTTCCCTGTTGCCTGCCACTATAAGTCTAAGGGCGTTTTCCGCAACAACCGCCGGATTTTCCTGCTTTTCAAGAATATTGGAAAGAAGGGTTACCATTGCTGCCGTCAGGAGAATAATAATTATAGCAACAAACACTTTCAAAGCGTTGCTGCCTTTTCTGCTTTCCGTCTTTGCGGCTGTTTCTGATCCGGATTCTTTGTTCATTGTTTAGGTTATTTCCTTTAGCTCTGAAAAACTGTTGTAAACATTGCTGGGTTTCTTTGTTTCCTCTATGGTAGTTATATCCTGAGGGCAAAGTGAGCTGAAATCGCAGTTTTCGCAGTTTTTACCGTTGACGCCTGTCCAGGGGATAAAAATTCCCTGATCCAGTGCATCATAGATCCATAATAAAAGCTTTAATGCGTCGTCGTATCTGTTTTGAACATTATCACCGGAAAATGCGATTTTTTTGAACTCTCCCTTAATCGTTGAAAAGTAATAGACCCCTTCTTTTACATCCAGATCCACAAACATTGAAGATGCCTGCCGGATAAGGGAAAGATAGAGGAACAGCTGCATCTGTTCTCCGCCCCGGAGTGAATTGGGTTTGTAGGTTGTGGATTTGCCTGTTTTATAGTCGATGACGGTCAGCAGATTATTGTCGGCATCTATGTCGATTCTGTCGATTCTGCCATATATGCTGAGTTTTTTTCCATTGCCGAGATCGAACTGAACAGGATTTGTCATGGATGGAGCACCGTTGGTGTTTCTGCAACCCATTGAAAATTCAAGATGTGCAGGTTGTCCCGATTTATTCTGAATTTCCTGATCCACAAATTTTTCTATACTGTTTAATATGGCTGTTTTCTCTGCAAACCATGAAATCTGTGAACCTGTAAGCCCCATTTTTTCAGCTTTTTGCAGACAGTCTGCAGCGAGTGTTTTTATCATATCAACATACTGAACTCTGTTTGAATCACAGGGCATTGAGCCGTTGTTATCCAGAATATTTCCGTAGAATTGCTGGTAAACTTCGTGATAGATATTACCTTTGTCGAGGGCTGAGATAGCTTTGATGCTTTCCGGCGCGTCGAGTTTTCTCAGTTTCAGTATCCGTTTGATAAAGAAGCTGTAGGGGCAGCGGAAATATGATTCTATTGCGGTGGGGGATGATATCAATCCTTTGTGGTTTAATTCATCACTGATTATCTTTTGCAGTACCTGGTCTGAAATAACACCGTCCCAGAGACCGGGTGATGGGGTTTCCCTTCTTTGTCTGTATGCGTTGACGGCATTTTTGAAGTTGCTGCAGTAGTTTTCGAAAAGCGAGAATACTCTGCTGTCGTTGTTTTGTTTAGCCTGATGTATATTAATGTTTATATAGCTGCCTTTATCCGTAAAGAAGGAAACGGGTTTGCCTTCGAAGCTTCTGTGTTTGTGTATGTATCCCGGGATATGTTTTACATCATCATAAAAGCAGTGTTTTCCCGTGAGGGCTTTGCCTGCTTCGAGGATGAAATGGGATGGAGCCTGTGGTTTGTTTTCTCCTGTTTTATTTCGTGCGTAGGATAAGACAATTTGTTTTCTGCAGCTTGAAACAAGCATTGCAAATGCAATAGGATCTTCGTTTACAAAAAGGTTTCTCAGTGCTATTTTACCGTTGTTTTTCAGCAGGGAATTGAGTATGATTCTCTCCTCGTCGGGAAGAAGCGGGTTTTCCCCCGGTGATTTCGGAAAAACCCCGCCCTGCATTCCGCAGATAAAAACAGCATCATAAGCTGTGCCTGCTGGTGATTTTGGGTTTAATACATTGACTGCGCCCTGCATAAAAGATTTTTCCTGAATGGTTTCGTTTTCAAGAATATCTTTTACCGTAACCCGGAAATCATTGAAAGTAACTGATTCCTCTATGTTTTCGAGGTTTTTAAGCCTTGCCAGAAGTTTTGCAAGGTTGTTTGCATTTTGATCAGGTTTTATAAACTTATAGAAAAGTTTGAACAGGTTTTTGGTATATTCTTTCCAGGTATTAGAATTTCCAAAGGAATGGAGTTCTTTTTTAAAGATGAATATGAATCTGGAAAGTTGAACCACCTGTTCAAGTTCGGTTTTCAAATCATCAGCTTCATCAGCGTACAACGGATCTGCGATTTTTCTCTCAAGGTTTTTTTCGTATAAAAAGAGCCTGCTTTTCCATTCATCCCTGCCTTTTCTCACTCCAGCCTTTTTACTGATGTAGTCCCACATAGCGGGCACAGGTTTGCTCTGGTCTTTGAAGAATTTTTCAAGGTTAAGCCTTCCTGTGTTTATGAGTTCTGAAACCCTGAATCTTTCCATATCGCTGTTTATAAGGTTGAGGAGCAGTTTCAGACATTTGCCGGAAGGTGTCTGGTCTATGGTAAAACCATCGTGGAAATATGCCGGAATCCCCGCCTGTTCAAATATATCCGTAAAAAGTTCGCCGTAAGATGGATCCGCAAGGATTACCGCCATATTTTCGAACCTGATTTTTTCCGCGGCAGCAGTATTCAGAATTTCCCTTGCAATTTCCCTCACTTCAGATGGAGCATCGGGGCAGCAGAGTATTTTTACAGAGTTGTCGGAATAATTTGCCTTAAAATTTTCATCTTTATTTTCCCTGAACAATTCATCCTTCAGAATCTTGAGATTATCCCTGTTTGTTTGATTTCCGGCTGAAGAACAGTTCTCCCGGGAAAATCCGGTTTCCATAAGCCATTGTTCTGTTTCATCACATATGGGGTTTCCGCTGAGGTGTGAAATATAAAGATGAATATTGGTATGGGCTGAAAGTCTTTCTATCAGTGTTTTTTCCGTTTCATCAAATTTGCTGAATCCGAACACATGAAGGTTTGATGTATTGAAGATAGCTGAGAAGGCGGATGCATTTTTTCCTGCGAAATATTCTGCGTCCTCCACATCGTAGTATTTTTCCGACAGCTCAAGCCTGAATGCGTTAAAGAGGTTAAACAGGGTTTTTATTCTGTCAGGCTCCGGAATAATACCCGATGAGAGAGCTTGCTGTTCGAAGCTGCTGCATATGATATCCGGGTTGGGGACTGATTCAAATCCGCCCTGCCGGAAGTCTTTCAGAAATGACATAAGGAGTTCGGGAAGCCCCTTGCTGTTTCTGAATTTAAAGAGTCTGTTGCCGGGTCCGATTGTTCTTGCGGCTGATAGTCTTGCTATGCATTCTTCCCCTTTGTATGGGACAGGTTCTTTTTTTCTTCTGATAAGTTCGCTTTCACCGAGGGATGTAGCTAAATCTTTAATCCTGAGAAATTTTACTCCTGATAATTTAAAATGCTTTTTGAGATAAACTGATGAAATAAATGAAGGGACAATTACCAGAGCCTGTTTGTCTGCGGTGTTGTCGCCGGTTTGTTTCAGGTTTGAAAACAGGGAGTTTTCGAGTTTCTGGTAATCCTGGCTGAAATAAACTTTTTTATTCATAAAAACATTTTATGCTCATGCCAAATAAAGCACGAGCATAAATCCTCCGCTGAAAAAAAATCAGGCTCTTCTGTAGAACTTCGAGAAAATATTCACTCCGACATAATAAGATAGTGCTGTTTGTCCATAGGCTATAATCATGTCGAAAATATCCCTGAAAACATCTGAAATAGGGAGTTCTGTAAATCTCAGCTCGCTGTCGCCTTCGGGGTCGTCGGGGAACCATTCCGGAAGTTTTGTCTGGTTGAGTGGCACAGGCACTGTTTTTCCCGTAATGGTTTGTCCTACCACTCTGAATCCCTTTTTGGCAAGAGATAGGAATGTGTCGGGCAGGGTTTCTCCAAAATTCTTTTTAAGAACAATGCCTTCCTTGCAGATTCCTATATGGTAGCCTCTGTTGGAAGTAAAATAGTTTTCTTCGTCTTCTCCGGTCCATTCAAAAAAAACATTGTTTCCGGATTTAAAGGAATTTTCGGAAATTACAGGTGAGCCGTCAGGGTGATAAACCTGAGCCACGGGCCAGTTTATCATTCTGCCATGCTCGTGAAGATTTTCCAGTTCCTGAATCAGTTCCGCCGTTTCCTGATCCGTAAAAGCGCAGTTCAGTGTGTTTTTCTGAAGAAGAAGGGAGTCGTTTTTGACCATAGACAAAGCATTGAGAAAAACTTCAAAGTCAAAAAGTTCACCCTTGCATCCTTCCGGTTCCTGAAGAAGGTTCAGCGGGCAGGGTCCACAAATCTGTTCGATTGTCGGATCGTGGTGCAAAATCCAGGACTGCCTGATTCTGTCCCATTCGTACTGCACTCTGCCATCGGCATGATAATCATAAATCCGTTCCTGATAGAAACGACAGAGCCGGTTTGGAACCTGACTGATATTAATTTCGATTTCAAAAGGTATTTTTTTCATAGGTTTCATACTGAATAATTATACCCATTAATGTATAAATCCTTCCTTTTCTTTATAAACACGAATGCAGGAAAATCTGATATTGAAGGGAATCTAAAAGATTGTACGGCATTCCGGGGCAATATAAAAAATGTGCCCATAAATAAATATTTTCTGTCCGGATCCTGCACTTTTATCTGTTTGACAGAAGAATGCAAAAGGAGATTGGTTGCATGGAAAAATCATGCAGAAAGACTACACTGTTTTTCCTGCTGCTAACAGCGCTTTTTTTTGTTAGTTTCAATTTCGCACATGCCAGTCGCAGCGATGCTGAAAAATACAATAAACAGGGCAAGGAAGCTTTTCAGGCAAAAAGATACGACGAAGCACTCAAAATGCTCGAACTGGCTATTAAAGCCGATCCTACATTTGCTCCCGCTCATGTTACCCTTGCGGAAATTTATATGAGCTTTGAAAAGCCCAAGGAAGCAATTGCAGAATATTCCCGTGCAATCGAAATAGACCCAAACAATCCCGCCAGCTATGTAAGACTCGGAGAACTTTACCTCGGTGAGAAAGATTTTGAAAAAGCTATAGACAATCTGACAAAAGCCAAAAAGATCGCTCCCTCGGTTCCCCAGATATATCTTGCTCTCGGACAGACATATTTTGAAATGAAGGAATACGGCAAAGCTGAAGAAAACCTCGTTGTGCTTCTGCAAATGCCTAATGCCTCTGATGAAGAGAAATTAAAAGCACACAAACAGCTTGGCGAACTTTATTACGAGAAAAAAGAATGGAAAAAAGCCAGCGAGAATTTCAAAACCATTCTTGAAAGCGATAAAGCTTCGGAAAACTTCAAGGCTACCATCGAAGATAAAAACAAATATGTAAATAACCAGCTCAGCACACAGAAGATTCAGTTCTTCGGAATCATTGCAATGGTAGTGGTTCTTGTGCTTCTGGCGGTATTCTCCATTCTGCTTAAAAAGCAGCAGGGCGGAAAAACACAGACGGTGCTTCCCTCGTCAGCCTCTGATGCCAAAGACTATGGCTCACTTGCCAATTACGCAGTGCAGCATCTTAAAGTGCTTACTAAGCTCCCCCGTGCTCTGGTTTATTTTATGCGCCGTGAAGGCTCACCCCTTTATCTTGCTCTTGCGGACAATCTTGAGAAGGATCGTTTTGACGATCTGGAGATCAACTGGGAAGAGCTTTCAAACTGGCTTACAAAGAATCAGGGAAGACCTTTCATCTATAATATAGAAAAGAAAGAGCCTATGTTCCTCAAAGCTTTCCCAAAACTCAGGGAGAGAATTGATCCCGCAGAACCCAGGGTAGGCGTGCCTTTCCTTTATCAGAACCAGTTCAGGGGTATCATTTTTATGGCGTCCCCCAAGATGAAGGATATGATTCATCTTCGTAAGTTCTACGAAAAGAACATCGAAATGATAAGAAAAACCGGAGTTGAGATCGGTAATGCCGCTGAAAAAATATACCACAGGGAAATCAGCGTTCTCGATTCAATCACGCCCGCTTACAATCAGATTCATTATAAAGAAAAACTTCCTGAAGAACTGACAAAGTGCAGGGATAAAAAACAGTCGTTGTGTCTGGTTCTTTTCGAAATAGACAGAATGGTGGCTATTCAGAAACGTTTTGGCGATGAGAGAAAGAATTATGTTCTCGCTACTATTGCCAAGTCCGTTCAAGCCGCTATAAACCCCCAGACGGACAGTCTTTTCCGTATTTCAGACTTCCTGTTTGCCTGTATTCTGCCCAACACCGATCAGAAATCGGGAGTGGAAAAAGCCAGCAATCTGATGCAGGTTATTGCTTCCACCCGTTTCACAAGCCCGATTCCGAGTGTTTCAGCAAGCATGGGTCTTGCCGTTTATCCTGATCAGGGAAACAATGCGCCCGCTGTAGAACAGGAAGCCAGAAAAATGCTGGAGCAGGCTATTTCCACAGGCAGAAACAAACTTATGTCAGAGATGGACAGTGCAGTGGGTTCAGGTTTTATAAAGGAAGCTCCTGCGCCTCCGCCTACACAGGCTGACACCGCTAAAACCGGTGCCGGTTCATCAGATAATCCCCCCAGCCAGATTAAGTTCAGAAATGTCGATAAAAAGGCAACTATCCCTGTGGCTCCACCACCGCCTCAGGAAGAGAAAACTGCGCCTTTCACAACCATAAAGAATGTTATTCCCGTGGCTCCGCCTCCTGCGGACGATGAGAGACCTCAGCCTATTGTAACGCCGCAGATTCAGATACAGCCACAGCCTCTGAATCCTATGCAGCCTCAGCCGATAGTAATAAAAGAGCCTCCCTCATCACCGGCAGGAAGACTGGGCAAGCCTTCCCTGGTGTTCAGGTCTGCACAGAAAACCCAGCCTGAACTTCCGAAGGCTGCAGAAAGAATGGAGCCTCTCCCTGGAGTGGCGCCGCCTAAGTCGGTGTTTAACCCTGCTGCGGAATCCGATTCTTCAAAAGATGATTCCGGCAAGGAAAAATTCCTGAAACCCCGTATGGTTTCAAAAACAGAACCCGGCAAATCCGGAGCGCTTCCCAAGGCAGTGCCCGATTTTGTGCCTATGCCGGTTCCTGAAGCACCCAAGATGGTGGAACCCGTTGCGCCTAAAGCGCCTGCAGCTCCTCCGCCGTGGATGAAGGAAAAAGCATTCCCCAAAAAAGATGAATCAAGGGAAATGTCAGAAACTTCCCTTCTCAGAAGACCTCCGAAGATGCGTGAAGTCGGCAGTTCAACATCAAAACTGCCCCCGCTTCCCAAATCGGCAGAAGGCGTAAAACCTATGGAGGGTCTTATCAGGAGATCCAAAGCCCCCGCTCAGCTTCCCGGTCTGAAACGGAGAATTGCAGCTACTTCGCTGAAACCTCTGACAGTTCAGGGACCTGATGGACTTACTCTTGCACCGGAAGCTATGGAATCAGGCAAGCTCAGAGAGCCTGTTACATCACATATGCCTGAACCGGAAGTTATGGCTCCGCCTGCATCAAAAGTGCCTCCGGCTGTTATGCCCCAGAAAATAGGTGCACCTCCGCAGGCTAAACCTGAACCGAGAGTTATTCAGCGGAATGCCGCAACTCCCGCACTTCCGGAAAGAAAAGCATCTGCTCCGGATTCAGGAAGAGTAATGGCTGAGATTAAGCCTCCCGTTGCTCCCAGAACAGCAGGCAGGGCGCCGATAACTTCTCATATCGGCACAGCGCCTCTTCCCAAGTTGGGTATGAAGTCTTTTAAACCGGAAATCCCCGGCAAGAAGGAAGATGATGCGGAAGCTCAGGCAGCGCTCATGAAAAAGAAAGCACAGGCTGCTGCGGCGAGGGATCCGGTTACTCAGTTCTTTTACAAGTCATATTTCGAACAGAGCCTGAAAAATCTGATGGCAAGAGCCAATCAGAACAAGAGGCCTCTGGCGTTGATATTCTTTAAACTCGACAAGCATAAGGAAATCAAGGGAAAACATGGTCAGGACAAACTTAACAATGTTCTCAAAGAGATAAGCTTGATGGTCGGCAACTTCCTGAAAGAGGGAAGCGACATTCCGGCAAGATACAGCGATGAGATATTTGTGGTTATTCTCCCTGATACATCATTCCAGATCGCCTTTAACCTTGCAGAGCAGATCAGGTTTACCGTTGGTAATCTCGGCTTCAAGGAAGTACCGGGACAGATTACCCTTTCACTGGGTATTGCATCTTATCCCAACAAAGGCAAATCTTCCAGCGAAGTTATGAAAAACTCATACGATGCCATGGTTTATGCTATTAAATCAGGCGGAAACAGCAGCGTAATCTGGGACGAGAAACTCCTTAAAAGAAAAGACTAAATGCCGGCTTTCCCTTAAAGGAAAGCCAGCATAAACGGAGTTTCGAGCATTTCCTTTATTCTGTTACCGAATCTGGCTATTCTTGCTCCGTCGGTGATGCGGTGGTCGAAGGCGATGGATATGTTCATAATATCCCTTACGGCAATGCCGCCATCCATCACCACAGGGCGTTGTTTTATGGAGTGAGTGGCCATGATTGCCGCCTGTGGGTGGTAAACCACAGGAACCGACATTAAACCGCCGATGCTGCCTATGTTTGTTATAGTGAAACTTGCATCTTTAAGATCCTCTGCATTTATTCTACCCTGTCTTGCCTGTTCCGCCAGAATCGATATTTCTTCAGCAAGCTGAACGATTGTCTTTTTATCAGCGTCTTTCACTACGGGAACTATCAATCCCTTATCAGTATCAACAGCTATACCCAGATTTATTCTGCTCATTTCAACTATGCTTCTGTCTTTCTCGTCAAAACAGGCGTTTATATCGGGAAATTCCTGAAGGGCTATAGCTGCAGCTTTTGCAAAGAAGGGCAGATATGTGAGTTTTGTGCCTTTTTTAGCAGCCTGCCCTTTGAGCCTGTTTCTGAGTGCCACAAGATCGGTTAAATCCAGTTCGTCAAAATGGACTGCTTTAGGGATGAAATGGTGTGAAGCTTCCATATTTTCCGCAATTTTTTTCCTTAAACCTGTGAGCGGTTTCCTTATCCCTTCTGAAGTTACTGTTTTTAAACCCGGATCAAATGCAGGATTGAATATTCTGTCGGGTTTCTGCTGCTCCTGAACAGTTATGGCAGGTGCCTGAGCAGGCCTGGTTTTTCTCTGTGAAGCTGAAATTATGTCTTCATCTGTGATTCTGCCGTTGTTGCCTGAACCTTTAATCTTTGATAAATCTATTCCGAGTTCTCTGGCAAGTTTGCGGGTTTTGGGAAGTGCTCTTATTTCTCCTGATACAAAAGGCTGCTCTTCATCGTCAAGTGAATACATGCCCCCTAAATCCTCAGGTGGGCTGAAAATATCAACTGCTTTCTTCTGAGGTTTAGCTTCCTGAGCTAACTGAACAGGCTTTGGGATAGCTGCCGGCAGGGAAATATTCTCCGGTTCCATTTTGTCTGTTTGTCCGGCAGGCTTCTCCTTGCTGAACTCTATGAAAACCTCTCCGGTTTTTACAACAGAGCCTTCAGGATAATGCACTGCAGAAACCCAGCCTGAAACAGGGGAGGTAATCTCCACAGAAGCTTTGTCAGTCATTACCTCAACAATAACCTGTCTTTCCTCTACCTGATCTCCCTGTTTTACGAACCAATGGAGAATCTCGCCTTCGTGAACTCCTTCCCCGATATCCGGGAGTTTAAAACTGTATGTCATAGGTTTTACCTCGTATTTTGAATAATGTTTTTTGTGGTGGAAAAATTTTGGACCGACCGGGGACCGTGGGTAATTGAGGGACCGACCGGAGGTTTAGGAGACCGACCGGGAGGTTAGGACCGACCGGGAGTAGGGGACCGACCGGGAGTATGGGACCGTCAGAGGAGACCACGCTTTTTTGGAAAAGCGAGGTCTCCTCCGAACCTCCTCCCTTGAAAAACAGGAGTATGGGTTGGGGAATTTGACTGAATTTTACTAATTCATTGGCATCGCCCCTGCCCCGGGTCCCATAAATTACCCTGAACCGCCGGCAGTCCTAATAACGGTAACATTCAACAGGGATCGTAGGAGGGGTTTGCAACCCCGACGCGAACCCGCAGGTTCGCCCACAAGCAAACCCGCAACGGTAAACAACCTCATCAACCGTTTGCCCGGCTCCCGGAGAAAACTTTTTGAAAAAAGTTTCCTCCGGACCTCCATCCCAAAACTTTAGAATCGGGGGACCGACCGGGGACCGTGGGGTAATTGGGAGACCGATCGGGGGGTTAGGAGACCGTCAGAGGAGACCACGCTTTTTTGGAAAAGCGAGGTCTCCTCCGAACCTCCTCCCTTGAAAAACAAGAGTTTGGGTTGGGGAATTTGACTGAATTTTACTAATTCATTGGCATTGGGGATGAGCCAATGCTCTTCTCATTTATCAAACATTTATTTACTGATTATGGTTTCATATTATGCATTTTCTATAGCGAAAAAATAAAACAGCGCAGTCTTCAACTCCGTCCGTTGGATTTTCCACACGGACAGGATTGAAAACTGCGCTGATAATATTCTTTTTGGTTATCAGCTTAGGCTTTTTTCATTGCCACTGCTTCCTTAACAGCTTTTTTAATGTCTTTCCATGTGATGTGGAAAGCTTCGAAAAGCTCCCAGGGTTCTCCTGATTCGCCGAATCTGTCACTGATGCCCACCATTTTCATCGGGACAGGCTGATTCTGGCAGACTACTTCAGCCACTGCACTGCCGAAGCCTGCTGCAAGCTGGTGTTCTTCTGCTGTTACAACGCATCCGCAATCTTTTGCAGCTGCAATAATAGCTTCTTTATCAATGGGTTTAATAGTGTGGATGTTGACCACACGGCATTTTATGCCTTCTTCTTCTTCCAGTTCCTTTGCTGCATCCAGAGCTTCGCCTACCATAAATCCGCAGGCAATGATGGCGCAGTCTGAACCTTCACGCATTACATTGGCTTTGCCCACTACAAAGGGATCTTCGTCAGTAGTGAGAATCGGCACGCCTTCCCTTCCAAAGCGGAGGTAAACGGGTCCTTTGATCTCTTTTGCTGATGCCATTGTCGCTTTATAAGCTTCTTTGGTATCGCAGGGGACGATAACTGTCATATTGGGGAGAACTCTCATAAGAGCCAGCTCTTCCAGAGCCTGATGGGTTGCTCCGTCGGGTCCTACTGAGATTCCGCCGTGCATTCCGCCGATTTTTACATTGAATTCGCCGTAGCAGATTGTGGTGCGGATCTGATCCCATGCTCTTCCTGCTACAAAAACACCGTAAGTGCAGGCGAAGGGAATTTTGCCCATTTTGGCAAATCCAGCTGCTGTTGAAAGCATATCCTGTTCGGCGATTCCCATATCGAAGAATCTTTCAGGATAAACATCGGCAAAGTTCTTGGTAAGGGTTGATTTTGCGAGGTCGGCATCCATAACGACTACATTGGGGTCTTCTTTTCCAAGCTCGACAAGGGCTTTGGCGAAGCCGAATCTGGTGGCTTCGAGTTTTTTGTCTTTCATTTTTTCAGCCATTAACATAATGGGGTTTCCTCCTTAAAATTCGTAAGCGCATTAATTCCAGGGCTTGAAGACGCTGCAGGCGCCGTCGAGCTGGCTGAGAGCCTGTTCGAGCTGCTCAGGGCTGGGTGTTTTTCCGTGCCACAGATCCACATCTTCCATAAAGGACACGCCTTTGCCCTTTGTGGTGTGTGCAATGATTACGGAAGGTTTGCGCTTCATCTGGGAGGCATGATCCAAAGCTCTTATCACTGATGTAATGTCGTTTCCGTCACATTCGTGAACATGCCAGTTAAATGAAAGCCATTTTTCAACAAGGGGGTGTATTCCCATAACCTCTTCCACATATCCGTCGATTTCGAGGTTGTTATAGTCAACTATTGCGCATACATTATCCAGTCCGTAATGGGCTGAAGTCATGGCTGCTTCCCAAATCTGTCCTTCCTGAAGTTCTCCGTCTCCGAGGAGGCAGTAAACTCTGTTGGGTTTTTTATCCAGTTTGAGGGCGAGCGCCATTCCGTTGGCTACTGAAAGTCCCTGTCCCAGCGAACCGCTTGAGGTTTCCAGTCCGGGGAGTTTGAGCCAGTGGGGATGTCCCTGAAGTCTGCTTCCGAATTTGCGGAGAGTTTTAAGCTCTTCTCTGGGGAAATATCCTGAATGTGCCAGTGCTGTATAGAGTGCCGGGCAGACATGACCTTTTGAAAGGATAAAATAATCTCTTCCGTCCCAGTCAGGATTCATGGGATTATGTTTCATTTTGTAAAAATAGAGGGCGGTGAGGATTTCCACTGATGAAAGTGAGCCGCCGGAGTGTCCGGATTTAGCTTCTTTGAGCATCATCAGGATGTCGCCGCGGATGTCACAGCTCTTTTGTTCGAGAGCTTCCACAAAAGCTTTGGAATACATAGTTCGACCCCTTATCAAAGAAAGATTTGAAATAAGATTAAAAGACAGGGGATCCATTGATAAGATACCCCTGTCTGTATGATTGCTATTTTATCAGGCGTAAACTTTTTCCTGCGGGAGGAATTTTTTAATACTGAGTGCTCCTACGGGGCAAACAGTGGGGCAGAAACCGCAGCCCACACATTTTTCAGTGTTGACTGTAACTGTGCGGTTTTCACCGATTTCTATCGCCTGGTGTCCGCCGTCGTAGCAGGCTATGTGGCAGACATCGCATTTTACGCAGGTTTCCTGATCAACAAAGGCTCTGACATGGTAATCTCTGTTGAGTTCAGCATGCTGTTTGATCTGAGGAAGTCCTTTGCCTACCAGTTCCTGTACGCTTGAGAGTCCTTTGGATTCCAGATAGTTTGAGAGACCTTCGCAAAGGTCGTCGATGATGCGGAAGCCCATTGCCATGGCTGCTGTGCACGACTGAACAGTCTGAGCGCCGGCAAGAAGGAATTCCACTGCATCTCTCCAGTCCCAAAGTCCGCCCACTGCGGTGATGGGGATACCCACTTTGGAGGCAATTTCCGCAACGCATTTGAGGGCTACGGGTTTGATTGCCGGTCCGGAGTATCCGCCGTATGTGGAGTATCCGTCAACTTCAGGGTAGGGAACCCAGGTGTCAAGATTGAAACCGAGGAGGCCCTTTACTGTGTTGATGGCGCAAACTCCATCAGCGCCTGAATCCTGAACGGCTTTGGCGATTACCGTAATATCAGTAACCTGAGGGGTTAATTTGATAATAACGGGGACTCTTTTTGCCGCTTCCTTGACCCAGCGGGCTGTGCGCTCTGTGAGTTCAGCATTCTGACCCACTGCGCTGCCCATGCCTCTGTCAGGCATTCCGTGGGGGCAGGAGAAGCTGCATTCGATCATGTCAACGCCGGCTTCTTCAAGACGGGTTACCAGATCCTGCCAGTCTTCTTTTTTCGAAGCCATTATGCTGGCTATAAGAACATTATTGGGGAATTCTTTTTTGATTTTGGTGATTTCGGGAAGCCACTCGTCAACTTTATGTTCTGAGATAAGGTCGATGTTTTTGAGTCCCATTGAGGTTTGTCCCTTGTGGGGAATGCCTGCCATCATCGGGTAAACAAGGCTTACCGGTTCACTTTTCACCGACAGGGTTTTTATAATAGCTCCGCCCCAGCCAGCCTGAAAACCCCTGCGTATCATATCGGGGTTATCGGTGGGAGGCGCAGCGGCGAGTACGTATGGGTTGGGGAATTTTACCCCACAGAATTCTATACCAAGGTCAACTCCCATGTTTTTCCTCCTTAGAATTATGCAGCTCAACCGGCGAAAAGGGCTGGTTGGCTTGCTGCGTAAAAATCGAATCGAACGGTTATTTCGCCGGTTCCTGTTTATGACTCAACTGTTTCTTCAGGTTTTTCTTCCTGTGCCTGTTCGGGCAGTTCAGCCGGAGTTTCCGGTTCGGCTTCGGGAGCCTGCGGAGCTTCTTCTGCAGCTTCTTCCACATCGGGAGCTTCAGCCGGGGGCATTTCAGCTTCCGGTTCTACTGCTGCTTCTGCAGGTGTTTCAGCCGGAGTTTCCACAGGTGCTTCCACCGGAGCTTCAACTACCTGATTTACAACCGGTTCCTCTGCTTCATTCAGTGATTCTTCTGATGAAGCTTTGGCTGCGAGAAATCTCATGATGCCTGCCGCAGCTTTCTTGCCTTCTGCCACAGCCTCAACCACTGTTGCGCCCATGTTGACAACATCACCGCCGGAGAAAACGCCGGGGATTGATGTTTCGCAGGTTTCGGGATCGACCTTCAGGAATTTGCCTTTTATGTATTTTGCATTGGGCAGAATTTTCTTCAGGAGGCCTGAAGGCTCTGTGCCGGTGGCAAAAATGACATTGTTGGCTGCAATGCGGAATTCCGAGCCTTTGATTTCAACAGGTGTTCTTCTTCCTGATTCATCGGCTTTGTCGAGTTTTACAACTACGCATTCAACAGCTCTGAGAACTCCGTTTTCATCTCCGATGAATTTTACGGGCTGAGCCAGAGTTCTGAAAACAACTCCCTCTTCGAGCGCTTCTTCGATTTCGACTTTGTCGGCAGGGAGTTCAACAAATGAACGGCGGTAAAGGAGGGTTGATTCCTCTGCGCCGAGGCGGATTGCCGAGCGTGCGCAGTCCATAGCGGTGTCTCCGCCGCCGATGGTTACCACTTTTCTGCCTACTTCCGGCGGATCGCCTGAGCCGATTCTGTTGAGGAAATCGAGTCCCATATATACGCCTTTGAGATCCATTCCGGGAATATCGGGGCGGCTTGTTTTTGTAAGGCCCACACCGATAAATACTGCTTCGAATCCCATATCAAAAAGTTCTGTTACATCACGGTTTACGGGGGTGGATGTTTTGATTTCGACGCCTTCAGCTTCGATTTTTTCCACTTCAGTGCTTGTTACTTCGTGGGGGCAGCGGTATTGGGGTACACCGAACGCAACCATTCCGCCTGCTTTACTCTTTGATTCGAATACGGTTACATTATAGCCGTTGCGGGCGAGTTCGGATGCGCAGGCAAGTCCTGCAGGACCTGAGCCGACTACAGCGATCTTTTTGCCATTTTTCTCAACGGGCTGTCTTCTGAAGCCTCCATTGTCAACGGCGAATCTCTGCAGCATGGAAATCTGAACGGGTTTGCCCATTTTGCCCATTATGCATTTTGATTCACAAAGTCTATCCACCGGACACACACGGCCGCACACCGATCCGAATGGATTTGAATCATTGATAAGACGGGCTGCACGCTTTACATTATTTGTTTTTATTGACTGAATAAAATGAGGAATGTCAATATTTACGGGGCAGCCTGTTCTGCAGGGGGCGTCATAGCAATACAGGCAGCGGTTTGCCTCAACAACTGCCTGCTGGGGCTTGAAATTTGGGCGAAGCTCCTGAAAATCGAGCTTGCTGTTATCTTGTACCAAAATACCACATCCTTTCCTCCCCGGACCGGAAAATAGTGATCCCAAACACCGGGGACATCATAAATATATTTACAAAAAAATATACTGTCTCATTTCGACTCTTTTTTTTTCGTGTAACAAGCGCAATATCCTCCAAACCTTTGGCTAATAAGGATTGAAGATTAAGTTTTTTTAATATAGAATGGTAAGGGGGAATTATCCCCAATGCCACTGAATTAAGGCATGGATTTATCTGAACGCTCACGAGTATTGGGGCGGTTTACCCAACTCCCGGAGAAAACTTTTTGAAAAAAGTTTCCTCGCGCCCACCCTGCTGGCAGGCACCAGCCATCCCAAAACTTTTGGAATTGGGGGACCGACCGGGGGAATTTGGACCGACGGGGGGGGACCGACCATGGGGTTAGGACCCTCAGAGGGAACCACGCTTTTTTTGAAAAGCGGGGTCTACTCCGAACCTCCCTCCTTGAAAAACAGGAGTATGGGATTAGGGTTTTAAGTGAATTTTACTGATTCAGCGGCATTGCGCCTGCCCCGTGTCCCATAAATCACCCTGAACCTCCGGCAACCCTAATAACGGTAAACATTCAACAGGGATCGTAGGAGGGGTTTGCAACCCCGACGCGAACCCGCAGGTTCGCACACAAGCAAGCCCGCAGCGGTAAACAACCT
>JAJTBE010000055.1 GCA_021287065.1 Bacillota bacterium
CGAACCAGTGAATAATCGGGTAGCGTATAAGCTTTAACATTCCTGTAGAACTTTTTGTTAATCTTATGGAACTTCACCTGACAGCACAATATTTTGCGGCTATCGTCCCACTTCAGTTCAGGTGTGGGGATGCAGGGGGCATGAAAGAATTCAAGATAAATAAATTTGCCTTCACCGTTCATTTCAAACATTAAAGCCGGTGCATCTCTGTAATCATGAAGTTCTACTGCTTTTTTATAACAATTATCTTTCGGATTCGCATAAATCATGGAAATGTCCACTTCTTCATCATAACAGGCAAAGGAAGGGGATGGAGGCTCCTGGGGGAGAATTTCCACGCTGATGTATTTTGAGAGAATTGCTGATCCTGCTTTCATAAATACCCCTGATCGATTTTACTGCTAAAGGGTAAAGCTGCTGTAATAATTGAGAAACTCAGTGTTAAATTGATTATAATCAGTGTCAGGTTGGAAATTGATAAAGCTGAATTATACCATTCTTTGTTTTTTGATCTGTAAAAAATGTAAACCAGAGCAGCTATCGCTATGAAAAAAATAAGTGCAAATATTGGCGGGCTGATTACTTCCAGTCTGGTGATTAAAAACGACCAGATCATATTAATCCGGTTGTCGTTCAGAAGATCCGAGCTGGAAAAAATTCTGTGGATTGTTTTAATTTTATCGCTCATAAAAAGGCTCATAAGGTAAAAAATCTGAATCCCCAGAGTTATGTTTCCGATAATGGCGTTTGTATTGGTTTTCTTTTTTTCCATTTCAGCTTGTCCTCCGTAAATTTTCAAGTTCATTGTTACGCTCAAAATAAATATCTCTGTGCATAGACCAGGGGGAGAAAATCTGCTGTTCCCTTTCTGTTGATAAAAGGTCTTCCTCCAATCCGGGAGTTTTGATGCATTCTTCTTTTGCAAAAAGATAGTTGAAAACCTGAAGGCTGTGGGGATGGTTTCCATCAAGGTATAAATTATTAACCTGTTCGGAAAGAATCTGTCTTCCGGGCATGACATACCCCCGCTCCTGCCAGTATTCATCACAGACTGCTGCTACTTTTCCGGCTGTTTCACAATAGTTTTCATTATATATGGATCGGCGTTTCCTGAGTCTGGCTTCGTCATCAGGGACTATCCGGGATTCGAACTTATAATGAAAATAATACTGTCCGATGAAAGATATGAAAATTTTCAGTAATCCGACTTTCATGCCTTTTTGAAAGAAAAGCCTATCTGCTTCGTTTTCTGTCATATTTTCAAGTAAAAGAATGCAAAAATAAAATCCCGATTGGTCATAGGTAGTCCAGTCAACGGCTTTGTAACCCAGAAGCGCTTCATTCAGATAAGTTAAAAAGTTTTGCTGGATGTAACGGTTGCTGAAGTGGAACTGCTGCAGGGCGTAAAGCCTTTTGTAGTGGGCGGTTTGTCTGAAATGCCTGTGGTAGGGGTGGATTCTGTTTTGAAAAAACCTTCTGAGAGTTGTGTAAATCTGATCCCTTTCCGGGATGGTGGATTTTTGATTGTCAGAATTCATAGAAGGGCAGAAGATGAATATTCATAAATTTTGTTTAAATAATTCTTCTGCAATTAAAATGTTAATATCTATTGTTTCTCCGCATTGAAAATTTTACCTTCCGGCATGTTGCAGGTAAACTGTTTTTTGCAGGAACATTGAACGAATTATGTAATTATTAATGAAAAATGGAGTTGGAGAAAGTATGAAAACTATAGGAATTCTTACAGGCGGCGGCGATGCGCCCGGTTTAAACGCTGTAATCAGAGCAGCGGTTAAAACTGCCATTATCACATACAAATATCAGGTGGTAGGCATTCAGGACGGTTTCGACGGGCTTATTAAACCTGGAAAAATGAAACCCCTTACCATCGAATCAGTCCACGGTATTCTGCCCAAAGGCGGAACCATCCTCGGCACGACAAACAGGGGAAACCCTTTCGAATATAAAGTTTCACAGGCTGGAGAAGTTGTTACCAAAGACTATTCTTCAATAGTTGCCCACAATGTGAGGGAAGCTGGAATCGATTGTCTGATTATTGTCGGCGGCGACGGAACCCTTGGTATTGCCCAGAGATTCCACGAAATGGGACTTCCTGTGGTTGGAATACCCAAAACCATCGATAATGATCTTTCTGCAACAGAATTCACCTTCGGATTTGATACTGCCGTTGATGCAGCAACCTGGGCTGTTGACAGGCTTCATTCCACTGCAGAAAGCCATCACAGGGTTATGCTGATTGAAGTTATGGGAAGAAATGCCGGCTGGATTTCTCTCTATTCGGGAGTGGCAGGCGGAGCGGATGTTATCCTTATTCCGGAAATTCCTTATAATATGGACAGTATTGTTGCAAAAATTCAGAGAAGAAGCGAAGGCGGAAGCAAATTCAGCCTGATAGTTGTAGCAGAAGGTGCTATGCCTATGGGCGGCGGCGAATCCTATGTTAATGAGGAAATTGACAAACTCGCACCCAAACGCCTCGGCGGTGCTGCGGAAACACTGGCAAACCGGATTTCAAAACTGACGAGCTTTGAAGTGAGAACAACCGTTCTCGGACACCTCCAGAGAGGCGGCTCTCCATCAGCTTATGACAGAATCCTCGGCACAAAGTTCGGCGCAGCTGCAGTCAGACTCGTCAGTCAGGACAAATACGGCTACATGGTTGCGCTCAGAGATAATAAGGTTTATGACATTGAAATAGCTAAAGCTGTCGGCGCAATGAAAACTGTTTCGCTGGATGATGATCTTCTTGTTTCAGCTAAGGAAATGGGAATCTGCTTCGGAGAGTGATAAAATGTCTGAAATAAAAGCAAGAACTATGAACTGCGGATCCTGCGGGGCTCCCCTCGAAATAATTTCAGCATATACCAAATCCATGGTCTGCCCGTATTGTGATACCACAAATATCATAGAGGATCAGGGACTCAGCCCTGCGGGTAAAATGGCAAAACTATCGGATGCACCCGGTATCTTTTCCATCGGAAGAACAGGAACCCTCAGAGGGAAAAAGTTTGAAGTTCTCGGAAGGCTCCGTTACGGATATGATGAGGGATTCTGGGATGAATGGTTTCTCCAGTTTTCCGACAATCAGGCGGGCTGGGTTACTGAAGAAGAGGGTGAATGCACCTTGTTTTTCAAAGAGATGATTACTTCTCCCATAGAGAATGTGGAAAATCTCAGGGTAGGGCAGTTTGTTCAGGTTGAAGGCAAAAAAGTATTCATCACTGAAATAAGCGATGCCTTTATCGAAGGCGGGGAAGGGGAGCTTCACTATAAAGTGATTCCCGGTAAGGAAGTTCTACATATAGAAGGCAACGCTTCAGGAAAACTGGTCTCCATTGAAGTATGGCCCCGTGAAATTGAGGTTCACACAGGAGGTCCCGTACTTTATCAGGAAATAAAAATGAATAAGGAAGAAAATCCCTATAATTAGGGAATTTTGTAAATAATAGGGAAGGAGATTTAAGTAATGGATGTAGGTAAACATTTAATCGGATTTCTGCTTAGTCTTGGATGGGCGCTTGTTGCTTCGGTTTCTATGAGTATTTCTCTCGGAATTCTCCTGAAAGTGTATGACATGATGACCCCCATCAACGAATGGGAGGAAATCAGAAAAGGCAACATTGCCTGTGCCATTATTATGGCCGCTGTAATCCTTGCTTTCGGCATCGTTGTGGCATTTACCATGAGCGTTCCTGATACAATCACCCTTATAAATAAAACCGCTCCTTAATTCACGGATGATTTTTATTGGGATGATTTTGGATTATTAAGAAAAATTAACAATAAAAATCACATATTTTGTACGAATTTTCGTTAATAATGCGTATAATGATATGTGAATTCTTCCTGTACTCAGGCTTAACAAGGATACTGATATGAACAGCTATTTGACTGACAGCATTGTGACCGATGAAGATGTTGATCTTATACTTGGTCATGTAGATGAAGTTTATGAAATTGAGGAAATGTCGCCGGGCGAGATACTTGGTCTTGCTATGAAAGCTTTCCTCTATGGCAGCGGACAACCGGAAAAACAAGCCGCTGAAGTTAATGCTGACGAAGAAACTATAAAAGCTCCCAAAGAAATATCAGTTAAACCTGAGATTATTACTCCTGTTATGGTTGAAACCCCATCAGGAAGAGAAACCAAACCTGAGGAAGAAGAGGAAGAGATTCCTGAATCTCAGATTCCCGAAGCCATTGAAATTGACGCTGAACCTGAAACCCAGCCCGAAGAAGAGGTTGAAACTGTTTCTGAAACCGAAAGCGAAGCTGTAACGGAAATTGGGGAAACCGCAATTCCCGAAGCCTATGAAGAAGCACAGGAAGCTGCTGTTAAAGCAGAAGAAAAAGAAGAAAAATCCGCTGTAAAAACTCCTCAGCCAGCTTTTCTCAGTATTAAACCTATTGATGTAAAACCTGTTCATATTGTAGTGGATTCAAAAAGTACAAAAAAGCCTGCTGTTCATGCGGAAAAAGCGGAAATAGCCGAAACTGAATCTGCTGTCAGGCCTGAAGAAGTTTTACAGGCGGCAGTTGCTGAAATTCCCGCAGAGATAAAAGAAGAAAAAGTATCAGATGAAACTGCAGTTGTAATGTCAGATGTGCAAACTGAAGATGACTCCGAACATACAATTAAAGTTGATACCGGTGAAATAGTCATAGATGATGAAGAATACGATGATGATTCCGATGAATATGACGACGGCCTTGATGATGAATACGACGATGAAGAATATGAAGATGATGAGGAATACGAGGAAGAAGAGGAAGAAATCGCAAAGAGCAGCGGAAGCGAATATAATATTGTTGAAATAGCAATGGGCCTCTTCAGCCTTGCAGATAAGCCTAAGACAAAAGATGAACAGCCTGCAAAAGAGAAAGCTGAAACAAGACCCGGCAGGCAGGTTGAAACCGTACCTGTAAAATATACTCCTGAGCCGGAAACTGTAAAACCTGAGTCTGCGTTTGTGCCTGAAGCGGAAATCATAAAAGAACCAATAACCATTGTCCGGAAAGAAGCTGAAATGGTTCTGGCAGAAGTCAGAACCGCTGAACATCCTGCAGAAGCAATGCAAAGCTTTATGGCGGTTGCACAGACGCAGGAAGAAGATTTATCCGGGTATCTGAAAGCGGATGAAATTGAGATGGAACCGGAATATCTTCCTTCTCTTGGTGAAGATGTTCCTGATGTTATATCATCGGAAACCGGATTTGATGCGGAAAAAACCATGCCTGAGCAGGTTGTGGAAGATAACTCTCCCATCTTATCGGAAATCGGAATTCCTGCAACTTCAGAAGAGGAATTTGACAGTGTAAAAGCCAGCTATGATTTATCGGAAATGCCTTCAAATTCCATTGAGATTCTCGAAGAGGCAGGCACGGATATGTCTTCCGCCGATAACGGATACGAATCATATTATGATTTTGAAACAGGTACAGTTGAGAAAAGATCAAAATCTTCCATAGCTTCGGATATTGCAAATGCTATCGAACCTGTTAAAGCATATACCGCTTCACCTGAAGAAATTGCTCCTCCTCAGAAAAAATCAGGAGAAAGCTATAGTGATATGCTTTCGTTTCTTTATGAAAGCGAGCCGGAACTTGATTATTCAAGCGCCCCCGCACCACAACCCCTGTTTACACCCGGAGTGGGCACAGATCCCGAATTCCAGCCTGTAAATGCTATTGATGAAATGCTCCTGCTCACAGGTAGTGATTATTCATTTACACCCGTTGAAGAACCGATTCTGCCCCAGAGGCCGTCTGGTCCTCAGAGAATAACCATCTCTTCCCTGATCCCGGATTTTGATGAGGATGAGGACGAAGAAGAAGAGGCAGCTGAAGCGGTTGCGCAGGACAATAAGGAAGAAGAAACTGAAAAAGCATCTGTTGAAGAAGAGATTCTCACTGAAATTCCTGAAACAAGAGAATCTGCAACTGTAGCACCTGCAGCCCAGACTGCCATACCTGAGGCGATTCCTGAATCACCGGCTGATGTCGAAAAAACCGACCCTAAAGCTGAGGAATTTGGAACTGACGACTGGTATTCTATTATGGAAGGTGATAAACCCTCATCTTCGGCATCTTCCGATAAAGCTTCCCCCGGAGCATCTTCCGGCTCTTCCGTTGGTTATGCACTGAAACAAGCTCCTGATTATACCGCAAGGCATTTTGTGCCTGAAAGACACGCCGCAGGCCCTGTCAAAAAAGAAGATCCCTCTGCTGAAGAACTTGCAAAGAAGGGGCTTAAAAAGAGAGAGTTTTTCTCAAGCACCAAAATTTCTTTTAAACAAAGATTTGGCACTTCATCGACAAAATCACCGGGTAAAATCTGTTCATCATGCGGAAAAGGTGAAAAAGCCAACAATTGTGTGATTTGCGGCAAAGAAAACGCCACTTCCATGAGCCGCTTATGTCAGGCTTGTTCGACAGATCCTAAAAAAGCCAATGGCTGCGTTATGTGCGGAAAACCGAATGCAAAAATAATCGGCAAGGTCTGCGACCGCTGCCGATCAAGAGCTATGACCTGCATTAAGTGCGGATCGAAAATATAGTAATTTTCCTGATTAATAAGAACTTACTCAAGGCAACAGGAATTATATCTTTATTTTAGCTTTCGGTGATTTGTATGCTTGATTTCTGACGATATAACCGGTTACCGCAGGTTCAACATGTTATACTTCTAATACATGAGCTTCATCCTGCATTGCCTTTACGCTGATTTCCATAAATTCATCAACAGTGAGATCGATTTTTTCACATAACAGAATACTTCCTCTGTCAACATTCTTTGCAAAAGCTTTTTCCTTTATACGCTTTTTCACCGACTTTGGTTTAACCGAAGCCAGTTTTTTATCAGGCAGAACCAGGGCAGACGCAAAAACCAGCCCGGTAACAGCCTCTGCAGCAGAAAGGGCGAAATCAAACCTGCTGACTCTTTTGCAGCCTGTGTATTCTTCGTTGTGGGCACAAATTGCCTGAATCGCTTCCTCAGGAAGGTCGGTCTCTTTGAGCCACTCCTTAGTCAAAAGTGTATGCTGTTCAAGGTTGTCTTTAGTCTCTTCAAGATCCAAATCGTGTAAAATTCCTGCAACCGTCCACAGCTCAGGATCCTCGCCAAACCTTGCCGCAAGTGCTTTCATGATAGCTCCGGTTGCCTGGCTGTGTCTCATAAGATAATCGGTTTTTGCTTTTTGCTTTAATAGTTCCAATGCTTCTTTAGTATTCATCGCGTACTCCTTTTAATTAGTCCCGTAGTTCTTTCGGCGGCGGGAAACATTATACCTTCGTACTACGTCACAATAGAACCAAAAGATGTAGTTACAGGGGTTGTGAAATTATACAATATGAATGCGGGAGAGATACAGACCCGCAGAAATACAAAAAAGTGTGCAGAGTTAAGTAACAACAGAAAGAGGCAAATATAATGAGACAGAACGCA
>JAJTBE010000056.1 GCA_021287065.1 Bacillota bacterium
TGCATCATTTTTCTGTTCTCTTTAATTCTGCTTTTTGCATATCGATTTTTATTGCTTTTCTTAACTCATACTTTTTTGAAATCTGCTTCGCAGTTTTCAAAAAGGTTGGCAAACGGGGGAAGTATCCCCCAAACCCCCACAACTTGGGAATAAACCGCAAATCTCACCGAATCGCAGGCGCCGCCTGCTCCTAAGTTATGTGTTATTGTCATTGTATTAGTAAAAACAAATCAAATTCCAATCCCCAACACTCCTGTTTTTCAAGGGAGGAGGTTCGGAGGAGACCTCGCTTTTCCAAAAAAGCGTGGTCTCCTCTGAGGGTCCCCAAATCCCCGGTCGGTCTCCAATTCCAAAACATTTAAACCCATCCAATAAAAAAAACCGGCATCCGCAAAATGCCGGTTTCCTCCGATAAATATATATCACAATCGGTTATTACTTCATTACGGTTTTCAGAAATTTAAATACTTCCCTCCAGGCTTCCTCAGCCTGCTGCTTTTCCTTTTTGTCCGCATCCGTTTCGTAGGGTGCGTAAACGATAAATCCATGGCAGGCATCAGGATAAATAAACACCTGATTTTTGACTTTATGCTCATCAAGAGCTGCCTTTATATACTGTGCCTGATCCGGCGGCACTATATCGTCTTTTGTGCCCTGTAGCACAAGAACGGGACATTTAATGCCGGCTGCGTATGAAACACCGTTTCTCACTGAAAAAGCTTCGGGTTTGTCTTTTGGTCCCTTTCCATAAGTTCTTTTTGTAATATCATCATTGCCCAGCTTGCCTGAAGCTACCAGATAATCCCACCATTTGTAAATATCCATAACTCCGTATGCAAGTATCACACCCTTTAAGTTATTGCTTTTGGAGGCAGCAATCAGTGAAATCAGGGCGCCGTGTGATGCTCCCATAAATACGAATCTGTCAGTGTCAGCCCATTTGAGCCGTGAGATCATCTTTGCCGCATTCAGGACATCGTTTACTTCTCCCAGCGCAATTTCTATGGTACCTTCCGACTTGTCCCTCTGATCCTTAGGCTTTCCCCTGTCTCTGTAAGAAAGAACTTCGCCTCTGTATGAAGGGCAGAATACCGCATAACCCTTATCTGTCATTCTCAGGCTCGATGTTTCGTGATCATGTGAAACTCCGTTAACTCCGTCGTGGTTGAAGAACACCACAGGAAGCTTTTCTCCTTTTTTTACGGGAGGCAGATAAAGAAGTCCCTTTACCTTCAAGCCGTCGCTGTAGTAGGAGATTTTGATTATATCAACCTTCCCGGCTTTACCGATTTTCACATAGCTGGAAATACTTCCGTCCATGCTTTTCAGAGTGTCTTTCTGCCCTGCAAAGGCGCAGCAGCTTAAAAAGAAAAACAGTGCTGCCGCAATCAAAAACTTTTTCATAATCCTTGTCCCTTCTGATTAATAATGAATCATAAACCCTGCTTTGGGGATTTTCACCCATCAAAGGGTAAAAGTCAAGGTACCAAAAGTTAAATTCAAGGAATTAACGGGGATCATGATGAATAGGAATAATCAGACAAACTTTACCCTTAAATAAATAAACAGTAACAATACACACTGACAACGAGAGGAGTTGAACGGGTTAATCCCTTATAATGCCTAAAATCGCCATCGGTTCAGAAACTCTGAACAACCTCGATAAAGCTCTGCAAAAAGAGTGGATAACAACCAACGGACTGGGGGGATATGCTTCCTCAACGGTTACAGGATGCAATACCAGAAGGTATCATGGCCTTCTTGTGGTATCCGGACAGGAAAACAAAGAAAGAGCAGTTCTTCTTTCCAAACTTGAGGAAACCATAAAAATCGGGCAGAAATACTACTATCTAAGCACAAACAAATACTCTGACGACTATATTCATCCCCATGGATACGCCCACCTGCGGAAATTCGAACAGGCTCCGTTTCCCAGGTTCATCTACACTATCAACAACATCATCATAACCAGGGAAATCTTCATGCCCTATGACACAAATACAGTCGTCATAAGATACAACATCATCGGCGGAGAACAGAAATTCAATTTCATAATTCACCCCCTTGCTGCATTCTCCGATTTTCACAAACTGCCCAGAGAGAACAAGAATTTCAATACGCAGACAACCTATGAAAACAATATTCTCACCATAAACCCTTATCCCGATTTTTCTGCACTGAAAATTCAGGCAAAAGGTATGGAATTCAAAAACCTGAAAAACTGGTACAAAAGCTTCAATCTCGATAAAGAAAAAGAAAGGGGCCTCGACTATATTCAGGATCTGTTCAACCCCGGCTACTTCTGGTCACCCCAGACAAACAACCTCAAACTGGACATTGTAGCCACCATAGATGATGTTTTCCCGGAAAATATCGACAAAATCTATTCGGAAAGTAAACACCGCGTCGATTCCCTTTTTGAACAGGCTAAGGTTTCTGAAGATGATTCCGATGAAAAATCCCTTGTTCTTGCCGCAGATATGCACATTATCAAACCAAAAACCGCCGACAACGGAAGAAGAGTAACAGTCGTTGCAGGATACCACTGGTTTGGTGACTGGGGTCGGGATACTTTTATCGCTCTTCCCGGTTTAACATTATGTACAGGCAGACATGAAGATGCAAAGAATATTCTTCTCACATTTGCCGGCCAGTGCAAAGATGGCTTAATACCCAACAGATTTGCGGATTTGGGGCAGGATGCCATCTATAACACAGTTGATGCTTCACTCTGGTATGTCAATGCAGTCCACGAATATTTAAAACATACCGGCGATTATGATTTTGTAAGGGAAAATATTTATCCCGTATGCAAAAACATTATCGAAAACTACAAAAAAGGAACCAACTACAACATCGGAATGGATTCCGACGGATTAATCAGAGCCGGGGAAGAAGGCTGCCAGCTTACATGGATGGATGCCAAGGTGGGCAACTGGGTTGTTACCCCCAGACACGGAAAACCGGTGGAAATTAACGCCCTCTGGTATAATGCTCTCAAAATCATGGAGAATCTGGCGCAGAAATTCGGCGAAACCAAAGAATCCGGCGAATTCAAATCAATGGCGGAAACTACCTGTAAATCCTTCAACGAAAAGTTCTGGTATCAAAGAGGCGGTTATCTCTACGATGTCTTAAGCGAAACAGCAGGAGACGACAGCTTCAGACCCAATCAGCTTTTTGCCGTAAGCCTGCCTTATGCGGTTCTGGATGAAGATAAATGGCAGACTGTAGTCAACAAGGTGTTTGAAAAACTCTATATACCCTTTGGTGTAAGATCTCTTTCACCGGATAACCCCAACTACAAAGGAGCCTGTCTGGGCACAATAAAAGAGAGGGACGGAGCATACCATCAGGGTACCGCTTGGGGCTGGGTCCTCGGTCCATTCCTCGAAGCTTATATTAAAGCCAACGGTATGTCGCCTCAGGCTCTTGCAAGGGCTGAAGTAATGATGGACCTCTGGATGGGAGAACTGCACAACGGCGGGCAGAATACACTTTCGGAAATAATGGACGGCGACGAGCCTTTCACCGTAAGAGGCTGCATCTCTCAGGCATGGAGCATTGCCGAAGCTCTCCGCCTGAAACAGATAATTAACAGCAATAAACCGGTGGAAGACTGATAAATCCTTAAAATTACCGTGAAACTGCAATAATTTTTTTTCTTGCAGTTTCACGGCATGGATTGTATAATAGAAGTTGGTGTTGTTTTTTACCTTGAATAAAGGAGAGATGCCAATTGAAAAGACCATTCGTTCTCTATGTGGATGACGACTATGGTTTTCTCAACATATTCACACTCAGTTTCAGAAATGTTTTCGACATAGTTACAGCAGAAGATGGCGAAGAAGCCCTCGAACAGTTGAAAAAATATAAGAATAAAATAGACATTATCTTAGCAGATTACGATATGCCCAACATGAACGGGCTTGAATTTCTGAAAATTATAAAGCAAAATTATCCTTACATACCATTTATTCTTTATACAGGCCTCGGAAGCGAGCAGGTAGCAAGGGATGCGTTCACTTCCGGTGCTTTTGATTACTATATCAAAGATATAACAGGGTTCACTTTTAAAGAGAAACTCACAAACTCAGTAAGACAGGCAATAGAAAAAGCACAGGACGAAAGAACTCTTGCAACTCAGAAAGATGAAATAAGACTCTTTAAGGAAATGGCCGAATCAGCTTCCTATGGGATAATCACTGTGGGACCTGATAATGAAATTCTGTATTTCAATAAAACCTTTGCGGAAATGTTTCGATATCAACCTGATGAAATAACACCGGAAATTATCCCCGGACTATGCAATAAGAATTTTCCTGAAAAAGTCCTGGATGATGAAAAAACAAAACCGGGAACAAAAATTTGTGAAAAAATCGGAATCAGAAAAGACGGAAGCACATTTCCCGTATTACTGACTTCTTCAAAGCTGTATGACGTGAATGGAGAAGCCAGCGGTTCCACACATACGATTATTGACATAAGCAGCAAAATGGAAGCTGAAAGCAGGATAGAACATCTCAATAAAGTTCTTCTTGCTATCAGAAATGTCAATCAGCTTATCGTGCAGGAAAAAGATCGGGCGCAGCTTATCAATAAAGCCTGTTATTATCTGACTGAAAGCCGGGGGTACGATGCTGCCTGGATTGAAATCACAGATGAACAGGGGAATGTCGCAATAGGGGATTTCTCAGGCAATATTACCGGATATGACCGGTTAACGGAACGCATCAATAGCAATCAGAAACCTGAATGTCTTGTACTGGCTGATAAAAAGCCACTGGATGTAATTATTTTGGATCCAACAATCCTATGCTACGATTGCTCGTTATTATCCACACTTTCTTCAGGAAAAAGAATGGTTACCGCACTTGCTCACGGTGGAAAAATTTATGGTTATCTTGGAGTTATGATTCCTGAAGATATTGACACCGACGAAACTGAAATTTCCCTGTTTAAGGAAGTTGCCGGAGATATAGCCTATGCATTTTACAATCTTGAGATTGAAGACAAAAAAGCACTGGCTGAACAGGAAGTCAAATTAAGCGAAAAACGTTACAAAGAACTATTTCTTCAGATGCTCAATGGTTTCGCCCTCCATGAGATTATTACGGACGAAAACGGAAAACCCACAGACTACCGCTTTCTTGAAATCAACCCTGCTTTTGAATCGATTACAGGCTTAAAATCAGAAGCCACTCTGGGTAAAACAGTTAAAGAAGTCATCCCCGGAATTGAGGACATCTGGATTGAACGATATGGTAAAGTTGCACTGACAGGAGAGCCGATTCAGTTCGAAGACTATTTCGAACCTTTTGGGAAATACTACAGAATCCTGGCATATTCTCCCTTAAAAAACTATTTTGCAGTAATGTTTAATGACATCACAAAAACAAAAAAAGCAGAAATTGAACTGGCAAAAAAGGCTGACCTGCTGCAGCGGGTCTTTGATACAAGCCCTATTGGAATAAACCTTGTTGATAGATATGGCCGGATTAATTATGCAAACAGTGAAGTGCAGAAAATCACAGAAGTAAACTATGAAACTTCTACAAAAAGACAATATAACGCTTCTGAATGGGTAATTACAGATATGAATGGAGTGAAAATACCTGATGAACAACTTCCGTTTTTTATTATCAGGGAAACCTTGCAACCGGTTTATAACCGATTGCTGTGTATTCATACCCCTGACGGGCAGCAACGGTTTATAAATGTCAATGGAGCTCCGCTGTTTTCTGCTGAAAATGAATTTGATGGAGCTGTAATCCTTATCAACAATATTACTAAACAGGAAAATGATGGAAGATTACTTAAAGAAAGGAACTCTCAGCTCTCTGCGATTTTCAGAGCAATTCCGGATCTTTTCCTTAACATCGATATAAACGGAAAAATTACCGATTCTCTATCAAGTCCGGAAGATCTTGTGAAAAATGGATTCCCTAAGGAGGTCAGTGGAAAATACCTGTGGGAACTCCTCGAAAACCTGAGCGAGTCACAAACACTTCTGCAAATAAACGACTGTCTCACCCTCAATACAACAGTCAGTATTGAAAACAGCATGAAGGTGGACGGCAAAATCCGATACGACGAAATCAGAATTGTCCCCATAAATGACAATCAACTTATCTGCATCATCAGGGATATTACAGTCACACGCAATCTTCAGGATGAAATTCTGACGAAAAACCGCGAACTTGAAAGCTTCGCTCAGGTAATCGGCCATGAAATCAAAAACCCCATTAACATAATCGCCAACTATCTTATTTCAATGCAGGAAGAACCGGAGGCTTTTCCTGAGTATTCGGACAAAATAATCAAAATCTGCAGGGAATTAAATGCTTTCGTCAACAGTCTGCTGAAACTGGCAAGAGCCGGAAAGGTTATTGGCGAAAAAGAACCCATAAATATAGGGCAGTTGGTTAAAAATACATTGGTTTCATGCACTGCAATGCATTCAGGTATCAAAACCGAAATTATTGCCAATTTTGACTCATTCCCTGAAATTGTAGGAGATATGAACAGTATTCAGCATGTAATTGTAAATTTGGTAGAAAATTCCATCAATTACAGAGATCCCGAAAAAGAAACCCTTATAATCGAAACCGGTGCATTTTCCGACGGCAGAAAAACAACAATCTTCATCAAAGATAACGGGTTGGGAGTAGAAGAAATGACCGACCTGATTTTTAACCCCGGAGTAACTCTGACCAAAAACCGGGGAACCGGATTCGGCCTCGCAATATCAAAGAAAATCATGGAAGCCCACGGAGGCAGAATCTACGCAAACAGCCCCGGAGACCACCAGGGCTTCACAGTATATCTCGAATTCCCGGGAGAAGCTGTTACAACGCAGTAATATCGGTTTTCTGGGAATCTTTTTAACCGGTTTTTAAATTTCTTTGCTTTGTTATTCTATAACAGAACAAAAACATGTTAATCATTAATAAAAATAAAATTCCGCAGACTTTGACTATTATAGATAATTCTTAATTAACAGAGTAAAAAAATGCCCCTGAAAACCCGCCCTCGCGGACTTAAAACGATAGCTGTAATCTGGTTTCGCACCATTGTTCTGATTTTTGTTGCACTTCTTTTTGCATATATAAGAATTTACGATTATTTCAAATACGATCCTTTTTCAACGCCCAAAACCCCTCCGGAAAGCCGGAGGTTTATTGTTACTGATTTTAATAGGTCCATCGACGAATTTTCAAATATCAGAATCGAAGGTGATATTTTATACTTTCTGGGTGTTGTAAAAAAACCAAGTCTGTTTTATTCAAGACCATTATGTTACGACCTGATGAAATACTATTGTTGCAGATATAATCTGAAAACCGGAGAGTTTTTTCACAAGGAAGTTCCTTTCCCCGAATTACGGGGTTTTGATTTACCTATCTATTTTACAGACAGAATTCTGATAAAAAATCCCTCTCAGTTGTTGGTTCTGTCAAAAGACAGCTTTGAATTTATAGCCGAACGACAGTATAAAGATGGAATTATATGGAATACCCTGAAGGTTTATCATAATAAAAACACCGGCAAATACGCCTACAGTATTTTTTACTACGAAGATACAAAATACGAAAGGACTGATTACCTTGATGAAAACCTGAAACCGGTGAATGAAAAAGCGCTTGCCGGTTTTGTTGAATTAACATACAACCCCGAATCTCTCACTCAGGCTGAGTCCTCTTATCTCAATGGAAAAGGCTTTATTACCAAAGATGCGGTAATAAGTAAAGATTATGTTGTTATTGAGTTAAATGCTGTTACCCTCTTAATTTTCGACAGAAAGCAACTTGATCAGGCTTGTTCTGTTAGGTAGGCTTGAGCGGTTATTCCCTCATTCCCATCATCTTCAGAATGTCTTCCTGGCTGATAATGGGGATTCCCAGTTTTTTTGCCTTTTCCGCCTTCGAGCCTGCTGCTTCCCCTGCGAGGACATAGTTGGTGGATGAGCTTACCGATGAAACGACTCTGCCTCCTTTAGATTCAATGAGTTTTGACATTTCCGTTCTGCCATAATCCGGCAGCGTCCCGGTGAGAACAAAACTTTTTCCGCTGATTTCACTGTCGGCTGAATCCGCCTCTTCCGGCTCATCCCCAGCTTCCTTAATAACTCCCTCGCCTTTAAGCTTTTCCACAATATGCCTGTTTTTCTCATGGCTGAAAAACTCCACAACCGACGCCGCCACTTCAGGGCCTATTTCCTTTATTTCCTGTAACTCATCAGCAGTGGCGGACATAAGGGATTCGATGGTCCTGTGCTGTTTAGTAAGAACTTTTGCAATATGTTCGCCTACATGCCTGATTCCCATAGCAAAAAGAACCTGATGCAAATCTTTGTTCTTTGCTTCTGCAATGTTTGCAATCAGTTTTTCAGCCAGCTTTTTTCCCATCCGCTCAAGGGGTAAAATCAAATCAAGAGTAAGTTCGTATAGTTGGGCGGGATTTTTAATAAGCCCTTTCTCCACCATCTGATCCACAATCTTTTCACCAAAACCTTCGATATCCATAGCTCTTCTGGAGGCAAAATGCCTGATTCGCTCTTTTACCTGTGCGGGACATTCCATATTTGTGCATCTCGTTACAGCTTCATCTTCCGGCCTGAACACCACTTCCCCGCATACAGGGCAGGCTTTTGGCATTTCAAAGAATCTTTCGCTCCCGTCCCGTTTTTCGGTAACCGGAGCAATCACCTCAGGTATAACTGCTCCTGCCTTGTGAATAATCACATGATCCCCTATACGCAGGTCTTTCCGCTTGATTTCATCCTCATTGTGGAGTGTAGCTCTGCCGACTACCGAACCATCAACTTCCTTGGGCTCAAGTATTGCCACAGGAGTCAACGAGCCGGTTCTGCCCACCGAAACTTCAATGTCAAGGAGCTTTGTGATAACTTCCGTAGATGGTAGTTTAAAAGCAATCGCCCATCTTGGCGAACGGGAAACAGCCCCCAGCTCTTCCTGAAGCGAAAGCCTGTTTACTTTGAGAACAACTCCGTCAATGTCGTAGGGCAGCTCACTCCTCTTTTCAATCCAGAGCTGGCAGTATTCAATAACTTCTTCGATGTTTGAACATAATTTTATATGCTCGTTTATGGGAAATCCCGCTTTCCCCAGATACTCCATAGCTTCAAAATGTGTTTTTACTCCGGGAATCTCAGTGGGGAGTGAATATGCAAAAAAGTCAAGCTTCCTTGTAGCAGTTACTGCAGAATCAAGCTGCCGCAGAGATCCCGCCGCTGCATTCCGGGGATTGGCGAATAATGGCTCTCCCGAATTCATTCTGTTTTCATTGAGTTTGTCAAAACTACCCCTTGTCATAAAAACTTCACCCCTGACTTCCAGAGAAACAGGAATCTCAATCCCCGGTTCAGGCATAAGTTTCAGCGGAATTGTTCTGACTGTGCGGAGGTTGTCTGTAATATCCTCTCCCTGAAAACCATCACCTCTGGTTGCCCCTTTGGTGAAAATGCCGTTTTCGTAGTGGAGTGCCACTGCAAGCCCGTCGTATTTAAGCTCGCATACATAATTATACTCCACATCGGGGATAACTTTTCTCACTCTGATGTCAAAGTCCCTAAGCTCGCCGTCGTTAAAAGCATTGGCAAGACTCAGAAGTGGAATGGAGTGGTTAAAAACAGGGAATTCATCCAGAGGCTTCGCCCCAACCCGCCGTGTGGGGGAATCATCCGTTACCAGATCAGGATTCTGAGCCTCCAGCTCCTGAAGCTGCCTTAACATTGCATCATACTCGGCATCGGTAATCACCGGTGCATTTTTGATATAATAAAGAAAATTATGCCTGTGAAGCTCTTCCCGCAACCTGCTGATTTCACTAATGCAATCTTCCCTGTCCAACATAAAACCTCTCCTTAATAAGATACAATTAAGATACAATTCAGATACAATAATAAGCTGCGCTTATAGGTTGCAATAATTTATTGCAATAATAGATTCCAATGATAGATTATAATAATAGATTGCAATAATAGATTGCAATAATAGAAACCAATAATAGATTGCAATACTATAATTATTTACAACACTAAACCATTGTAAAAATTAACCAATCGCCAACCGCCAGTAAATAAAAACTTCCCGCCAACCGCCAGCAACCCTGATAACCACAAGCTTCGCCAACGATCGTAGGAGGGGTTTGCAACCCCGACGCGGACCCGCAGGTCCGCCCACATGCAAACCTATACCGGAAATTCCCCCGAACACACGGCAACAAAACACCAACACCTGCCGGATCGCAGGCATCCCGCCTGCCCCCGTGTCCCAAAACCCACCGCCAACCGCCAGCAAACCCAATAACCACGAGCATGGCCAACGATCGTAGGAGGGGTTTGCAACCCCGACGCGGACCCGCAGGTCCGCCCACATGCAAACCTATACCGGAAAATCCCCCGAACACACGGCAACAAAACACCAACACCTGCCGGATCGCAGGCATCCCGCCTGCCCCCAAACCAACCGCCAACCGCCAGCAACCACCATAACCACAAGCTTCGCCAACGATCGTAGGAGGGGTTTGCAACCCCGACGCGGACCCGCAGGTCCGCCCACATGCAAACCTATACCGGAAATTCCCCCGAACGCACGGCAACAAAACTCCAACAAATGCCGGTTCGCAGGCGTCCCGCCTGCCCCCAAACCGACCGCCAACCGCCAGCAACCTTAATAACCCCAAACTTCGCCAACGATCGTAGGAGGGGTTTGCAACCCCGACGCGGACCCGTAGGTCCGCCTTCACTTTCATATTTATTTTTCCAAAAACAGACAAAATTCCCCCTTTTATAAAAACTTCCGGCATGCTATATTAAATAACGGTGATGAGAATGACTAACATAAAAAAACCTGCTCTTCTTGCTCCGGCAGGATCGGAGGAGATGGCGGTTCTCGCTTTTGAAGCGGGAGCTGATATGGTTTATGCAGGCCCCAGAGGCTGGTCCCGCAGAACCAGAGCTTTTGAAGTAGATGACTCAACAATTGAAAAAATCGCAGATTATGCCGCCGCAAACGGCAAAATACTTAAGCTTGCCTTCAATACCCTCCCTTCCTCAGATGAAATTCCTGCAGGAATCGAATCCATCTCCCGTTATTATGGGATGGGCCTTCGTCATTTCATTATGACGGACCCGGGATTTGTCAGACAGATTAAAAACCGCTTCCCCGACACCGTTATCACAGCGTCGGTTGGGTGCAGCGTTATGAATATACGGGAATTCAATTTCTACAGAGCTGCAGGCTTCGATGTTATGGTTGCCCCCAGTGAAATGCCCGTCGGTGAACTTGAGGAACTGAAACAGCAGTTTGAAGGTGAAATCGAAGTTCTTATTCATGCCAACAGGGATTACACTTATCTCGGCAGATGCACAATGAGCAGCTATTTCAGATTCAGACATGAGATAGACGAAAAGGGAAAGGATAACTTCTTCGGAAGCCCAAACCGCGGAGGCTTATGCTACAGAGTCTGCAAATCAAGCTGGAATTCCCCCTGCCTCCAGTCCGCAGGATGCAAACCAGCGGATCTTGGCAATGTCTGTTATCTCAGCTTTGAGGAAATTCCCGAATACATCCGCATAGGCATAGACTGCCTGAAAATTCAGGGTAGGGAATACTCTCCGAAACTTGTGGAAAAACTTGTTAAATTCTACCGACAGCTTGTGGATGAATGTGCAGAAAACCCCGATACCGTTAAAAACCCCCAGTGGAAAGAAAGACTCATTGAAATGGAAGCTCAGAGGGATTTCGAAAGAAACAAACGGACCGGAGCACTCCTTGAAGAATGCAGGGACGACTCCAGAAGAATTTTCGCAAACCTCGAACCCCTCGAACTGAAATTGTGATACAGTAATCAGATAGCCCGGCATAGGAATAAATACTCAGAAATTCCGTCAGTTCGGTAAAATAAAAGAAAAGCGCAGCAGATGAAAAATAAGAGAAGCAGCCTTCGCTTTCATATGATAACATGGATATGGGGAGCAACAATGATATTGCTTTTCATATTTCTTTTTGCCCAGTATTCATCTACAAAAAGCTATGTTATCAAAGATGTGGAACAGGATTCCTTCAATCTTGCCAGATTCTATTCTGTAAGGTTCGAAGAGATTTTATCCAAATCCGCCATTATTCCCACAATGGTGGCTGCCTACCTTGATACCAGCACCTCGGAAGCTACCGGCAACACTCAGGAATACCTCGGAAAAATCATCAGAAAACACCCCTTCATCTACAGCGCCGGCATAGCTTACGAACCCGGTGAAGCGCCTGAATCACGACAGGGACTTTTCTTTCCCACAAGCTATTCCAGAAATGGTAAAATTTATTTTTCCGGCGGGAAAAATCCCGGGTATGACTACACCACAGAAAGCTGGTACAAAGAAGCGAAGGAAACCGGAAAACCCGGCTGGTCTGCTCCCCATATAGATCCAAATAATACGGGAATGCTTCTGTTTTCCTATTCTGCTCCCTTTTATCAGGAAGGCAGATTTAAAGGCGTCGCTTCAGTCAGCATTTCTCTCGAACAGGTAATCAGACAGATCAACAATATCCGCCTCGCCCGCACAGGATATGCGTTTCTTGTGGGTAGAAACGGCGAATATCTTGCATTTCCCGATCATACCAGAATTCTCAACGGCAATATCAGAGATTTCAACGATCAACTCGGACAATTAATGATTAACGGCAAAATGGGACTCATTGAAACCAGAGATCCCCTCCGCAACGAAAGATGCCTCATCGTTTACCACCCCGCAGCCGATAGTGGTTTATCCCTTGGCTTTGTTTACCCCGAAAGGGAAGTAATGCTTGATCTGTATGTCATGGAAATCAAAACCCTGCTTCTCGGCCTCCTCGGTATGGCTTCACTCCTCGTCGTTACCATTATCATTTCGAATTCAGTTATTACGCCGGTCAGCAAACTTGCCGAAGGCGTTTCCAAAATGGCTCAGGGCCAGCTCAATTACAAAATCACAGTTGATGCAACTTCCTCAGAGGTTTTCGAACTGGCACGAGCTTATAATCTGCTGAGCGAAAATATCGAAAACCAGATCAATGAAATCAGAAAAATGGAAGCTGAAAAAGAACGGATGGAAAGCGAAATAGCTATCGCCAGAAGAATTCAGTCGTCCGTTATTCCTTCGATTTCCGACGCAGAGTGCAGAAAACATAAAATTGATATTGCAGGAATAACCCTGCCCGCCAGAGATGTCGGAGGGGATTTTTATGACTTCTTCTTCATAGATGAAGACCGAGTTGGCTTCATGCTTGGCGATGCTTCCGGAAAAGGCGTCCCCGCCGCCATCTATATGGCTGTCTGCCGCGCCCTCCTCCGTGCTTCCGCCCTCAGAGGCGCAGGTCCCGGCGAATGCCTGACATCAGCCAATAAAATGCTTTGCGGCGAAAATTACCCCGATATGTTCATCACAGTCTTTTACGGAATTCTCAACACAAAAACCGGAGCACTATCATACAGCAACGGAGGCCACATGCCCCCGGTTGTTTTCCATAACGGAAACACAGTCCTGATGGAAGATCCCGGCAACATCCCCCTTGGAATAGACAGAAAAACAACTTTCAGCTCAGAAGTAATATCCTGTATCGACGGAATAGTTCTCTATTCTGACGGAGTAACAGATGCAAGAAACACTGACGGAGATTTCTTCACCACAGAAAGACTTCAGGAAACAATTTCCGCCCGTATGTCATATAACTCGGCAACCATAATGAACCAGACCGGTGAAATCCTGAAACAGTTTGCAGACAAAACAGAACAGGGCGATGATATAACAATTCTGGTATTAAAAAGAAACTAACCCAAACAAAAAGCCCCCTCGCCAGCAAATACCGGATCACAGGCATCCCGCCCCCCCAAAAAAAAACAACCGCCAGTAACCCAATAACCACAAGCTTCGCCAACGATCGTAGGAGGGGTTTGCAACCCCGACGCGGACCCGCAGGTCCGCCCACATGCAAACAAAAACCCCAAAATCCCCCGAAAGCGCAGCAACAAAACTCCAACAACCGCCTGACCGCAGGCATCCCGCCCGCCCCCAAACCAACCGCCAGCAACCCAATAACCACAAGCTTCGCCAGCGATCGTAGGAGGGGTTTGCAACCCCGACGCGGACCCGCAGGTCCGCCCACATGCAAACCTATACCGGAAAATCCCCCGAACGCACGGCAACAATACTCCAACACCTGCCGGATCGCAGGCATCCCGCCTGCCCCCAAACCAACCGCCAACCGCCAGCAACCCAATAACCACAAGCTTCGCCAGCGATCGTAGGAGGGATTTGCAACCCCGACGCGGACCCGCAGGTCCGCCCACATGCAAACAAAAACCCCAAAAATCCCCCGAACGCACGGCAACAATACTCCAACACCTGCCGGATCGCAGGCATCCCGCCTGCCCCCGTGTCCCAAAACCCACCGCCAACCGCCAGCAAACCCAATAACCACGAGCATGGCCAGCGATCGTAGGAGGGGTTTGCAACCCCGACGCGGACCCGCAGGTCCGCCCACATGCAAACCTATACCGGAAAATCCCCCGAACGCACGGCAACAATACTCCAACACCTGCCGGATCGCAGGCATCCCGCCTGCCCCAAAACCAACCACCAACCGCCAACCGCCAACCGCCAGCAACCCTAATAACCACAAGCTTCGCCAACAACTGCCTGACCGCAGGCGTCCCGCCCGCCCCCAATGCCAAAGAATCAGCAAAATTCACCCCAAACCTCCTCCCTTGAAAAACAGGAGTATTCAGGCTGGGAATCAGAGCTTTTTACTAATACAGCGGCATTGCCCCCTAACACTCCGCAATGGGACGGATTTTTTTTAATTCAAGCCTTCCCTCCGCACTTTCCCAACCAACCTTTTCAGGGCATAATACCGTTTTGTTTTGGTGTAATTCAGGGATAAGTTCAATTCAATTACCAGCTTCCCCAAAAGGTTTTTTGCGCAGAGCTTCGAAAAAACCACTTATGAAAATACTTCGCAAACTTTTTCACCCGAAAAGACTGGATGATTCATCCTCCATAATCAGATACTGTGCCAATAAATATGACGGTGTCGTAATCGGCGATCCCTTCTGTCAGGAGCGGACGGGTATAAGCTTGTTTGATATTCCCGATACCATTGCGGATTTAAAAAAGGCGGGATTGTTTGTTTCCTATCAGACCCCTGTTTATCTGACCGGTGAGAATTTTGATATACATTTTGATTTGCTGCGCCGCCTTATTCAAAAAGAACTCATTGATGAAATAAGAATTCAGGACATAGGCTTTCTGAATAAAACATGTCAGATTCTTAACGACAATATAAATATCTGCTGGACTATTTACGGATGGCAGCGGGAATTTCCCGGAATGGATATTCCCCTCAATCAGGGACAGATCAGCTTTCTGGAAAAACAGGGCGTCATCAGCTTCGAAGTAACAACAGCTATGGCGTTCAGTATAATGGATAACGATTATCCCCTGGATTTCAATATGCAGATCCGCCATTACCGGTTTGATCCCTCAAGCTTTTCCCGGAAATGCTATACGGAATCATACACGGAGCAATGCTGCAGACTCAGACATGAAAAAAATGAATACCCCTGCGACAAGATATATTTTCTGGCGGATGAAACCGGCATGGCTGGTAAATATGCCGTTGAATCCCATAGAATAATGGAACTGCCCGAACCCGGGGAATTTGAGGAATTAATGGAATCAGATCTGGAAGCTGAAGCTCTGATAATTGAGGAATAATTCCAGCCACTTTAACAACTGAAATGGACTGAAATGAAAAATAAAGCAAATAAAGCTATACTTGTTTACATTCTGTATATTATAGGCGGCTTAATGTTTCTGCATGCAGGAAAATCACTGTTTTCCATTGCTCTCGGCACAATGATAGCGCCAATGATTGGTATCGGTATGAATTCACTGAGAACCCTCAATTCAACCCCTCCTGCTTCCGGCAAAAACAATGGGTATGATATTTTTATAAATGCCTTTGTAATGTTCTGTTCGCTGATGGCTATGGTTATAAACCTCTCTGTTGCAAAGGTTTTCAGTTCTTCTCTCTGTTTATGGACAGGCTTTCTGGTTGTCACCTTCGTTTTTTTCTCAAACTTTAATACAATGGCGCTATTTATTAATTCCGGAAAGCGGAACGGTATAATCAATCTTCTCTTTTTTCTGAATACCAACTCTAAGGTAAAAATAACAGTGCAGGCTTTACTGGCACTTCTTTGCGCCGTCTCCCTGTCCCAGCTTCCCTGGCGGATTTCTCAAACAACCGGAGCCGGATTGGAATTTGTCGGCGGACTTATCATACTTACAATCAGCTTCATCCTGTTTTTTGAATTCTCTGAGAAAAACAACAGTAAAACCGGAAAAGTTTAGCATCAGAAAACGGAACCTTACAGGGGGGCAATGTCACTGAATTAGCAAAAATCCACTCAAATCCCCCAGCCCAATTCTCTTGTTTTTCAAGGGAGGAGGTTCAGAGGGAAACCCGATTTCCAAAAAAGCGTGGTCTCCTCTGAGGGTCCCTAACCCCCGTCTGTCCAAATCCCTCTGGTCGGTCCCCCAATTTAAAAGTTTTGGGAAGGCGGGTGCCTGCCCGCAGGGTGGGCGCGAGGAAACTTTTTTCAAAAAAGTTTTCTCCGGGAGGTGGGTGAATGATTACAATTCTTTTTTTGGGAAACCCGATTTTTTGAAAAAAGCCAGTTTCCCAAACCCTTCCGGCAAAAACTTTCAGTGCATCATTTTTCCGTTCTCTTTAATTCTGTTTTCTGCATATCGACACAAACTTCAATCGATATAGGAATTCCTGTAGGGGAGAGCCAATGTGCTCTCCTGCAACAACCTCCCGCCAACCGCCAGCAAACCAAATAACCACATGCCTGGTCAACGACTGTAAGAGATGTTTCCAGCAATGCCGCTGAATTGGTAAAAATCTACTCAAATCCCCCCGGTCGGTCTCCCAATTCAAAAGTTTTGGGATGACGGGTGCCTGCCCGCAGGGTGGGCGCGGGGAAACTTTTTTCAAAAAGTTTCCTCTGGGATCTGGGCAAACCGACACAACCCTCGTGAGCGATCAGATAAATCCATGCCTTAATTAATAGGCATTGAGGGGAGTCCCTTTGTTTCCTTACTCCTTCCTTAACATCTGTTGTTAAAACAGTTAAAACCTTAAAACAACGGGAAGGAATTACACGATTTTTCCCAAAGACTATCCCCGGTTAATCATCCCCATAGGAGTCCTGATATGAGCGCAGAAATCTATGATGCAATTATTGTCGGAGCAGGAAGCGTTGGTACGCCTACCGCTATGAAGCTTGCCGAGGGAGGGCTTAAAGTCCTTGTTCTTGAGAAGAACCCCTCAGCAGGGCAGGGTCAGAATAAAGCAGCTATCGGTGGAATCAGAGCTACATTCTCAGACCCGGGAAAAATCGAAATCTGTCGAAGAAGTCTGGAAATCGTTTCAACATGGAATGAAAAATACGGTGATGATCTGGGCTGGCAGAGAGGTGGATACTGTTTTCCCGTTTATACGGAAGAACTTGAAAACAAACTGAAAGATTTACTTGTTATTCAGAGAAAACATGGCCTCAATATCGACTGGATTGATGCAGAAGCAATGAAGGAAATGATACCCGGCGTCAATCCTGAAAATTTACGGGGAGGCACTTTTTCCCCTGATGATGGAAATGTGTCGCCTTTAAGAACTTTAAATGCTTTTTATAAAAGAGCTGTCAAACTGGGTGTGGAATTCCGGTTCAATGAGGAAGTTACAGGTTTCACAGTCAACTCGGGCAGAATTACCGAAGTTAAAACCGCACAGGGAGTATATTCTGCAGGAACAGTGGTAATAGCATCCGGTGCAGATGCAAAGGAAACAGGAGAAATGCTGGGTTTGAGTATTCCGGTAACTCCAGATACCCACGAAGCAGGTATAACCGAACCTGTGGAATCTTTCTTCAGCCCCCTTGTTGTGGATCTCAGGGAGAGACCCGGATCAGCCAATTTCTATTTTTATCAGAATTACGAACACCAGATAGTTTTTTGTCTGACCCCCAACCCGCCTATCTGGGGAAAAGACAGGCGCAGCACATCAGGTTATCTGCCGATGGTTGCCCGCCGTCTTATCGAACTTGTGCCCAGACTGAAAAATGTCAGGGTAAGAAGAGTCTGGAGAGGTCTGTATCCAATGACCCCCGACGGAATCCCCATTGTGGACAAAGTAAGGGAAATCGAAGGATTATATCTTGCTGTGGGCCTCTGTGGACAGGGCCTGATGCTGGGACCGGGAATCGCAGAAAACCTTTCATCCCTGATAATCGACGGCAAACCGGTTGTGGACAGGGAAATTCTCGGTGAGTTCACATTCTACCGCAATTACAATGCGGCAGTTGAAATGCTTAAATAAGGAAACCGCGGGGTTAGTGAAAATTCAGCCCCGCTTTTTATTTTGGAAAAAAAATGAAACTTGAATTTTTTTACCCTTTACTTTATAAAAATTCGTGTCTATAATTCCACTATGGAGACAAAAAACATCTGCCCCATATGTGAATCCATTAACGAACCAAAGCAGGCTGTTTGTTGTTCCTGCAAGCAGGATATGCATTCCGCTCCTTTGAGCGACTTTATTATGTTTGTGGAAAATTCCCCGGATAACAAAAGAAAGGATCTCTCTTTTCAGTTTGGTGTTCTCAAACATAAAATCAAAATATCTTTTGATGCCATTAAGTATCTGATCCAGAAAAGTGATTATCAGCGTGTTACCATAGTCTATAATTACTACCTGTTGCAGATTGAAAGGGAAAGAAGCTCCGCCGGATACTATCTGCAGGTTTTTTCGGAAAGGATTTTCGAACACTATTATGGACTTCTTATGCTGGATTCACAGGTCTATTTTTACCTCCTCAGATCATTCCTGTTGAAAATTAACGACACAATTTACTCAGCTATTGAAGACAAAGCAAAAAACGGGTTAAGAACCGTTGAAGACCAGATGAACAAACTTACGGAAACCATAAATGATATAATCGAAGAGATAGATGAACTGCCCGCAGGAGATATTTTTGATTTGAAATCGGTTATTCCGCCGCTTCCCCCGTCCATAGCTCTGTTTTACGATCGCAACAATTGAAAAAAATGAATCAAATTACAGGGTCAGAATTACACTTTGATGTAATCGTAGCCGGAGCGGGTCCCGCAGGAAGCAGCGCAGCATATTACCTCGCTTCAGCCGGAATAAATACGGCGCTCTTTGAAAAGGAGCATCTGCCACGGGCTAAATTCTGTGCCGGCGGCATACCACAATCCGCCTTTTTTGTCGTTCCTGTGGAAGAAATGGCAGAAACTTCCATTGTTCTCGATAAATACCACTTTGCCAGCCGGGGAGAAAAACAGAAGACTGGGATTATAAAAGATAAAATATATTCTGTCGAAAGAAACACCTTTGATCATGCCCTTGTGAAGAAGGCACAGCAAGCGGGGGCAAACCTTTTCGAAGGCTGCCGTATCAGAAATATCATAAAGGCAGACAATATAATAAAAATAGAATGCCTGAACGGACGGATTTTTACATGCCGTTTTCTCATAGGCGCCGACGGCGGACATTCCACAACAGCCAGACTTTCAGGACTGATGCCTTCCGATAACAAATCCATGGGATTTTGCGCCTATTATGAGTTTCTCCCTGACGCCCGGACAAGAGAAATATTTCAAACCACCGCTTATCTCGATTTTAACTATATCCACGGCAGTTTCGCAGGAATAATACCCAAAAAGGATTATTTCTGGGTGGGCATATATACGGGAAAAAAAGTGAAGCCGGAAAAGATAAGAAAAGCTCTTGACAGCTTTATCAAAACCGCAGACCTTGGCGGAGAACCCGGAAAATACAGGGGATGCCCCATTCCCTTATACAGAAAAAACAGACCGGTTTCCGCCGGAAACATTCTCCTTGCAGGGGAAGCTGCCGGTCTTGTCAATCCACTTTCCGGCGAGGGGATAAAGCCTGCGCTGGACTCGGGCAGAATAGCTGCAGAATGCCTTAATTCCCATATTAAGGAAGGAACTCCCTTATCTGTTTATTCTGAAAGGATACGCAAAGAAATTGGCGAAAACCTCGAAACCGCAGGGAAGTTCGCAACCATAGCTTATCTTTTCCCCGGTATCGCCTACGACGGCATGATTCATGTCGCTGACGATGCCCTTAAAATTATGAACGGAAACCTGACTTATAAAGATTTTGAAGTCAGGCTGCGGCGAAAAATTCTCAGGACGATAGGAATTAAAGTCAAATGACGGACAAAATCCACAATCTTATATCAAAACATGCTTTAACGCGCACTTCTGAAATAGCACTGTTAAATAATTTTACAGTGGTGTTAAAAAAATTAACACTATGCCTGCTGCTTATTTCAGGACTATTCATCTCCGGCTGTTCAGGCACCGACAATGAAGCTTCAAAGACATTTGATGATGCTAAAAAACTTTACAGTGAAGGTAAGGAGCTGGAAAAAACAAGCTACCGCAGCGCTTTGCAGAAATATGTGGAAGCTTCCGTCAAACTTGATGAAATTACTTCAGGATACCCCAAGTCAAAAATAGCTGCAGATATTGCAAATGGAACACTGAAACTCGATTCGATGACTCCGGCGGATTTCAGCGAGAAATTCATACCCGTTATAAAATACAGGGCTGATGCGGAAGAAAGCCCTTCTGCATGTGCGCTGCTTTATATTTCCAACTTTATGACCCCTGAATCAAAAATACCCGCAACCATAAAAACCGCCATAAGCTATCACCTTAACGGAGACGACAAAACCGCAGAGCAGCTCATTTCCCAGGCTCGTTCAATGGCTGATAAACAACATACAGAAGGAAGATTCCCTGCGTATCTTACTGATCTTAAACCTCCAAAGGCAAAAGTGGCGGAAGCTCTGGCTAAAACAGGGAAGCTTGATGAAGCTGTAAAAGCTGCCGGAAAAATTGCGAATCCCTTTTATAAATCAGTTGTTCTTTCAGGTATTGCAGTTGAGTATTCCAATATCAAAAACAATAAGGAAGCAGTGAAAATTCTGAAAGAAGCCTGCAAAACCATCGAATTTGAGAAAGACCTGACATACAGAACCTTCGCCCTTCTTGAAGCAGCCAGAGGCTTCATAAAAACCGGCGCTCCGAAAGAAGGCTTCAGACAACTGAAAGAAGCTGAAAAACTCAATGGAATCCAGAATTATGTTTCCGACAGAATTCTTGTTTTAAAAGACATAGCTGTAATCTATTACAAAAGCGGTAAAAAAGATGAAGCTGTGAAGTATCTTGAACAGGCAGGCAGTCTTCTGACAAAAGAGAAAGATTCTCCCTGGAAATCATTTCTTGAATACATAATAGCCATCAACTATGCTGAAATCGGACTTCCGGACAAAGGAACGGAAGCAGCCCTTAAAATGAAGGATGAAACCGAAGCAAACCGTGCTCTGATGATGATCGAAAGCAAACTCAGCGACGATAAAGCTGATCAGAAAACCAAAGTGGTTAAGGCAGCTCTCGATAAAGCCAATAAGTCGGCTAATCCTGCCATTAAAGCATTCTGCCTTGCCAACATCGCCCTTACATATTCTAAGGAAGGCGCCGCCGATAGTGCTGTAATACTTCTCGAACAGGCGGAAAAACTGAATCAGGAAGCAATAAAGCGGGAGATAAAAGACAAGAAGGAACAGGCAAAGGAACACGATCGGCAGATTGCCGCCGAGGCTAAAATTTCTCAGGCTTATGCAGCAGCGGGAAAATACGGCAGAATTGAAAAAGCTGTTAAGGAAAACAGTGAAGGCAAAGCAATCAGTGAAGTCTGGTTTAATGAGGACTGGCTTACAGATACCGCTCTGATGCTTGCTGATAATTCTGATTTCACCGGTGCTCTGAAATTAGCGGAAAAAATCAAAACCCCATTGAATACGGTTGAGGTTCTGACCGCTGTCGCCCTCAAAATGGCAGAGAAAAAGACGCCGGTTAACGAAGAAATGAAAAAATCCCTGCACATACTTGCAGGGGCAATGCCTATGAATTAAGGCATGGATTTGTTCGAACGCTCACGAGAATTCTGCCCGTTTGCCCAACTCCCGGAGAAAATTTTTTGAATTGGGGGACCGACCGGGGGACTGTGGGGATTTGGGGCAATGTCCATGAATTAAGGCATGGATTTACCTGAACGCTCACGAGAATTACAACCGTTCGCCCTGCTCCCAGAGAAAACTTTTTGAAAAAAGTTTCCTCGCGCCCACCCTGCGGGCGGGCACCCGCCATCCCAAAACTTTTGAATTGGGGGACCGACCGGAGGGGTTAGGACTGACGGGGATTTGGGGACCGTCAGAGGGAACCACGCTTTTTTGGAAAATCGGGTTGCCCTCCGAACCTCCCTCCTTGAAAAACAAGAGTATTGGGCTTGGGGATTTGAGTGGATTTTACTCACTCAGCGGCATTGGACATGAGAGTCTGGTAAACCCAATAACGGCAAGTGTTCACCAGCGATCGTAGGAGGGGTTTGCAACCCCGACGCGAACCCGCAGGTTCGCCCTAAAACAAACCAAAACGACAAACAACCTAAACAACGGTTTGCCCTGCTCCCAGAGGAAACTTTTTTGGAAAAAGTTTCCTCCGGACCTCCATCCCAAAACTTCTGAAATTGGGGATCGACCGGGGGGATTAGGACCGACCGGGGACCGTGGGGTTTAGAGGCCGTCAGAGGGAACCACGCTTTTTTAAAAAAGCGAGGTTGCCCTCCGAACCTCCCTCCTTGAAAAACAAGAGTATTGGGCTTGGGGATTTGAATGGATTTTACTCACTCAGCGGCATTGGACATGAGAGTCTGGTAAACCCAATAACGGCAAGTGTTCACCAGCGATCGTAGGAGGGGTTTGCAGAGACTGTGTAAAAACTACTCTTATCACAACACTAAACCTGTTTAAATCTCGGATTTGGACATTTCGCATTGAACCCGATGCCCCTGGAACCAACACGGTTTTAACCCGGTGACAAGCAGAACCGCACAACCACGGGCTTTAAACCATTTTTATGGTTTCACTTGTATAGAATTTACCTCTGAATCTTTGATTTTTACCAGATTTGTTTTTTTACCTGAAAAATGCCCTTCGAAATAGGTTTTTACACAATCCCGTAAAACATAGGTATAATGAACATTGTCTTTACCCATCTTTACCAAACCCCCTTAAAAAAACGGGGGTTTTTTTCTTTTTTGGGAATTTTTTTGTTGATTTTATTGGGATTGAGGGGTGTTGGGTGGGGTTTGTAGTGACCCATAGTGCTTGACAAGGGCGGGTGGGTGTGATATAATTAAGGATGGTTAATTTAACAATATTATACCATTTTCCAAAGCATTTTTGATATAGTAATCCCATTAAATCGGTCATGATATCCGGTATCAGGCAATTTTCCTGACAGAGTGTTATTATGGTTGATTA
>JAJTBE010000058.1 GCA_021287065.1 Bacillota bacterium
CAAAACAGCAGGCGAAGAATCCTTCCTGATTTCCTCAGAAGCCAAGACCTCTTTAACTTTTTCAATATCTAATGGTTTTCTCATAAGATAATGATTCGACACATCTTTTTAATTCCATGTTTTTTTTAGAAAAATATTTTATATTTTTTTTGGGGGGTGAATAGTTACCATACAGTAGATTCTCATCCTCTCCGGCGCCTTAATAATTGGCAGACTAACACCCTGAGAAGTTATTAATCCCCATAGTTCTATAGAATTTTCACCTTTTGGAGGTAATATTTTTACAGATTCAATTTTATGGTTGATAAAGACTCGTCCGGAAGAAGATAATTGTTCATCAAGATTTCCATAAACAAGAATACCGGCCATTAAAGTACCATGTTTATCATGATCATAAACTCCCCATAATACATTGCAACTATGACAGTCAGATTGATCAAAAACTGGTGCAAGTAAGGGGTGCCCATAGTTGACTCCTGTATCAAGAAGGCATATTGATACTAAAGATTCTTTGTTTATCTGCAAACGTTCTGTAAGATTTTCCACCCATTCCGTCTGTTCACGTGTTTGCATGCCAACCCAGAAAGATGTAGTATCTTTTGCTATACGGTATTCAGCAATGTAATCACAATATCTTGTAAGTGTTTCAAGTTGTTTTCCATTCACATGAACAAGTTTGACTACTCTTTCAGGAAATAACAAATACCCAGGCTTTGAAGTTACATCTTGTACTGCAAGTAAATCATCAAAAATGTTTATTACGTTTTCTATCTCCTCTTTTGTATCAGAATCAACTCTCAGCCAGACTTCACACCACTGCGGCGATTCATCAGGGATTAAATGCTCCTCACTTACCCAGAATGATTTAATAAGGGACGCATTTAAAATATCGGATATACTATTAACTACCTTAAGATTTTTTGGTGTTCCGGTAGAATGATCTTTTTCTGCATAGTCATTAAGCTTTTTCAGGAAAAATTCTCTACTGTCATTTGAAATATAAACAGTGGCATAGATTACAGGTTTGGTTTCTTTATCAACTTCTTTAGGGAGATTTCTCTTTCGAACATTACATAATCTGACTTTTTTTGTTCTTAAATCTTCAAGGCTTTTTGTTATCAACTCATATCCGGGAGAACTTCTGAACTCCAGATAAACTCCATTCCTAGTGGTATGATAAACAACTTGATCATCCCTCGCTATTTGCCACGCTTTATCAAAACTCTGTATCAGATGCTCAGCATGGGTTTTTCTATCTCGTTGAGGTGTTTGCTGACCATCATTTGGGCTTTTGATTGGATTAATATATTTATATTTTTCAGGTGGATCCGGCAATATTATGTGCGGTAAATTCTTTCGAAGCATCAGCTTTCACCTTTCATCCCTTTTCTTGCATTTTGTCTGTTCTGTATGGTTTTCATTAGTAAATCGTGATTGACTTTATTAGTATCATTGAGAATGGCAATTTTAATGGAATCTCTGCATGCTATGTCAATTTCTGCATGACTTAATCCTTCGCTTTCGGAAAGAATGTCATTCCATATAAGATCACTGCCTTTGAATGTATTGAGCACATTTTCTGTTAAATGTTTACGTTCTTCTGCAGTGGGAGTATTATAGTAAAGTACATCATCAAACCTTCTGATCAAAGCCTGATCAAGAAGCCTTGGGTTATTTGTTGCTGCAATTATTATACTGTCTGAAGTATCCTGTTCAATGAATTGTAAAAATGCGTTGAGAACTCGCCGCATTTCACCAACATCGTTATCCAGCGATCGTTCGCCGCCAATGGCATCGAATTCATCAAAAAGATAAACTCCCGAAATCTGTTGCATCAAATCAAAAATCTGTCTCAATTTTGCACTGGTTTCGCCCATAAATTTTGTAACTAAACGATCTACCTGAATTGTATTCAAATTCAGATGCAACTCTCTTGCCAATGCTCTTGCAGTCATTGTTTTACCTGTACCTGGAGGACCGATAAGAAGCATCTTTCTACGATTAGAGAGTCCATAGGCCTTTAATTTTTCCTGCTGTCGGTATTCATGAACTAAAAGGTGAATTCTCTCAAAGAGGCTTTCCGGTATGACCAGCGATGAGAGCAGAACTTCCGGTTCTTCTGTAAGTACAAGGCCTTTTAAATCCTGAGGAAAAGGTATGATTTGGGGACCATTTTTTTTTCTTTCAGTATCCAGTATCTGTTTAATATCGTGAGCCAAAGCTACATGTCCAAGCTTAGCTTCATACGCTGCCACCTGCAAAGCAAGAGTATAGAAGCGCTCCGACTGATCACTGTAATGTGAACGAATGAGGGATTTAAGCTGATCTCCTGTAGCCAATTTGGTACCTTCTTCTATCTTAAATATTTAAGAAAAAATTATTATATCAATATTATTATCGGTATAGCCGATATTTACATTATTCTTCAACAAAAACAAAAAATTCTCCTATCTTCCTGCCGGCTTTAAGTGTACCATCAATAACTGCATCTATCAACAAACTGCTACAGATAGAAATCAAAAAAATTTGAAAATCATTTCGAGAAAACATATTTGATTCAATTCAGGCTGGCCTGCGTCATTTTTACCTTACATTTTCCATGTTGGCAAGCTGAAGCGCTTGTGCTATAATGACTTGCTATGAAGATTATACTTGCATCCGCTTCTCCCCGGCGAAAGGAAATGCTGGAGAGGCTCGGAATTTCTTTTGATATTATTAAGACGGACGCTCCTGAGATTAATGTTCTCAACGGGGAGTTCGATACTTTTCATGCCCTTGCCATGGGCAACGCCCGTTGTAAGGTTGAATGGGCTGCCAGAGCTATTGCCGTTGATCCGGCTTATTCTGCGTTATCGGGTGAGCCTGCTGTTCTGGTGGGTGCTGATACAATCGTTATCCAGCAGAATGAGATTTTGGGCAAGCCTGCGGATGACAATGATGCGAGGCGAATGCTCAGGAAGCTGTCGGGCAGGATTCATCGTGTTGTAACCGGCGTAGCGCTTCTTGTTTTGCCTGAAGGCAGGATAATTGAAGATTATGAGCAAACATCCGTAAAATTCCGTCATCTGGATCGGGATGATATTGAAAATTATATTAAAACCGGAGAACACAGGGATAAAGCGGGTTCTTACGGCATACAGCATTTCGGGGTTCTTCTGGTGGAATCCGTGAGAGGGGACTATCACAATGTGGTGGGTCTGCCGATGCTGAAGCTTTATACTATGCTGAAAAAGCTGGGGTACGACATTCTGAAGGATGGAGCGCTCAGGGCAAACTTAGTTTAGGATTTTTGGAATCTGATGTCATATATATATCTGGACAATTTATTAAGCGGCTTTTCCGCAGATGTGGGGATTGACCTCGGCACATCTAACACGCCTGTTCTCGTGAAGGGCAGGGGTATTGTTCTGGTTGAGTCCTCTTATGTTGCAAAAGATTTGAATACAGGCAGAATAATCGCCGTAGGAACGGAAGCCCGGCGTATGGAGGGCAGGACTCCGCAGAATATAGAAGTTATAAGGCCCATAAGGGATGGAGTTATTGCTGATTTTGACATAGCCGAGGAGCTTCTTTCCCATTTGCTCAAACAGATACAGACGGGGGGATTTATACCTCCAAGAGTTATCGTAGGCGTGCCCAGCGATGTAACCGATGTGGAATGGCGCGCAGTATCAGAAGCGGCAAAAGCAGCAGGCGCAAGAAGAGTTTATGTGATTGATCAACCCCTTGCAGGAGCAATCGGAGCAGGTCTGCCTGTTTTGCAGCCTCAGGGAAGCATGGTAATGGATATAGGCGGCGGCACATCAGAAGTTGCCGTAACATCCCTGGGCAGCGTTGTTCAGGCGAGAACATCCCGTATTGCAGGGGATGAAATGGACGAAGCTATTCAGAATTATATCCGTTATACTTACAATCTTATGATCGGCATCAGAACTGCGGAAGAGATAAAAATGTCCATCGGCACCGCAAGAAAGACAAAAGTAACTTCCACCGCGGTAGTGAGGGGCAGGGATCTTACATCGGGTCTTCCCCGTTCACTGGAAATCGACAACAACGAAGTTGCTGAGGCACTTTCGGAAATAATCCAGCTTCTCGTCGATTTGTTGAAACAGACTCTTGAAACAACGCCTCCGGAGCTTGTTTCCGATATTTACGAACAGGGCGTTACCCTTGTGGGCGGAGGTTCGCTTCTGAAGGATCTTGATGAAGTTCTCACCCAGAGCACGGGCGTATTGTGTAAAAGGGCGGAAGACCCTATAGCCTGTGTTGCCCTTGGCTGCGATAAATTATTTAAAAGCCCGAAGCTGTTTAAGGCAGTGTTTATGGGAAAAGAAGATAAGCAGGTCTGATATGGGAAAGAAAAAGGCATGGGTTCTTCTCGGCATAGCAGTGCTCAGCATAGTGATAATACTATTTCAGTCCCGGAGTTTCCGGCAGGGTGAAGCAGGACCTGTTTCCAAAGTTTTTTCGTATATTGCCCAGCCTGTTCAGACATTTTTTTCAAACACAGGCAAAAATATATCCGCAAAGTGGCGTTCTATTACACATTCAGCCAATCTCGAAGCAGAAAACAGAAAGCTTGAAGCTGAGATTTATACTCTGAAGGAAGAACAGGAAACCTACAACAGAACCAGAGATGAGAATGAAAATCTCAGAAAGCTTCTGGAGCTTTCCAAGGTGCAGCAGGGCAGAATTATTGCTGCGGAAGTAATAGCAAGGGATCCGGACAACTGGTTCCGGTTTATAAAGGTAAACAAAGGCTCGAGGAATCAGGTTAAGGTGAATATGTCCGCTATTACTCCCGAAGGCATAGTGGGCAGAGTGGTATCGGTTTCTGATAATACTGCACGGATTATGCTTATATTTGATGAAAAATCAGCCATCCCCGCGCAGGTGGTTTCTTCCGGCGCTTTGGGGGTTGTTTACGGTGAGGGTAAGAATACCTGTATTATGAAGTATATTGAAAACGATGCTCAGGTAAACACAGGGGATAAGGTGATAACTTCGCATCTGAGCCGGATTTATCCGCCGGGGAAAATAATCGGGGAAGTAACCAAAGTTTACGGCAGGGACAATATACTTTATAAGGCTGTGCAGATTAAGCCGGCAGTTGAATTCGGCAGACTTCAGTATGTATTGCTTCTTGAGCAGTCGGAGCAACCTGCGGAACCTGAATCCGGTGAGGAAAAATGAGGCGGAGATTCAGTATATTTATATACTTTGTTACTGTTGCCATTCTGGCTGTGGTTCAGACTTCGTTTTTTCCCGAGTTTATAATATGGAAGATCAAACCTGATTTGGTGCTTTTATTTGCCATTTCAGCGGGACTTCTCAAAGGATACCGGGAAGGCGCTCTTGTTGGAATTATCGGGGGCGTTATGACCGGGCTTGTATCCTGGAACCCATGGGGGATATATATTCTGGGCTACAGTCTTGCGGGTTTCATCGCGGGCGCTCTTACGGAAAAAATCGAACCTGACAATATCGTTGTTCCTCTTATCAGTTCCGTCATCGGCTCGATTATTTTCACCGTTGTCCTTGTTTCAATTTCTTTGATTTTTGAGTTTTTTAATCTGGAAATAACCGATCTTTACAATATGCTCTATTTTGCAATATGGAATGCAGTGTTTATGCTTCCGGTTTATTTTATCAGCAGATATGTTCTGATTCCGCCCGGCAGGGAGCTGGATCTCTCCGGAGCGCTGAAAGGCAGCAATTATACAATTCAATGAGTAAAGAGCCTTTTTTTGAGCCGATTTTCAGAAAAATGCGGATATCTAAAATAATGAAGCTGATTCCTCCTGATTCGGTAGTCTGCGACATCGGCTGCGGTCCTCACGGGAAGCTGCTGTTTGATGCGGAGGATAAAATAAGGGCGGGGTACGGGTTTGATAATCTTGTTGAAGACAGAAACACAGAAAAAATCACACTGAAAAGATTCAATCTGGAAAAGGACAGAATCCCACTTGAGGATGAGACTGCAGATGCGGCAGTGAGCCTTGCCGTTCTGGAGCATCTGGACAATCCCCTGCATGTTCTGAAAGAGATATACAGAATACTGAAGCCCGGGGGGATTCTTCTTTTAACCACACCAACGCCGGCGGCGAAACCCGTTCTGGAGTTTCTTGCGTATAAAGCCGGTTTGGTGAGCAGAAGGGAAATTGATGAACACAAGCATTATTTCAATAAAAAAGAATTGATGGAAATAATGGCGGAAGCTGGTTTTTCAAAGGAAAAGGTAAAAGCGGATACATTTCAGTTTGGTTTTAATAACAGAGTTGTGGGGTATAAGTGACAGGGCTGCTGCGCTGGTCAGGATTGGTGAGGGTTCTGATGAGATTTTGTATCTGACAGGATTTCCATTTTGGTTCTCATCTCTGATCTTTCTTTTTCGTCAAGTAAGCCCATTACGATAGTATTAAAAAAGAGATCGACAGCTTCCGATGGTGTGATGCCGATTCTTGTTGTGTTGGCAGGTGTGGCGAAACTGCTCAGGGATGTCATGATAAGGTTGCCTATAACAGCAGGGCTGTATCTTCCGGTGATAGCTGTATCCATTTTTCCCTCAAGTGTTTCGGCAACACGCTGCATCCTTCTCCATCTGGCTTCTTCAACTTTTTTCCAGACTTCAGGATAATATTTAGCCAGATCTTCAAAGAACATTTTATCCATAATCTGCGCCAGACCAAGCAGGGGCACAAATATAGCCATCAGTCTTTCCACCGGTGTTGTAGCTTTTTCAAGCAATTCATCCTGTTCTCCGGCGATTTTCCTCAGTGATTGAACAACAATTTCATCTACAACTTCTTTTTTTCCGCGAAAATGAGCATAGAGAGTTTTTTTACTGATTCCAATTTCTTCAGCCAAACCTTCCATGGTAAGTCTTTTTATACCATAGCGGTACATATAACTGGAAGCTTTCTCGATGATTCTGCTTTTTATTTCGTCCTGTTTTTCTGACAAATCAGTTCCCCAACACTTTGTTTGATTTTATTTCTATTTGCGGTATTATCTTCACAATGGTTCATACTCTTCAAAAAAAATGAATTTCTGAGATAAAAATCACCTGTTTTATCGTTTATGCAAAATTCATCCCGAAAATAAAAAATGACATATTCCCGGAAGTAAGCACCAATTCTTGCATAACAGGTGTATTGATTCCATTTGCCCGGTTGGCGTGGTAAGTTCCGGATTGTCCGTATAAAACATGTATGGGGAGATCAGTTGCCTAATCTCCCCAACGACCATGTTTCCTCTTAATTATCTTTATTCTCCCAGATCTACCCGCTTGCGCTTAGCCATCGATACCCATTTATACTCATAGTTATCAAGTTCTATACTTTTGAGGAAGAATTGATTGCTTCTTCAGAGCACATTGCTGTCTGGAGTGGTGATAACAACGATGCATCTTCAGGCAATCAGAAGGGCACTATGGTGGATCCCCGTTCCTCAAAACGATGTAGTTCAGTTTCCGCTGAATTCAGTAGGGGTGATTCAGGGTATAGATTCACCCGGACAAAATTCAGAGTGGCTGTTTACATTCCATCTTTTTTATGACGGCTTCGTGTTTGCAGGAAAGTTTCAAAGGAAACTCTTTTTGTGTAGATCGTGTACTTATTATACCCCAATTACCAATTGTTAGTCAAATTTTATTAAAAATTTACCAATAAATTTTTAATTGTATCGTTATTTAACAGATCATGGAATCATGTAAAACCCACGAACCTCACCGTTATGCAAATTATTAGCAGTCTGGGATTTTATAATCCTAATGCAGACAGTTGTCCGGAGGTTTACAAATGTTAACTTTTTCAGTAGGAATGTAACATTTTTCATTTAACATTATCTGATGCTTAATATCGGTTTGCCCGGTTCCCGGAGGGAGGGCGGACCTGCGGGTCCGCGTCGGGGTTGCGGAGCCATCATAGGATCGCCGGCGGAGCTTTTGGTTATTGGGTTTGCTGGCGGTTGGCGGTTGGTTTTGGGACCCGGGGGACAGGCGGGACGCCTGCGATCCGGCAATCGTTGGCGGAATATTTCGGCAAATGCATAAGATTTGGGGAGCAGGTTTGCGGTGAGGGCGGACCTGCGGGTCCGCGTCGGGGTTGCAAACCCCTCCTACGATCACTGGCGAAACTTTTGGGTATTGGGTTTGCTGGCGGTTGGCGGTTGGCGGTTGGCGGTTGGCGGTTGGTTTTGGGACCCGGGGCTGGCGGGACGCCTGCGATCCGGCAGGTGTTGGCGGAATATTTCGGCAAATGCATAAGATTTGGGGAGCAGGTTTGCGGTGAGGGCGGACCTGCGGGTCCGCGTCGGGGTTGCGGAGCCATCATAGGATCGCTGGCGGAGATTGTGGTTATCAGGGTTGCTGGCGGTTGGCGGTTGGTTTTGGGACCCGGGGCAGGCGGGATGCCTGCGATCCGGCAGGTGTTGGCGGAATATTTCGGCAAATGTATAAGATTTGGGGAGCAGGTTTGCGGTGAGGGCGGACCTGCGGGTCCGCGTCGGGGTTGCAAACCCCTCCTACGATCGCTGGCGGAGATTGTGGTTATTGGGGTTGCTGGCGGTTGGCGGTTGGTTTTGGGACCCGGGGGGCAGGCGGGACGCCTGCGATCCGGCGATCGTTGGCGGAATATTTCGGCAAATGCATAAGATTTGGGGAGCAGGTTTGCGGTGAGGGCGGACCTGCGGGTCCGCGTCGGGGTTGCAAACCCCTCCTACGATCGCTGGCGAAGCTTTTAGGTATTGGGTTTGCTGGCGGTTGGCGGTTGGTTTTGGGACCCGGCAGGTGGATTTTATTTTACAGTATTATTTTACAGTATTATTTTACAGAATGATTTCACTGTATAATTTCAGTTTAATTTCACTGTATATTTTACAGAATGATTTTACTGTGTAATTTCAGTTTAATTTCACTGTATATTTTACAGTTTAATTTCACTGTGTAATTTACAGTTTAATTTTACTGTATGACTTACAGAATAATTTCATTGTGTCATTTACAGTTTAATTTCACTGTATGATTTACAGAATGGTTTTACTGTATTATATTGTCGGTATAATTTTCAGGAAATGAGATTCAAAATGAATCATTTTATAGTAACTGGAGCGGCAGGATTTATCGGCTCCCATCTTTGTCAGAAACTTCTCTCGGCAGGCAATACGGTTTTTGGGATAGACAATTTCTGCGATTTTTACGACCCTGAAATTAAAAGGGGGAATATTGAGGAAGCTTCCCAGGCTGTTACCGGCGAGGGTTCTTTTCATTTATACGAGGGAGACATACGGGACAAGAAATTTCTTGAGAAGACTGCTAAAGATATAAACATAATAACAGGAAACATAGAAAATGTTGTTCTGATACATCTTGCTGCTATGGCTGGCGTCCGTCCTTCTTTGCTGAATCCGGAGCTTTATCAGGAAGTTAATGTTGGCGGAACCCTTAATATTCTGGAAATCTGCCGGAAGTTTAAAATCAGCAGGCTTGTTTTTGCTTCATCTTCATCGGTTTACGGTGAAAACACCAGCGTGCCTTTCTCTGAAAAGACCCCTACGGACAGGCCCATTTCGGTTTACGCTGCTACTAAAAAGGCAGGGGAAGCTATGTGCCATGCCTATTCACATCTATATAACATAAAAACTGTGTGTCTGCGGTTCTTCACAGCCTATGGACCACGGCAGAGGCCCGATCTTGCCATTCACAAGTTTGCAAAGCTTATCACTGAGGGAAAGTCTGTTCCTGTTTTCGGAGACGGCTCCACCTCCCGGGATTACACATACATAGATGATATAACGGATGGAGTGGTGAAAGCTGCAGTTCTAACGGGTTCTGATGATTTTGAAGAAAAATTTGACATATTCAATCTCGGGGAATCACAAACGGTTAAGCTCATTGATCTGGTGAAGCTTATTGAAAAGGAGCTTGAAAAAGAAGCTCTTATCGAATGGCTCCCTCTTCAGCCCGGGGATGTGCCCGTTACATTTGCGGATATCTCACATTCAAGGGAAATTCTGGGTTATAACCCAACAACTAAAATAGAACATGGAGTAAGGGAATTTGTAAAATGGTTTAAGCGATAAATACAAATTTCAAGATTTGCCTTTTTCGAAAAGCATAATAATCCGCAGGATTTATGCATAAATAATCAAAGATTTATACAACAGGGAAGACATAATGGAGGGATTATTTATGGATAACATCAGGGGACTTGATAATTCTGCGATTTTATACACTCAAAATAAAGATGCGGCACAAAAACCCGGCGGTTCTGCTTTTAATGTTAAAGATCAGGTTTCGGTTTCAGGGAGTTTTGACAAAGCCCTTGAAAGCCAGTTCAGAATGGCAGAGTCGCTGAGGAAAGCTTCAGCAGCCACAATCCAGCAGGGAATACCGATTGCAAATATAAGCGCTGCCATTACGGCTCAGACAAATAAAATTCCACCATACAGATTTGCTGATAAATATACAATTGACGAAATTATGAATAATCCTGAAAAAGCTGCAGCTTTTGAAAAGGAATATCTGCAGGGTGAAGCTCCGTATTTTGAGATTGCCCGTAACCCTGTGTCGGGACTGACCTACGACGGCTGGAACCTAAATGAGGTGACGGGAAAGCCTGAGGTGGCGAGGGACTGGAGCGCACCTTCCAAAGAATGTCTTGACCTTGGAGTATTGATCAAAGCTCTGAACGGCGACCCGAAAATGGCTCTTGTAACAGGGGGCGGAGATGTTCAGAAAGCCAGAGAAAAAGCTGTTGATATTATGGACCGGAAAATCGACAGTTATTTTAAATTCTACAATGAAAACCCTGAATTCGGAGGATTTCTCCCCTGGTTTAAATCAGGTGAAACCATAAAACCTATGGGCGAATGGACCCATATGGTTCCGGGCCTCGACAACGGAGAATGGGCTTGGACCCTGCTTACCGCAGAAAAGGTCCTCAGAGATCAGGGACAAACCAAGGTGGCGGATAAATACGCCAAATATCTGGATATTATCAGAACCAATGCAGTTACTATGTTCTATGATCCTGTTGCCGGTAAGGTGAAAGATAATATTATGGTTCAGAGGCGGAAAGACGACAATGGCAATCCGGTTACCCCCCCCAAAGACAAACTCATAAAGCCCGGACAGCAGAGACACCTTACAGGAGAACACGCGGTTCACGAAGGACAGATGATGGTTCTGTTTGTTACTCTTTTTGGAAAAAATCTGCCTGAAGACGCTCCCAAGAGAATATGGAGCGACATCACCATAGACAGAGTTGAGCACAAAAACGGAACAACCTGGAAAGCATTCTGGGGTTCCGCCCACGAATCATGGGCTTATCTTTTCCTTCCCTACAGAGATATGCCTGAATTCCGGGATTTGTACCGCATAAGGGAAGAAATCAGAAGTCAGAATTCCGCAGACAGAGGATACCCCGGATTCGGCACTTCAACCAACCAGCCCGGTGGTTCGGGATATGTTGACGGAACAGGCATTGAGGGAATCGGAACCCAACCTGTGCCCAACAACCACCTTTATGCAATTTACGGCGCTTTCCCTATGCTCCATGTATGCGCGGATCCCAAAGAAAACCAGAAAAACTACGGTATGGCATGGCTTCTCAACATGCTTCAGGGTCCGAAAATGCAGAATCATATCGGCGGTGGGGAATCCTGCACCAACGACGGTAAGCTTGTATGCCCCATAAAAACTATGGACGGCTCATTCCCCAATATTCTTGCAATTTCCGGAGGCATAGAAAAAGAAACGGCTGCTATGCTGAAACAATACGGCAAATACGACCAGTTTATAGATATTATGAGAAGCGAATACAAAGAAGGTTTCGGCACTGAACCACTGAGAGAACCTTCAGGATTCGCCCTCCCCAAAGTAAAAGTTCCGAGAGATCAGATGGGAGAGTTTGAAGACGCAAAAAAGTAAAAATATAATTAATTAACAGGAGGCATTAAATGAACTCTCTGTATGAGAAAAGTGTAATGTGTACATTTTCTTCGGGCAGACAGCATTTTTATAGATGCTGTTTTTTTGTTTTACTTGCAGTTTTATTTATGATAACTGCAGTTGCACCACAAGTGCTTTACGCTGAGGAAGCAAAGGCGGTTTCGGGAGATGTTTCCCAAAAGGCTGCAATATCAGGAGATGCTTTTTTATCAAACTTCAATTATGAAGCGATGCGATCTCCGTTTGATGAGTTTTATGCCAGAGGGCAGTCCCTGAATGGAAACTGGGAGGTCAAAGCCTGGTTTGACGGTAAGGGCAAAAGGCATGAAGGTTATCAGCCGGGCAAACGGTTTGTGAAAGTCCCCGGACACTGGATCACTCAGGGATATTTTGATGTAACCGGGATGGTAATGGTCAGAAAATTCAAAGCTGGCAGAAAACATTTCGGCTGCAGGGAATTCCTTCAGTTCGGAGGTTCAATATACCTTACTTCAGTTAAACTGAACGGTAAACCCCTTACAACCGTAAAAGGCGATAAAATCGTGGAGGGTTATTTTTTCCCGTTTAAATATGATATAACCGACAAACTAAACTACAACGGCGAAAATGAACTGGAAGCTATGGTTTTGTGCCCTGATGAAAAAGCAGACGACGACCTGACCACCAAAAACGGTGGAACAGGGTTTCCTGCTTGGGGGGCAAACAAACGGAATATCATCGGTGTTCTCGGATACCACGATACAAAACCGGGCAACGCAGCCCACCAGAAATTCAATATTGGCGGAATATGGCAGCCTGTGGGAATTTTTACCGAAAATGAATGGGTGAGAATTGATGGAAAGCCCATGGCCAATGTAACCCTTCTGGACGGGAATAAATACGACCGTAGGGATGCGCAGGTTAATTTCTGTTTCAACCTTTCCAACGACAGTAAAAAAACAGCCAACCTCAATGTTATGGTTAAAGTAAAACCTCTCAATTTTGCCGGTTCAGGCAGCGACAAAGTTCAGTTTATTAAAATAATCGCCCTTAAACCCGGTAAGCATAATGTGGAAGTATCCGGAGTTATTAAAGATGCAAAACTCTGGTATCCCTGGTTTATGGGTTATCCCAACCTCTACAGCGCAACAGTGGAAATTATGGAAGGCAAAGATATGCGCTGTGTAAGATCTCTCTATTTCGGCGTAAGGGAAATATCAGGCGAACCCAAAGGAAAATGGCTTCTCAACGGTCAGGAGCTTAGAATCCTCGGAGATAATGTTATTCCCAGCATGACTCCCGGAACATACACAAAACAGGATGCTCTCAGAGATGCCAAGCTTATCATCAAAGCTAATGTTCAGATGGTTAGAATCCATGCCCATGTACCCCATCCTTATTTCAGCGAAGTCTGCGATCAGATGGGAATTCTTGCCTGGCAGGATTTCCCCCAACAGTGCGTTTATCAGTGGGATAAGGAATACAGCGAAAAGCTGATGAAACAGATGCGGGAATTTGTAAGAGTCACTCTCAGACCTTCTGTGATTCTTGTTAATATCCATAACGAAAATAAATATTTCGACGGTTTGAACCACTGGCTTCCTTCCCTTAAAAGAGGAATCTGGATGCATGCCTCCAAACCCTCGGAAGATTTGGACAAAGAAGCAGGAAAGGAAATCCAGTCTTTCTTTGACAACCACTTCACCGAAAGTCCATCGGTTAAGCCCCGCCTTGAAATGTTTGTAACCGAGGAGACGGGAGCTGAATTCCATCCTTATTATGGTTACTACTACGGTGAAGGGGTTTTTGACTACTGGTTCAGACCTTCACCCCAGCAGAACGGCGTATTCAGAAAATATGATGTATTTGATCCGGCCTGGGGCTGGCGTGAAGACGCCCATCCGGATCCCGGAGTGGGAGCGCTTCCCAGTGCTTCATACGAAAGAGTGGCAGGGGGAGGAAAATTCGGCGAATTCGGACCTGACGAATTCGGTTTTCAGGGATTTTCAAAATATGTTGCAGACTGCGCAATCAGAGATGTTCTGAAGGAAGATTCACCCAATCTCACCGGGAACGAACTTCAGAATGCTATTGTAAAAGCTGAAAAGGAAATTCCCTGGGGTTATCTGTTTAAACCGGACAGTCTTCCCTCACCTGAAAAAAGAACCGCTGCCGATAAACTTTATGTAAAAGTAATCGATAAAATGGTGGAGCACAACCTCCATACCTATGCCATTCCCTCATGGATGAAACCGGAAAAAGCAATAAACAAAATCACTCTTGAGGATGTTATTCAGGCAAGTCAGGAATATCAGGCATGGGGCACCAAAATAACTGCGGAAATCTACAGAAGAGCCGGTTACGGACAGACCAGATTTATGTTCTTCAGCTCAGAAGACGATACCGGACTTTTCTACTCCAACGACTGGGCTGTTGTTGAATCAAACAGGAATCCTAAACTTGCATACAAAGCCCTGAAGCAGTCATATCAACCTATTCTGGCATCAGGAGAAATGCTTTCACGCAAACTTATTGCAGGTGAAAAATGGATCAATGGCCTCTGGCTTATCAACGACACCCGTATGTCTGTGCAGAACGGCACAATTGGAATTTTCGTGGCAAACAGTGCCGGAAATGAAATTATATCGGAAAAAGTGCCATTCTCCACAGATTCATTCAAAATCAACAATCTTTCATCAGGGCTTCCTGATAAATTTACAATAACTTCCGACATTAAACCGGGAAGTTATAATGTAACTCTGACAGTAGAAGATTCCGCCGGAAAAAAACTTTCGGAAAATGTTTATCCGGTTAAAATACTACCCTCAAACCTTCTTTCAGGTTCAGAAGCTGCGAAAGCTGAACCCATCCTGAAGGAAAGATTCCGTCAGCTTGACTCTTACTACAGAAACGAACTGAAAATCAACCCAATGGAAATGAAAAACTGGGATAGCGTGGTAAGTGTTCTGGATAATGCCTGGGATGCAAACTGGGCGATCTGGAAAAAGCAGATTGAGGGAAATCCGGAAATTCTGTTTGATTATCCTGAGTTTACATCACGCATTTCACCCCTGTTTGATGCGATGCTGAAAATGAACGGATACAAACAGAAAATCGACCGTTACGGATGGGATCCAGCTTTAAAAACCAAACAGAATGAAATTCCCGCTCTTAAAGCTGAATATGTAAAAGCAGAAGCGGAATATAAAAAAGTTCTGGAAAATACAAAGGCAACTCTTATCCTTAACGATGCCGATTTGAAGATTATAAAAGGCGAGCAGGGAGCAAGAATCCCAATCCCAATCTTCTACGGCAAAGATATTACAACTGACCAGTGGTTTGAAAACCTGATAAGCGATCTTGAAAAAGCCGGAGCACCGCAGACCGCTGACAAAATCAGACTTTTCTACAACAACAGGGAAGGGCACTGGTTCGACAGGGAACTCAGAGTCTATAAAGCTCTGAAAATGAGCCTTGGAGTTTGAGAACTGATGTTGTAATTATCCATAAAAGTTCTTAAAATATAGGGGAAATGTTTTTCTGACATTTCCCCTTTTTTCATTTTCATTACAATTTTATTAACCGGAGATTAGCTTGAACAAACAAAAGATTACAATATCACACGGCGGCGGCGGCAGGCATACAAGAGATCTTATTCAGAACCATTTTGCTAAAGCTTTTTCAAACCCGTTTCTTGAACAGATGGATGATTCAGCTATTCTTGAAATGGGAACAGGCGGGGGAAGGTTTGCTTTTACAACTGACAGCTATGTGGTGAAGCCTGTGTTTTTTCCGGGGGGAAATATAGGGGAGCTGGCAGTTTTCGGAACAGTCAATGATTTGGCTGTATCAGGGGCGAAGCCTTTGTTTTTGTCGGCAGGTTTTATTATCGAAGAAGGTTTTTTAATAGAAGATTTAGACAGAATTATTGATTCAATGAAAAAAGCAGCAGAAAAAGCGGGAGTATTGATAGTAACCGGTGATACAAAAGTTGTTGAAAAAGGTGGAGCAGATGGAGTTTTTATAAATACATCGGGGGTGGGTGCATTTCCTGAAAACAGAATGGAGCCGGAAGAAGTAAAACAAGGGGATAAAATCATCGTAAACGGAACTATGGGTGATCACGGTATTGCAGTAATGATTGCAAGGAATGAAATTAAACTGCAAAGCAGACTGGAAAGCGATACGGCGCCACTGAATCTTCTTATTATGCCTCTGCTGGAGAAGTTTCCCGGAAAGATTAAATTTATGCGGGACATTACAAGAGGCGGTCTGGCAATGGTTCTTAACGAATTCTGCGAAAACCGCAGTTACGGGGTGAGAATTTTAGAAAAGAACATTCCCATAAATGAAAATGTGGGCGCAATATGTGAAATACTCGGCCTTGATCCACTTTATACAGCTAACGAAGGCAAAGTAATGCTTGTTGTTGACGGAGATTCTGCGGAAGCGATTCTGAACATAATGAAAACACTCCCATATGGAGATAATTCCGCCATAATTGGTGAATTAACCCAAACCGGGAATTCAAGGGTAATCCTTAAAACAAAAATAGGCACAGGAAGAATAATAGACATGCCCTCAGGAGAACAACTACCGAGAATATGCTGAGTGTATTGCGGAGTAAAGTTGAGCAATTGGAGGAAATCACTCGAATTCCAGCCAGAATACTCTTGTTTTTCAAGGATAGGGGTTCGGAGGGTAACCGGCTTTTTGAAAAAAGTGTGTTTTCCTCTGATGGTCTCTGATCCCCCGGTTCTCTATGCCCCTAATCGGTCCGGTTCCCAATGTCCTCAGATCTTCAAAATCCCCCCGGTCGGTCCCTCAATTTAAAAGTTTTGGGAAGGAGGTCCGGAGGAAACTTTTTTCAAAAAGTTTTCTCTGGGAGTTGGGCATGCGGTTAGAATTCTCGTGAGCGATTAGATAAATCCATTAATCTATTTAATTCTTTTTTCCATTTAACAGGTTTTAATTAATTACCATAATAAGTGAGCCAATAAGTTCGCCGGAAATAAACTCTAATCACCTGTAAACATCATAGCCGCAATAAAACGCCGGCGACTGCCGGATCGCAGGCGTCCCGCCTGTCCCCCGGTTAAACAATCTCGTTTTCTATCCTTAATCTCCAAAATGGAAATACAACTCCAGCTATAGAGGCGGTAATAATTACAGAATTGGCAAGTATTCGGGGAGCACGCGTATGTGGGGTGTGGGGTGTGGGGTGTGGGGTTTGAGTTTGAGTTTGCGTCGCGGGCGGACCT
>JAJTBE010000063.1 GCA_021287065.1 Bacillota bacterium
TTCTTGAAGAACTCTTTCGACATGGTCATCACTCCTTTTTGTAAACGGCAATCTCGGGTGCTTGACCATGTTATATTTTTACCCACAAAAAACCTACTGGATTTATGTTTATTATAGTGTGCTCCTACGATCGCTGGCGAAGCTAACCGTTATGAGGCTTGCTGACGGTTAGTGTTTTGTTATGGAACCCGGGGGACAATCGGGGACCCCACTGAATTAGTAAAATTTACTCCAATTCCCAGCCCAATATTCCTGTTTTTCAGGGAGGGAGGTTCGGAGGGTAACCTCGCTTTTCCAAAAAAGCGTGGTTACCTCTGACTGTCCCCAAACTCCTGATTCCCCCAATTCCCCGAATCGGCACTCCTGTTTCTATTTACCTGCTGCATATCCCATTCCCGGTGTTTACTCCGCTCCATAAAAATCCATAAAAAAACAGGCAGATTTTTTACAATGCTGCCTGTTTTCATTACTTCGGAAATCCGTTGCATTCAAACTATTTGGTGAATTTGAATGTTTTTGAAATTTCCTCGAACAGTGTCATATTGTTCATGAACTCTTTGGTTGTGGTTGAGCAGGTGATTACATAACCTCTGTGGTTTTTGACGAGGAAGTATGCTACTGCTTTAATTTCCAGACCTGTATCTGCTTTGTGGGTGTAGATGAGCCACATTGAGTCGCTGTTTCCGAGCTTGATTGATCCGGTTTTAACATTTTTGAAGCCTTTCAGACCTGTTTTCATGCTCTTAATGCTCTCATTGAGATAGGTTTTAAGATCCATTCCGCCGATATTTTTGTCGATAGCGACGCTGATGCTTTCCTGGAAATCATCATTCTGTCCTTCGGGAGGGCAGATAGCCATAATTGGGATAACTTCATTGACATTTTTTCTTTCCCAGTTGTTGGGAAGGCCGATTGAGAAACCATAGTCCTTGTTGGTATAATTATAGTAGTATGACTTTTCGGCATAAGCTGCGCCCATTACAACGAAGCTCATAACTACCATAAGGACCGCCAGAGCTATTACTTTTCTTGATTTAAACATAGTATATCCCCTTTCATTATTAGAAATTATCCTGCACCGGCAGGTATGATATCAGCTTAAAACTTTGTGGTTTTAGCGATCTTATCGAATTCAGCTTCCCACTTTGAGTATGTTTCAGGTGCTGCCGTGCAGGTGATAAAGCAGGCTTTTCCGCCTTTCAGCATTACATATGCTGCAGCTTTCATCGTGTGGTTATACATATTGTGTGTATAGACCAGCTTTCTGGCATCCTGTCCGTTAATCTTTGTGTTGCTTTCGCTGACTACGGTAAACTTTTTGAGTTTTTTCTTCATATCTTTTACATTTTCATCATAGAAAACTTTAAGAGTAACTGAAGTGGGAACCGTTAAAGCTATGACATTTACATTCTCCCTGAACTTATCGCTTTTGCCTTCAACGGGGCTAAGGGCAATTACATCCACATCGGATACTTTTTCCTTTACTTCCCATTTCGACGGAAAGTCGATTGAGAAACCTTTTGCTTTGTTGGTGTATGTTTTCATAGTATCGGCAAAAGCCTGTGAAGCCATAATACCGACTACGAACAACGCCACCAGGGTAATGATAGCCAGATGTCTCTTTTTCATTTTATTCCTCCTGAAATATTAAGGTTACACAATTTGGATAAAAACAGGCTAAATCCTCTTATAATGATGCGATCATTATTCTCAGTTCGATAGCAATAATGATCAACACATGCATGACCCATGAAGTTCCAATCCCTCCGGTTTGTTTTACAGCTTTTCCAAAAAACCATCCGAGGAAAGTAAAAATCACCATTCTTAAAACAGAAGTAGCAATACTGACCGGAGAAATATGGATAATTCCGAAAAGGACTGCCTGAACGAGGTTTCCGTATGTATCACCGAATGTCTCCCCAAACACCGGCAGAAGAACGCCTCTGAAAATTGTTTCCTCCACAAAACAGTTCCACAAAGCATAAAGCAGAATGGGCAGAATCAAAGCAGTATCAATTCCTCCGGTGGAAGCTGTTTTCCGGGAAAGTATGGTAAGTATCCCCAGAACCGAAAAAAGATATATACCGAATCGCAACAGAACCGCTGACCATGATTGAGGGTTGCTTCGGTTGAGAATATCCGTTTTGACCGATAAATCCCCAAATCTGAGATAACCGGGAAACCTGCCGCCATAAATAAGAATCAGGGAAACCATAAGAACAAGGGGAAATATCTGCAAAACCCTGTGCATGAAAAAAGCACTGAGATGAGCGCCCCCTTTAGCCCCCGCAAGTTGAAAAAAATAAGCCGGAAGCATAGGGGGAGAATATCTGTAAACCATTTCCGAAATCAGATACCCCAACACCAAAACCAGCAAAAAATTGAGCGGCGCGCAGTATTTTTTTAACTTTGCGTTCAAAGAACAGACAAAATCAGCAATCCATAACACCAGAAGCCCATAGAAATATAGTTCCGGACGGAGAAAATAAGCTGGTTTCACCGATAAGGATTTGAAAAACGGAAGATTAACCACAACCATGGCGGCTGCTGTTGCACAAAGAACAGCTATGGTTATAAAATCCGGTATTTTGTTGGTTTTGTTATCACTTCTGTAGAGCACCTGCCTGAACAAGCCTGTAGGCATTAAGCCTCCTTACCAGTTGGAATCAATGAGCACTTCATCGTTTGCGAGCATTCCCAGATGTCGTTTGTCTTTGAAAATATAGTATAGTTCTTCCTCTATCTCAAGCGCTCTGTCCACTCTGGAGGGATCTGATCTCTTGATAATATCAATGAGCATCTTAATACCAGTGTATGTGATTGGCGACAATTCCTGTTCATTTTTAGCCGCCCACCAGAAAGTGCACGAATTCAGGCTTTTATCCAGATTGCCCTGAAGTCTTTTCACCGAATCAACAGCCAGCTCCACCAGTTCCCAAAGCAGCTGGTGCGATGCGTTATACCTGTTTTTCCACAGGGGGAAGAAATTGCCCGACCAGAAATCATCGGCATTTGTTGACCAGCTTCCCGGAGGCACTTCTTTCTTTACCCTCGGATAAAGCTTCAGAAGTTTTGTAATATGTACCATTGTTATACGGTCTTTGTAGTATTCAAGGGCTTCCATAAACTGCCCCAGAAAATATTCGATATATCCGGGAACATGATGGCCGTATGTTTCACCATCCATAGCGATAATCACATAACCATCCTGCCCCTGCCACCAGTTGTTCATATCATTCATAAGCCATTCGCAGACTTCCCAGCCTGAAAATTTTCTGCCGTCCCCATGCTTTTCCATACTAATCTTATTACTCCACAGGTTAGAACGCAGAAATACGGGAAGCCCGTCCATTTCCGGAATATAATTCCATGGAACTTCATTATGAATACAGTTGAAAGGCTGGTCGTCGGTAATCGCCCACTTGTAACCGGCATCACGGATTGAATCAACAATTTCGTGGCCGAATGCCATTTCCGGAGGGAAAAACCCCTTTGGATTGTAATGATCGCCGAGAACCTCCCGGTTATGATCATAATTCAGCTGAATCTGACGAACCTGTTCATCTTTGGGTATGAGAGGCAGAATAGCGTGATATGCGGCTGTTCCCGTAATTTCAAGCTTTCTTTCCGCCAGTCCCTGCTTCATCTTATCAATAATATTATTATGCCCGTTTTTCATCAATAATTCTGTCAGAGACCAGTTAAGATTGAGGGTAAATTTCGAATGTTTTTTGCTGTTGATCAAATCCAGCAGCGGACTGTAACACTCATCAACAATCCTGTCCAGAACGCGTCTCAACTGATTCGGGGGCTGATAAATATGAAGCAGAAAACCAAGATGAATCATGGAATCTCCTTATTTCTCCTGCAGATCATCCACAGGGTGGTTTTATAACACACACCTGAACTTACATCAGGCAGCGTTGATTTTGTCCCGGTTTTTATAATAGTATTCGCCAAAAGCGGAAATACTGACGGCTCCCACCACAGCCATCATCAGCGGGCTGAGGAACAGCATAACGAGGTTGCCGAGTATGGGAATAATTGCGATAGGCAGTAAAACGAGTGTACAGGCAGAACCTGCACAGAACAGGCAAAGGTGAACAACTACATAAGCACCGAAATCAGCAAAAATCAACTTGAACATTTCACCGATTTTGAAGAGATCCCCGAACTGCTCCTTTCTGGCATAGAACATCGGAAGCAGGGGGGCAAAAAGAGTGAACACCGATACAATAACAACAAAAACCAAAATTGGAACTGCCAGTGCAGAGAAAATTGTCATTAAAATATTAGGATCAACATCAGGCTTATCAAGCTGCGGTCCCAGTGCAGCAATGCTGCCGATAAAGGGAACAGCCGAAAGACCGGTTACTCCAAACATAACCCCGGTATAAATAAAGCTTGACAGGAAATACATAAAACCTTTGCTCAGATAACTCAGTCCGTCATCAACCGGGGGAAGCTCCCACATATATTCCCTGTTGTTTATTATCCGTTTTGTATATTCAATCAGAAAACCAAGAACAATAATCATTCCCACAAAAGGAATCATTCCCCATGCAGCTATGGTAAGCAGCTTTTTCCAGGCCTGAGGCTCTTTAAAAGGCCTGCTCATGGAATCCGTAATATTAAGCACACCCGACGAGCCGGGCATAGCATAATACCCAGCCGGACTATAGGACTGCTGGGGAGGTGGCGACCATACCGGGGGAGCCTGATGCTGGGGAGGCTGTCCGGAAGGTGCTGATGCCTGAGCCGAATCAACCCTCACACCACATTCCGAACAATGAACGGAAAAATCAGGAATCTCGGCATAACAGGAAGGACATAACATATTAATCCTCCTTATTCGATAAGAACGCGTTTTAGTTCGCTGAGTGTGGTCAGTCCCCGGGCTATTTTATCAAGACCGTCTTCATAGATGGTTCTCATACCCTCTTTATGCGCCTGCTCTTCAAGATTATGACGCGGTGCATTGTCGAGAATCAGTTCCTTGATGTTTTCACTTACCGGAAGAACTTCAAATATACCGATTCTCCCCTTATAACCGCTTCCGAGACAGTTGGTGCAGCCATTACCCTTTACCACATTATAAGGCTTCGCTATACCATGCTTTTCAAAAGCAGCTTCCAGATCAGGGTGAACCTGCTCTGCCTGAGCACATTTGGGACAAACCATCCTTACCATTCTCTGCGAAGTAACGCCAAGAAGTGTTGTTGCCACAAGATATTTTTCAATTCCAAAATCTTTAAGCCTTGTTATTGCATCAATAGCATCTCTTGCATAAATGCCTGCAGCCACCAGTTGTCCTGTCAGAGTCGCTTCAATAACCGTACCCGCCAGTTCCCTGTCTCTGACCTTAGTTACCATAAGAACATCAGGGTCATGCTTCATTATAGTCCTGACACATTCGGCAGCACCCATACCGACTTTGGGGTTAATCTCAACCTGATTAACTCCCTGAAGAGGCATGCCGATAGGATCTTCAACAGTAAAAACATTCTTGTCGGGAGAAGCTATGCTATGAATAATCGAATAAAGAACGCTGTTGACTCCGCTTCCTGAAGGTCCTGATAAAAGAATAAGACCCTGTTTTTTGCGGATAAGCGACTGGACTTTAGACAGATTTTCAGGACTTAGCCCATGGCTTTCCAGCTTAATGGTAAACTGCTTCTCGTCAGTAATACGCAGAAGGAACCTTTCTCCGTAAAGAGTGGGCATGGTTGCAAGTCTTACCGTAAGATCTTTGTTTCTGATCTTTACATCAATAACGCCTTCCTGAGGCACATGTCTTTTCTCAAGTTTAATATTGGCTACGGTTTTCAGGAAATTATGGATAGCTGATTCCATACTCCTCGGGAGAATATTTGATTCGGAAATTATTCCGTCAATCCGGTTTCTCACCTTAATCTCGTTTTCATAAACTTCTATATGAACTTCCGAGATATTGCGATTGTATGCATTTACAACAAGATTTCTGAACCAGGTAACAGTATCTTCCCCCACAATAACGGGAAGCTGCTTGTACTCAGGCTCCTTTAACACCGGAATCTGAACTTCCTCAGGTGTAATCTGGCTATAAACCGAACTGATAGCAAAAAGAATATCTTCCGTATCCGCAAGAACAGGCTTAATTTTCATCCTTGTTCTCAATTCCAGTTGCTCGAGAATATACAAATCAGAAGGATTTTCCATAGCGATGGTGATTTCTTCGCCTGTGGCATACAGGGGGATTGCAACAAACTGCCTGGCAACACTGAAAGGTATCTTATCAGCAAGTTCCGGCATCATTTCAGCTTCAGATAAGTCAACGAACTCTACTTTCATTCGTTTCGCCCGTTCTTCAAGGCTTTTCAGCTTTTTTTCCCGATCAACCATATTCTGACCCCTTTTCTTGTGGATTCAATCATGAATAATTAGATCAAACAGGCAAAAATCCTTCATAAGCCTTTTCACTTCCCCAACCATCAGGCTTTTACAAGAATCACATAGTAATTACCGTAACTTCCGTAGATCAGACTTTCAATCTTCCATCCCGTATCCGCCACAGCCTGCTCCATCTCACCAGGAGAAAGCATCAGATAGTCAAACCAGGGAGTCATAAACTTCCTGAAACGAATCCGCAGCCTGAGCTGCCCCGGCATTCGCTTCTTCTTCCTGTTGAATTCATGATATTCAAGATGCTCGGGGGTTTTTGTGGAATAAATATCCCTTGTCTGAGCAATAATCTTAGCACCGGGAGTTGTTATCCCATCAAGAAGAGCCAGACCCTTCCTGACCCCGTCCATACTTTCGAAAAGCCCGAAATTGTTGCCCATCATTATTACTGTATCAAAAATCCCAAGTTTATTCGATACCTGAAAAAACGGGACTACTCTGGCGTCCTTCAATCCCCTCTTTTTACAAAGATCAACGGCAACGGGAGAATTATCAATTCCGACTACATCAAGACCTTTTTCCTGAAGATACAGAGCGAATCTGCCTGCTCCGGTTCCAACATCGAGAACCCTTCCCTTTGCATACATAATTGCAGTTTTAGTAGAATCATCCCAATCCTCATAAGGAGAAAAATACTCTTTGCAACTGCACATCGGCTCTACAAAGCCGTCAATCCGCTCTACAACATGTTCCCCGCCTCTGGTTTCATACCAGTCCGCAAGCAAATATCCAAATGCATCCTGATGATCTTTCATTATCCACTCCCGCCAGTCTGTTTATAAAAAAATCCATATTACTCTATTTTAACCTGAATAAGGATTTACTGCAACCAACAACAAACAATCACCAACAAACCACTAACAGCAAACAATCAGCAACCATCTGCAAACCCCACAACCACAAGCTTGGCCAACAACCGCCGGATCGCAGGCATCCCGCCTGTCCCCAATGCCACTGAATTAGCAAAAACCACTCCAATTTCCAGTCCAATACTCTTGTTTTTCAAGGAGGGAGGTTCGGAAGGCAACATCGCTTTTCCAAAAAAGCGTGGTTCCCTCTGACGGTCCCCAGATCCCAATGCAACTGAATTAGTAAAACCTACTCCAATTTCCAGCCCAATACTCCTGTTTTTCAAGGGAGGAGGTTCGGAGGAGACCTCGCTTTTCCAAAAAAGCGTGGTCTCCTCTGACGGTCTCCTAATCCCCCGGTCGGTCCCCAATTCAAAAGTTTTGGGATGGAGGTCCGGAGGAAACTTTTTTCAAAAAAGTTTCCTCCGGGAGCTGGGCAAGCGGCAATATTCTTCGTGTTCGATCAGATATATCCATGCCTTAATTCATGGGCATTGCCCCCAAACTCCCCGCCGGTCTTACCTCCACTGCCACTGAATTAGCAAAAACCACTCCAATTTCCAGTCCAATACTCTTGTTTTTCAAGGAGGGAGGTTCGGAGGGCAACCTCGCTTTTCCAAAAAAGCGTGGTTCCCTCTGACGGTCCCCAGATCCCCACGGTTCCCCCGGTCGGTCCCCCAATTCAAAAGTTTTGGGATGGCGGGTGCCTGCCCGTAGGGTGGGCGCGAGGAAACTTTTTCCAAAAAAGTTTTCTCCGGGAACTTGGCGTGCGGTTACAATTCTCGTGAACGAATTAACAAATCCATGCCTTAATTCATGGGCATATTACGGGCGGGCACATTGGCACCGCCCCTACAGTTGGCGTTATGTTTCCATTTTTGGAGTTTGATGGGGGAGCAGGTTTGCAGTGAATCGGATATTTTGGCAGGGGTTGGATAATCGCAATAAATCAGACAGTTGAGCAGGAGGGATCTCCCACAGCTGCTCCCAGATGAAAAGGATCTTCAAGCCTTTTATGTGCTGTTTCGACAGAATGTCCAAGGGCTTTTTCAACAACGGTAAATGCATTTTCGATGGAATGATCCATATTGTTATACCAGAAAAGTCCGGTTCTTCCACACAGGAAAAGATTATGGAACACCCTCAGCTTTTCCCTGACGACGGACAGCTTTTCAAGATAATTGATGTCATAAACCGGGTAAGTATCCGGTATTCTCTCGGTGTGAATTTTTCGCACAACATCTTTGCTTCTGATGGAACGGGTGGAAACAAGCTGCTCCACAATCTGTTCATTGAGGGCTTCCGGATTCTTCCATATTTCCGATCCGGGTTTGCAGGTGATTTCCATACACAAAGAACCTTTTCCCGGGGGGATGAGATTATTGTCAAACTGCGCCGGATTTGTGGCTCTGCTGAAGAGAATCTCCTTATTGCCGAAATAACACCACTGATAATTCTGAAGTGGAGGTTCTTCCATTTCAATATTATAAATAACAAGAGCCAGATACTGAAGCCCTACGGGATCGAATCCAAGTAGATCAAAAAGCGTGGTGATTGGAGCGGTCCAAATCATAACATCAGCTTCATATCGCAGCCCCTCTGCGATGATTGCGGTGATATTGCCTTTTTCGTGTTCAATAGCTGAAGGGGAAACACCGGTGATAACTTTTCCGCCTCCCTCAACAATCTGCTGTTCAATTCTTTTACAAAACACATCTATTCCGCCCGGAGGATACAGAAAATTGAGCTGTTTGGGTTTAGGCATAAGCATAAGCCTGAATAACTGGGAAATAGAGCCTGTCTGAATCTTATCATCTATTGTGGCTCGTTCAACGCCGATTTTTGCCCAGTGATAATGAATCTGATCCGGTGTGATATCAAGAAATTTTTCAGTATATCCCTTAAAAAATGTTTCGTAAAGGGTTCTTCCGTACTTGCATAAGATATAATTTTTAAAATTAGGTTCAGTCAGTTTTTTATATTTTGATTTTGTAAAAAGGTCAAAAAAAGCGGGAATAGAAACGGAAAGCGGCATCTGAAAAACGGATCTCAGCCGCAGGGGCCAGGTATGATATTTATCGCAGTAATAAACGGCGGAATATCTCAATATTTCAAGAACATCCCTGCCGAGAACTGACTTGAGAAACCCCAGAACTTCCTTATTGGAGCTGAAAAATCTATGCGGTCCTATATCATATGTATAATCGCCATATCTGAATGTCCTTGCCAGACCGCCGACTTCCGGCATTTTCTCAATAACCAGAACATCCTGCCCTTCCCTCACAAGCTGAAGAGCGGCAGAAAGACCGGCAACGCCGGCGCCAATTACAACAAATCTTTTTTTATCAGCCAAAATTACTTCCTCATTATATGGGTTAAAGCAATTATACCCATTTATGCAAATGTTTTCAACGGCGTATTACAGGAAGAATTATCTTCATAGTAGTCCCACAGTCAATTTTACTCTCAACGATAATTTCGCCGCCGTGGGCTTCCACTACTTTTTTTACATTGGAAAGCCCAAGTCCAATACCTCTGGCTCGTGTTGTAAACAGAGGTTCAAATATTCTCTCCAGATTTTCAGGTGCGATTCCGCAGCCATTATCTCTGATGATAATTTCGCAGGAATCTCCCCTGCCGATGGTTTCTATATGTATCGTGCCGCCTTCTTTTAATGCGTGAAGTGCATTATCAATCAGATTGAAAATAACCTGACGCATCTTCTCCTGATCAATTTTCATTATGGGAATTGTATAATCCAGCTTCACAAGAGCTTCCACACCGGTGGTAATTCTCATTTCCTGAATTGTATTATCAATAAGCCTGTTTATATCCGACGGTGCCAGTTCAGGAATCCATTGCCTTGTATATTCAAGAAGATCCTGAATAATATTGTTGCATATCTGAATCTGCCTTTCCATTCTGTCAAGGTGCTTGGCTACCTTTTCATCACTGGCTTCAACCCTGTTTTTTATATAAAAGAGCGAACTTCTGATAACTCCAAGAGGATTCCGTAGTTCGTGGCTTACCGTGCCCGTTACCTGTCCGAGAACCGCAAGTTTTTCTTTTTTAACCAGTTCTTCCTGAATTTTCTGGTTTGATGCGATAAGCTCATCCTCAAACTTTTTCCTGTCGGTGATATCGATTGCAGTTCCCTGAATAGCCGGTTTGCCCATATATTCAATAATAGTGCCGTGAACTTCGAGATTAAATGTTCTTCCATCCCTGTCTTTTCCCACAAAATCATAACGGAGTGATTCAATCTCGCCGTTCATACGCTTTCTGATATTTTCATCAACAAGTTTTCTGCTGTTTTCATCAATAAAGTCGGAAATGGGCCTGCCAACTGTTTCTTCAAGAGAATAACCGAATGTTTTGCAAAAAGCGGGGTTTACATAAACAAAAACGCCGTCCTGAATCAGATAAACCATTCCGAGGTTGGTCTCAACAAGCGTGCGGTAGTTGTATTCAGAGCGGGCAAGAGCTTTTTCAAGCTCCTTCTGCTGTGATACATCCTTGAATAGCGCAAGAATACCGTTTACTTCTCCTGAATATGATTTGATGGGATAAAGGGATAAATGCGCAGGAAATGTTGTGCCGTCTTTTCTCATCAACTGAGTCTCGCCGTCGAAACCCAAATGGCCGTCCAGGAGTTTGGGCATTATCTTATCAAAATCCTGTTCCCAGTTTTTTCCAAGAACCGATCTGAGTTTTCTGCCTCCGGTTTCATCAATTGAATAACCGAGAATGTTGTAGGCTCCCACTGAATACATATTAATGCTTTCATCGGTATTTGCCGAAATAATTCCATGCTCCCTCGCTGCTCTGAAAATCTGCTGCAGAAAATCTCCCGACTCCTTAATTTGCGATTCCCTTTTCTGAATTGATTCGGCCATAGCATTAAAAGACTTTGACAATTCACCAAGTTCGTCATCAGAAGGATTGGAAACTCTCACATCAAGATCCCCTGCAGAAAGCTGCCTCGTGGCTTTAACCAGCTTACCGAGAGGTTCGATAAGAGTATCCTTCATCATTACCCCTCCGAGAACCAGCATTCCAAGGGTGGAAACAATAAATACCATAAGCAGGAGAAGAAAAATATCACTGGTCATCTGTCTGCGGATAATATCCTGCTGAACCTTCGACTTAAACAGAATTTCATTACTTATATAAAGGGTAACCTTCCCCCTGTAAATACCACCCCTGTCACGGATAATACTTTTCACAATCGAAGTAAAATGTCTGGGATTTCTTTCCCCGCCGGAATAAACCAGATTATCAGCCTCATCGGTTATCTCAAACCCAAGAACTTCAGGATTTATCAGTATAAAATCCCTCAGAGTATTGATAACAACCGAATCCCCCGATTTCAGCCTGTCCATACCAATGCCTGCAATAAAATCAGCTTTGCGCTTGTTTCTCATCTGAATATAATCTTCATCAAATGCATTTTCAGCATTAATAAGACGATTCATCGAATCGCCAAAAAGAGTAATGCTGGTTATACCGAGAAACAATGTAAACAGAATCGGTACAAGAAGAAGTATTACTACAAATTTCTTCTGAATTGAATTTTTTACAGGCATAAAACTCCTTCATCTGACTTCAGAAATCAGGAACATGTCTATGGTCATATAGATTTTTGAATACTAAGGTAAAACCCTGTCAATTAAAAGGATTTTTTTAGAACACAACAAATTTCAACTGCTAAGCAATTGGGGAGGTGACTACTCTGTTACTGTTGGACGTCTCCGGATGGCTCGAGGAAAACCGGGAACATCTGGTAAAAAAAGTAAATAAAAAGATTTACAATATCATCCCTTCATACCGAAGGGGCAGCATGCCCATGGAAGAATCCATTAAAACCATGGATATCACACTGGGATATATCATTGATTTTCTCAGGGATAAGGAAATATCCCCCAATCTTGAAAACGGCCTTATCACCGCCGATATTATCAAGTTTGAAGACGGAATCGCTTCCAGACGGGCTGTGTATGAAATTGAACTGGTAGATCTGCTCAGAGGCATAAAGATTTTCAGAGATGAAGTATGGAGCCTCATTGCATCAAGACTTGAGGATAAAACTATCGAAGCTGTCGAATTCCTCAGGCTCGAAAAGAGAATTAACACATTCATGAACTATATGATGCTCCGGGTATCGGAATCTTATATGAGAAACCTCGGAGAAGTGCTCCAGTCTCAGGAAACAGCCCTCATGCGCTGGGAAGAAGTTGTAAAAAGTGCATCCAATATCGAACTGAAAATACCCTGCAGACCCGAATTCGCAGGTATCGTCAGAATGCAGGCGGAAGCTATTGCAAGACGACTCCACTACAACGAAGAGGAAGTTCAGGATATAAAAACCGCTGTTGGAGAAGCTTGCGACAATTCCATAGAACATGGCATGTCACAAAACGGAGTGGATGTACACTACCACCTTTCCATGGACGAACTCCAGATCGAAGTCATTGACTACGGCAGAGGATTCGATTCAACAGGAAAAGGCGATGAACCACCGGATCCCTTTGCTGAAAGGGGAAGAGGCCTCTTCCTGATGAAATACCTCATGGACAGAGTGGAAATCTACAGCAAAGCCGGAGAAGGCACGATGATGGTTCTGGCAAAAAACAGAAAATTTCTGAATTAATTCACTAATAATATAAAAAGGAGAAAGCTTTATGCTCGATCAGATCCTTGGTATGAGTCTGAAAGATAAAGCTTCTTTTTTTCGGCAGCTTGCCACCCTCATAGAATCAGGAATGACAATAATGAGCTGCCTTGATGCCCTTCGGACCATGCCCAACAATAAGGTCAGAAAAATCATAACCCGCATAACCCCCATGATGCAGGAAGGGATGCCCCTGTCGGAAGCTCTGGCAACATTCCCTGAGTTTTTCGATGCTATGACCATTATGATGATACGGGCAGGCGAAGTCGGCGGACAGCTTGAAGTCAGACTCAAAAATATTGCCGCCTACATGGAAAGGCTTTCAGCGCTCCAGCAGAAAACCGTTTCAAAACTCATATACCCCCTGGTTCTGCTCCACATGGGAATTTTCATACCCCCACTGGTTCTGCTGATAACAAAAGGTATATGCGCGTATCTTTCAGCCACTCTCCTCCCCCTTATGATGATGTATGCAGTCGTCATAGGATTCTTTGTTCTCTATAAAATCATAGGCTCCGTTCAGGAACTGAAGGAAACAATAGACGCCGTATTTTTGTATTTCCCGGTAATAGGCAGTTTTTTCAGGGCAAAAGCGATTTACAGATTTGTCCTCGTTCTGGCGGACCTGACCGACGCAGGCATTTCTCTTGATACAGCTATTGATACCGCAGGAAAAGCCTGCGGAAACGCAATGGCGGGAAAAATTCTCAAAACCACAATTCCCTTCATACAGTCAGGCCAATCCATAGCTTCTTCATTCGGCAGAACAGGCTTATTCCCGCCTATGACCATCCATATGATCCAAACCGGCGAGGAAGCAGGCAGCCTTCCTGCAATGCTTTCCAAAACAGCGGAAATTCTGGGAATGAATCTGGAAGAAGTTCAGAACCGGGTATTCACCATAGTACCGGTCATTTTCTACCTTATCATCGCCGCTTATGTGGGATTCACTATCATCAAAACATTCGCAGGCATTTACGCCCCGCTGATGGATATGTATCCAAAATAGAAATATTTTTCCACGCAGGCAAAAACAGGTAAAAGAACCGGATTAACAATAAATTCCCGAAAGGATAATCACATGCCAGGCAAAGCATCAGCAAAGACAGCAACAAAATCAGCTTCAAAAAAGGAACCAAAAACAAAATATTCCTTTACAGCACCTACACCCGAATATGTTCAGCAGATTCTTGATATTCTGTGGGAAACTTACCCTGATGCACGCACAGCCCTGACATACGACAATCCCCTCGAACTTCTCGTTGCAACCATCCTCTCGGCACAATGCACAGATGAAAGAGTCAATAAAGTTACCAAAGTCCTTTTCGAAAGGTATAAAACCACAGAAGACTACGCAGACTGCGATATTGAAGAGCTAAAAGACATAATCCGTTCCACGGGCTTTTTCAACCAGAAAGCAAAATACATTAAGGAAATGGCAGCAACCGTCATTGATAAGCATAACGGAACCATTCCGAAAAATATGGAAGAACTGACCAAACTCCCCGGCGTGGCAAGAAAAACCGCAAATGTGCTTTTAAGCTCCGCCTTTGGTATAACCGCAGGGGTTGTGGTTGATACCCATGTAAAAAGAGTATCCTACAGACTGGGCCTGACGGATAAAACAGACCCCGACAAAGTAGAACAGGATCTGATGCAGTATATTCCGGAAGAAAAATGGATCTTCGTCGGCGACTCACTGATTTACCACGGCAGAAAATACTGCGACGCAAGAAAACCGGACTGCGAAAACTGCCCCATCAACAAAATCTGCCCGAAAAGAATTTAGCAGGCTCCCCTGTTATACAAATATCTCTTTATCCAGAGGCTGAACTTCATCGGTGAAAATACTATGGAACTGCTTCGGCAAATCTCTGTAATCCATCTCCGATTCGATATCTCCATGATCCGCAGAACTCAGGGTGTTCCAGTAAAGAACATTCTTTCCCTCAAGCTTCCCTGAACGGCTGTCCGCTACAATCGCTGCAAAGGTTTTGCCAGTATAAGTCCCCTCAAGATGAATACCGGAAAGCTCCTGCATAAGCTTGACCGCTTCCTGTCCCTGCTCTGTAAACAAACCGTATTCGGTTCCGAAAAATTCGTTTCTCACAATATAATCATCATCAGCCATCTCTGCAATAGGAACAGAAGGGTCAATCCTGTGCATAAATTTATTGGCCTCGGTTGTTACATTGCGATAACTTCTCTTGTTCATCCACCTTTCATCCACCACAAGCACAGCTTCAACCTTACTTTTCAGCCCTGCCAGTTTCAACCCCAGAGCCAGACCTGCTGCAGTGCCTGCAGTGCCGAGAGCTGCATAGATATAATCGGGTTCCGGCAGAACACGCGCTTCAATCTGTTCTTTCAGTTCGAAAGCGGCATTTACAAAACCTACTGTTCCTGAAGGCGTGGTTCCACCGGGTGGAATAACCATCGGAAACCTCCCGCTTTTTTTCTTATGTGCGATAAGCTGAATTATAGACCGGGTGAGCATAACAGGGTGATTGCCGCAAAAATGCACTTCAGAGCCTGCTTTTAGCTGAAGAAGCAGATTGTGCCTTACATGCCCGGAAATAGGCTGAGGCATAAGCATGCATATACATTCCATTCCGAGGGATTTTGCATAAAACGCGGTGGCAAGAGCGTGATTGGATCCTGCAAAACCGAATGTAATAACCGAATCGCATCCCTTCGCCTTAGCTTCCCCAAGAAGAAACTCAAGCTTTCTCACTTTGTTTCCGCCATAAAGGGATCCGGTTTGGTCATCCCTTTTAACCCACAAACCCGAAACCCGGGGCAGAAGTTTTGAATTATCGATTTTATCAACTGCAGTGGGAAAATTTCCAAGAGAAATATAAGGAAGCTTTTCACCCAGAAGCGGGTATTTATTAAAAATTGTAAGCATAATTTTGTCCTGATATAAAATTTTAAAGAATCATCCGGCCTTACCCCAATGCCGCTGAATTAGTAAAATTTACTCCAATTCCCAACCCAATACTCCTGTTTTTCAAGGAGGGAGGTTCGGAGGGCAACCCAATACCACTGAATTAGCAAAAAACCACTCCAATTTCCAGTCCAATACTCTTGTTTTTCAAGGAGGGAGGTTCGGAGGGCAACCTCGCTTTTCCAAAAAAGCGTGGTTCCCTCTGAGGGTCCCCAAACCCCACGGTCCCCCGGTCGGTCCCCAATTCAAAAGTTTTGGGAAGGAGGGTGCCCGCCCACAGGGTGGGCGCGAGGAAACTTTTTTCAAAAAAGTTTTCTCTGGGAGCTGGGCAAGCGGTTGATGAGGTTGTCTACCGTTGCGGGTTTGCCTGTGGGCGGACCTGCGGGTCCGCGTCGGGGTTGCAAACCCCTCCTACGATCGTTTGCCAAGCCCGTGGTTATGGGGGTTGCTGGCGGTTGGCGATTGGTTTTGAGGCTCGGGGACAGGCGGGACGCCTGCGATCCGGCGGTTGTTGGAGTTTTATTAGCGCTCTTTTGGGGGATTTGTGGTTTTAGTTTACGGTGTGGGCGGACCTGCGGGTCCGCGTCGGGGTTGCAAACCCCTCCTACGATCGTTTGCCAAGCCCGTGGTTATGCGGGGTTGCTGGCGGTTGGTGTTGGTTTGGGGGCCCGGGGGCAGGCAGGACGCCTGCGATCCGGCAGTTGTTGGGCAAGCCCGTGGTTATGGGGGTTGCTGGCGGTTGGTGTTGGTTTGGGGTGGTTTTTAGTGGTTTGGGGTGATGGCTATTTTATTTCAGGAGGTTTTAAGATGAGTAATCAGGCAGAAGCTGGTAAAAATATTAACAACGGGATTATGGGTGATCATATAGAAACCGGTAAAAATATTGACAATGGGAATTTGAAGTTTAGCGGTCTTGCGGAAAAGAGCAGAAGCGATAATTTCATTTATACTTATCTCTCGTTTAATCTTGGGATATTTCTGATTTGTCCTTTTCTGCTGTCGAAGGCTGTTTTTGTGTTTCTGCATAATGCCAGTCATATGGATTTGGAAATAAACGAGGCAGGCACTTCATTTTTCAATCTGGTTAAGGATTTCAACACAAGTCCTGTCAAGATTTTAATCTGGTTTGCCTGCGTAGGTTTAATTGCCTTTTTTGTTGCAAAAGCTGCAAAAGCGGACAAAGAGAAGGGCACTAAAATGGCGATAGCAGTTGTAACATCTCTTCAGTCATTTGCAATCCTTGTCCTGTTTCTTTTAATCATGTATGCTTCAGATACATTTATCATCATATAGCAGCTGTTTTTCATCCATATTGTAACACAATTGTAACCTGTCGTTCCCGTTTTGTGGTTGATGGTATTGACTGATGTGATATAATTATGCAAATCATAAAGAGAAAAGGGAGCAAGGTTGCGATGAAAACTTATAATGTAGCAGTATTAGGCGCCACCGGACTTGTAGGCGGCGAAATGATAAAAATTCTCGAAGAGAAAAATTTCCCCGTTAAGTCCCTCCGCCTGTTCGCCACATCCCGTTCCGCAGGGGTGGTTATGAAAGCTCTCGGACAGGACATTACGGTAGAGGATATTCAGACAGCAGATCTCACAGGGATAGAAGCGGCTCTTTTTGCCGGCGGTGAAATAGCCAGCGAGGATTTTGCCGGCAGATTTGTTGATGCAGGCGCGGTAGTAGTGGACAATTCGGCAGCTTTCAGGATGAAGCCTGAAGTTCCGCTGGTTGTACCGGAAGTGAATCCGGAAGATTTGAGAAAACACAACGGAATAATAGCAAACCCCAATTGTTCGACCATCCAGATGGTTGTAGCGCTGAAACCCATATATGATAAAGCTGGAATCGAAAGAGTGGTTGTTTCAACATACCAGTCGGTTTCAGGCACGGGTAAAGCTGCAGTGGAGGAATTGAATGAGCAGTCAAAAGCAGCTCTTGAAAACAAGGAGATTAAGGGAAATGTTTATCCCCATCAGATAGCATTTAATCTGCTTCCCCACATCGGTTCTTTTCAGGATAACGGATATTCAAGCGAAGAACTGAAAATGACTTTTGAAACCCGCAAAATTCTGGGCGACGACAGCATAAGACTTTCAGCCACCACAGTGAGGGTTCCTGTTGTAACGAGCCATTCTGAGGCGGTAAATGTGGAAACAAAGACAAAGATAACAGCAGGGGAAGTCAGGGAGCTTCTTTCAACATTCCCCGGCGTAACCCTGATGGATGATCCGAAAAACAACATTTATCCTTACCCTGTATTGGCAGCTCATAAGGATGATGTGTTTGTGGGCAGAATCAGGGAAGACATTTCCTGCGATAAAGGCATTGAAATGTTTGTTGTTTCCGATAATCTGAGAAAAGGCGCAGCCCTGAATGCGGTTCAGATTTTAGAAAAAATGATTGAGATGGAACTTATCTGAGTAATCAGGCGCAGTTTGAGCAGAACCATTTGAAATCGCGGTAAGTTCCACAACGTTCGCAGATGTGTTTTCCGCAGAAGAAACAGGTATGGACATTATCTCCCGAATTGCAATCGTAACAAGCTGGCATAGAAGCCTCCAAAAATTGATATGCCGGGTTATTTGATACAACCGCCCTGTTTCCTCCCCTGACAGAGAATCTCACCTGCCGCCGGTAAAACGGAGGTGCAAAATGAAAAAAGAATCATCTTCCCGACTGGACTGGTATTCGAAGATGAGCGAAGCCACCGAGGAATCACGCAGTTTTATATCCCACTGGGATTTTAAAATGAACGACGGTTCCCCTTATTATACAATTGATCCGGAAAATGTATCTCAGGAATGGATCGATCTTCAGGAACCCGCATCAGTTTTTGATGTGCCTGAAGTCTGGTACGGCCTTGAGAGACTCCAGCATCCCACATTTGACAACTGGGTCTGGCACGAAGTGGGTTTCTGCCAGACATTATGGGAAAAATATTCAGCCTTTCCCGTGGAATATGTTCTTGAATCCTGCTGCGGCATTTGCCCCCACGGTTCCGTTCTTGCAAGGATGGGAAAAAGCGTGGTAGGCGTTGACTCTTCAACAGGTATGGTTAAAGCTGCCAATGCAAGAGCTGAAGTTCAGGATCTCAACCTTAAAGCTTACGAACGGGATGTTTTTAAGTTCAGCCTGCCGGGTCCATCTCCCGATGCAGCTCTGCTGCTTTCCAATATATTTCCCATTCCATACCACAACAAAACCGACAACGAAGCATTGATCAGCCAGCTTCGTTCTGTGGGGTATTATATCAAAAGAGGCGGACTTTATATAATCGACTGCGGTTATCCTGAGCCTCCCCGGATTGTAACGGAAGAGAATGTTTCGCATTCGCAGATGTATGATCTGGGCTATGCAAAAGTTTCGATGAGGACTCTGACATACCGCACAAAACTGGACACATGGGAAACTCCGTATTCGTTTTATTATACGGTTGATTATCCCACAGGCAGCGTCCATCTGAAACACAATACAGCCAAATCCTTCATTACTGCCCAGCATCTCCTTGCCCTTGTGGAAGCCAGCGGCATTTTCACACTGGAAGCGTTCCATCACTGGGGAAACCCGGAACCGGGACTTTTCCAGGGCGGAGGAGCTTATGTGGCGGTTCTGAGAAGAAAATAAGAAACCAAAAGCACACCCCAACAAAAAAAGGGCTTTCGCCCTTTTTTTATTTGAGTTGATTTGAATTACTGTTTTACAGGGAGGCTTCCGCTTGTGTAGTTGTCACACATCTGCGGATTCTGCTCGCCGCTGCTCCAGGTAACTACTTTGGGTGAGCAGTATGCATAGCTTTCCTCTGCGCTGACAACACCGCTTCCGTCTTTATCGGCGGGTCCTGCCGTAGCACCGGTTCCAAGGCCTTCCATCACATAATATGTGAAGACGCCGTGGCCTATGCTTGAGCTTTCCCATGAAAGTTCAGCGAGGGTTGAAGCTGAAACGCCTACCAGATTGGTGAGCACATTGAGGCCCTTTGTGGGGTTGAATGTTCCCTTGAAGTTAGGGTCGTATCCGGGAGCGCCGGTATAGACTTTTGCCTTCATCTTTTTGCCGTTAACAACTTTGGTGAGTGCTTTGCCCACAAAACCGCCGCTGTGGCAGCTATCGAAGTAGAAAGCTGATGCGCAGGGCATTCCTGAGACATAACCGTTCAGTTCGCTTTCATCAATGTATCCAAAATCCGAATTCTCCCAGACAACGATTGAGGCTACTCCTGATGAGTTTGAGCCGTGGCCGCTGAAGTAGAAGAAGAAGAGGTCGTTTGATGCTGCGTTTGATTTCAGTGTTGAGATTGCGTTGGCAATGGCCGATTTGGTGGCATTGCTGTCAGTAAGGGTGATTATTTCGGCATTTTTCCACATTGCCGAGCTGGTGAGGTTTGCCTTCATTCCGTTTACATCAGCAACGGGATAATCCAGATCCGAGCCGCTGCCGGGATAATCGCAGATTCCTACAAACAGGGCGTGAACTTTGCCGCTGAATGTTGAAGTGGGGCTGGGTGTGGGTGATGTTGTTGATGTTGATGTGGGAGTGGGGCTTCCTTCTGCTACCATGGGGATATCCTTTGTCAGATATCCGCCTTCGGTGATGGTGACTGTGCATGAAGTCTGATTGTAACCTGAAAGGGTTACATTAACAGTGTGGTTACCTTCATAAAGTCCTGCAAAGGTATATGAACCGTTACTGCCGGTATAATATGAAAGAGTAACATTGGAGTCCTGAACCGCATCTACCAGAGCGCCTTCGAGAGCGCTGCTGTTTGAAGCATCATAGACTTCGCCTGAAAGTGTTCCTGAAGGCTGTGTGCTGAGGGTGGCTGTGGTTGATCCCCCGTCTGTAACCTGTACAACTTCTGTTGATGCTGTATTGCCGTATGTGGCAGTCAGGAGGACATTTCCGAACTCAATGACAGGAACATTGTAGAATGTAAATTCTCCGTTTGAATCTGAATAAACCGTTGAACCTTTGCCTGCTGAGGCGTACTGGCCATACTGTTCATAAACAATCTTAGCGCCTGAAACGGGAAGGCCTGATGAATCATAAACAGTTCCATAAATATTTCCGGTTCCGGGATCAGGGGTATCCCCTCCTCCGCCACCGCTATCACTGCTGCTTCCGCAACCAATCATTACACCCAGTGAAAGCATCACTGCCATAACGATAATGATGGCGAAAAAGGCTTTTTTACCGAACCTGTTTTGCATGGTATTCCTCCTTATTTTATTTGTATAAACCATATTTTAACAAAGACTTCAATAATCCTGTATTAAATTATGCCCGAAAAACAAATCCTCCGCCCATAATGAACGGAGGATTTTAATATTTTTTCAAAACCGGTTAAACCGGCTTGATATTACTGAGCCACCAGTGAAGTGATGAAGTTCTTCCATTCGAGGCTGCCGAAGGATATGGCATCGTAAATGTCAATGCTGTCACTATACTGTGAGGCATCGGGAAGCCATATGCAATAGCCGTGGCCTGTTGAACTTGATGTGCCTGTTGAATTGGCGACGATTGAATCCTGCATTGCAGTCTGCACTGTTGTGGCATCTGCCTGAAGGGTTGCGTCGTTGGTTACAGCTTTAACCTGTGTCATAAATTCATACAGGTCTTTGGTATCGGCTGATGAAGTTTCGATTACGGCGGTGTTGTCACGGGCTGTAATCAGATTAGCCTTCTCAGTGGTCATAAGACCCATAGCATCGGTTGCAAAGTTGTTAACTGCTGTAACAACCGGTGAAAGAGCATTCAGGTTGACGCATGAAAGACATACATCGGTTGTGCCCTGGTTTACATAGTAGCTGATGTAATTGTCAACCACTGATGTGCCGAGGGTTGCCCCGTTCATTGTGGGGTTTGCAACCAGGTCTGCAAGGAAAAGATGGTACGGAAGTCCATCAAAAGGAACATTCTGTTCCGAGAAGACCAGATAATTGGCTGAATTCATAACATCATAAGCAACTTCGATATGTGCCATCTGGCATCCGTCCATAGCAACCAGTTCGATTTTCTTGCCGAGGAATGTTTCGATCTGGGCAAGACCGTCTCTCATCTGGTTTTCAGTGATATGGTTTCCGGAAGTGTCGTCATAGCAAATGCCTTTGCTGTTTTTAAGTTCTTTTGCTCTCCAGCCGCTGCCATGGTCCCACATAATGACCATATATCTGTCAGCGGGATACTCTGTGGCGCCCCATTCGACGAAATCAACAAACTGGTTGACATCGCCGGTATCGGTCTGGCCAAGGTCCTGAAGAAGGGTTGAGTTGATCTGGCCCGGATTGTCGGCTTTGTTAATATAATAACGTCTGCAGCCGGTCCAGTCGAGGCTTGAATCATATTCGCCATTGCGGTCGTATTCCACCACAATGTTTACATTGTCAGTTGAGCCTACCTGCTCCATCTGATTGATATTAAGAAGTCCTGCGGCTTCGAGGTTGTTGTCGCCGGCAATATATACAAGAACAGTCCAGTCTTTCGTCACACCAGGTGTGGGTGTGGGATTAAAAATACTCTGGTCATCGTTGCTGTTGTTACAGCCTGCGGCAATGAACATCATAACCGCAAAGAATACTATTACCATCGATAATAGCAGCTTCCGATTTCTCATCTGGTTTTCCCTCCTAATTTTAAATATATATTTACCCGGTACAATAATTCTTCCTCAACAACGCTTATCCTTCATGAAGAACTTTCAGTTTGGTTTTTCATGCAGGATAATGCCTGCAGGAGGATAATAGAATTTATTGGAAAAGAGCTATTTATGAATACAGCAGATACTTTAAACAGCACAGATTTTGTAACATTAAAAGGCAAAGCTGCTCCACAGGGTGAAAACCACCTCAGCGGAGTCTCTTTGGATACAGACATCACCCGGCTGCCGGAAAAAGAAAGTGTTCCTTATTTTTACAGAACAGCAAAAAGGATGTTCGATATCACTCTGGCTTTCTTCGGCATTGCTTTTTCGTCACCTTTATGGGCAATTTTTGCAGCACTAATCAAACTTGAATCACCGGGTCCGATTTTTTACCACAAGGTCTGTTACACATCAGGCGGAAGAAAGTTCAAACAGTGGAAATTCAGATCTATGGTGGATAATGCGGAAAAACATACCGGCATGGTTCTGGCTACGGTCAACGACGAAAGAATAACTAAAATCGGCTGGTTTCTCAGAAAAACCGCTATGGACGAACTTCCCCAGCTTATCAATATACTCCTTGGCGAAATGAGCTTTGTTGGTCCCAGACCACAGAGGGTTAAGCTCGTTGACGAAAAATATGTCCCCGACATGCCCAACTACCACGACAGACACCTTGTAAGACCCGGACTGACGGGTATTGCACAGGTTTACGGCAGATACGACACCGATCCGAGAAATAAACTCAGATACGACCTTGTTTATGTGAAAAAATACAACATGCTTCTCGACCTGCAGCTTCTTTTTATGTCATTCTGGATTACAATGAGAGCCAAATGGCAGGTAAGAGGGAAAAACCGGTAAACCGATGGTTGGATTATTCGAAAATTTTATCAACCTCATCTTCCCTGTTCACTGCAGACTATGCAGAGAAAAATCGGAAGACAATATCTGCACTAAATGCCGCAACAGCTTTAAATTTGTGGAACCGCCCATATGTTCGATATGCGGGATTCCCGTTGAGAATAATAAAACAGGACTATGCGTCAACTGTAATAATGAAAAACCGCCGTTCAGAATGTGCAGATCCGTCTATCTTTATGACGGAAATCTCAGAAAATCCATAAAACTCCTGAAATATCAAGGAAAATATGAGATAGCTTCGGTGCTTTTCAAACTGGGCTGCGACTATTTTATGGAAAATGAGTTTCTTTTCCCCGCCGATTGTATAGTGCCTGTCCCTTCCAACAGAATCAGACTGAAAGAGCGGAGTATCAACCACTCCCTTGTATTCGGGAGGATGCTGTCGGAAAGTACGGGAATACCTCTTAGCCATTGCCTTGAAAGGACAAGGGATACAGATCCCCAGTATATGCTTGATGTTCAGGCAAGAAAGGAAAATGTCAGAGGAGCTTTTAAAACCACACAGGATAACGACATAAAAAACAGGAATGTTCTTCTTGCAGATGATATAATTACAACCGGGGCAACAGCCGAGGAATGCAGCAAAGCTCTCCTCGAGGGGGGAGCCGCATCTGTATATGTGTTTACCCTTGCCCGATCTATTGGAGGAAAAATTAATGAAACAGGTAGCTGAAGGATTTACAATACTTAAAAGATACGGAAGACTGAAAACCGCATGCTGGATACTTGAAAACAACGGCGAAGCGGCAATTGTCGAAATGCCTCCTTACAGCAGAGGGGAAAAAGCGCCCTGGGAAAAAGCAAAAACATACTTTAAAAAGAACTGGGTATTCCCAAAATACGGACTGCTCACACACCCCCACTGGGACCATTGCTACACAATGCCCCATTTCAGAGCGGCATTTCCACAGACCCGCTTTGTGGCTCACGACTCTTTTCTGCACGACAGCTATTTCAGATATATGATGAGGAACATGCGCAACACAAGAGGTGAAAGCCTTGAAGCTGCAGGTTACAGATTCTTTGATGATGTGTTTACGGGAGATATATGGGCAGGGGATCTGGGAGGAGAACCTCTCTATATTATATACGCCCCCAAACATTCTTACGGCGATATGCTCATTATCTTTAAGGGAGCTATGATTACAGGCGACTGGTACCTTGGAGATCTGAAAGACTGCAACGATCTTGTCAATCCGCACCACAAAGTCTTAAACATCGACAAGACAATGAGAATCGTCAACCATCTTAATTACCACATACACATGCTTTTCTCAGGCCATGGCGACGCACTATTTTACGATGCCGACTTCTATTCCATTATGGAACAGAGCAAAGTTGACCACAACGGACACCAGCCGGCGCTGAAGGCAAGATACCAGACTGCATAAATTTTATGAAGCGAGGTAATCCGGATGAATAGATCAGGAGAAAGCAAAACGGATATGACAGAGGAAAGACCTCTCATCCGTCAGGTTGAAGCAGTGCCCGTCAATGTAAAAGGCAAGGATATGATTCTGCTCAGAGATCCTGAGGCACTCACTAAGAAGATGATTATGCTTCCCCCCAATGTGTTTTTCATTGTATCAAAATTTGACGGCAGACACACATTAAAAGACATTCAGGTGGAATACAACAGAAGATTCGGACATCTTATATTTGCGGAACAAATCAGGGATGTTATGGCAGAACTGGATACTGTGCTTCTCCTTGAAAACGACAATTATTTCCAGTATATGGATTTTCTGAAAGAAGAATACAAAAAGTCAATGTATCGGGATCCGGCACTTGCAGGCAGCGGTTATGAGGACGACCCGGAAAAGCTTCGCAGATATATCGACAGCTTCTTCAAAGGTCTGCCGGAAAGCAAAAACAGCGGGAACCTTGCAGGCATAATCGCACCCCACATCGATTTCGAAAGAGGCGCTCCTACATACGGCAAAGCCTATAACGAAATCAGAAATTCCGATGTGGATTTGTTTGTGATTTTCGGAACTTCCCACCAACTGACCAAAAACAATTTTATCCTCACAAAAAAGACGTTCCGCACTCCCCTCGGAGAAATTCCCACTCACAGGGAATTTGTGGATAAACTTGCTTCCAACTGCCGCACTGATTTCTTCGAAGATGAATATCTGCACAAAGGCGAGCATTCCATCGAATTTCAGACAGTGATGCTCCGCTGGCTTTTCCCGGACAGAAATATAAAAATCGTCCCAATCCTCGTTGGCTCATTTGATGACGGATGCAGAAACGGAATCGTTTACCCTGCTGAAAATCCAAGAGTAGCCGGGTTTATCCGGGCTTTCAGAAAAACAGTTAAGGAAGGCGGTTACGACCCGTTTTTCATAGCCGGAGCCGACTTTGCACATGTAGGTTTGTCCTTTGGCGACAGAATCAAGCCAAGCCTTCTGAAGATGAAGAACCTTGAGGAAGACGAACTGAAAAGCATATCCTTCATCGAAAAGATGGATGCGGAAAGCTTCTATGCAGATGTAGTGAAGGATCAGGACAAACGCAGGGTTTGCGGCTTATCCCCCATTTACACAATGATGAAATGCATGAATGCAAAATCGGGAAAACTCATTGAATACAAACAATGCAGAGATCCCGAAGGCATAGCAAATGTAACGATAGCTGCAATGAGCCTTTATAAATAACCGGTTCTTGTATCGAATCCCCCCGGTTCTATAGAGATTGTGTAAAAACAATTCTTACTACAAATTAAAACCCATTTTAACATTGCATTTGACTATCTTTCATTAAACCTGAAGCCCCTGGAACCAACACCGGGTTTTAACCCGGTGGAAAGCAAAACCCCATAACCACGGGCTTTAAACCATTTTAATAGTTTCCATTTTAATGGTTTCCATTTTATAGAATTTGCCCCTAAACCGAAACTCTTGATTTTTACAAGATTTGATTTTTCAACATGAAAAATGCTCTTCGAAAAAGGTTTTTACACAATCTCTGCAACCCCGACGCGGACCCGCAGGTCCGCCCCACCGCAAACAAAAACCACAAATCCTTCACAAGCACGGAACCCCTCGCCAACAATCCAATCCCACCTAATTTCCACATTCCTGCAAATATAGGAATTCCTGTAGGGGAGAGCCAATGTGCTCTCCCGCCCCCAACTACCGCCAACCGCCAGCAGCCCCGCATAACCACAATCTTGCCCAATAAATGCCGGATCGCAGGCGTCCCGCCTGTCCCCCGGGCCTCATACCACCCGCCAACCGCCAGTAAACCCCATAACCACATGCTTCGCCAACGATCCTATGATGGCTCCGCAACCCCGACGCGGACCCGAAGGTCCGCCCCACCGCAAACAAAAACCACTAATCCCCCGAAAGCGCGGCAACAAAACGCCAACGACTGCCGGATCGCAGGCGGCGCCTCCCCCGGTTCCCAAAACCACCCGCCAACCGCCAGTAAACCTCATAACCACAAGCTTCGCCAACGATCCTATGATGGCTCCGCAACCCCGACGCGGACCCGCAAGTCCGCCCACAACGCAAACCTATACCCAAAAATCCTCCGAATACGCGGATATAAAACGCCAACAACTGCCGGATCGCAGGCGGTGCCTCCCCCGGGTCCCAAAACCACCCGCCAACCGCCAGCAAACCCCATAACCACAAGCTTCGCCAACGATCGTAGGAGGGCTTTGCAAGCCCGACGCGGACCCGCAGGTCCGCCCCACCGCAAACAAAAACCACAAATCCCCCAAAAG
>JAJTBE010000079.1 GCA_021287065.1 Bacillota bacterium
TACGGGTCTGACAGAGGATTCGTTATTACTAAAAATTGACTCATTTGGTCAATTAAATACCATCTTTAAGGATACCAAAGGACAGCTACAAAAATGTGATTATGTTCTGATAACAAAGTACAGAGATAAAAGAAGAATAATTTTTATCGAACTAAAATCATCTCAACCAGGAAGTAACAGCATAGAAATTCATAACCAGTTTAAATCAACTGAATGCCTTATGGATTATTGTGACTCAATATTAGAAAAATTTCACAATAAAAAGAATCTCCTAAATAATTCTGACAAAGGTAACTATTCACCCCTACCCAAACTGCGGTATGTATGGTTTGCCTTGGAATGCTTGATTTATTGACTCAAGTCTTCATTGTTTTTTTTCTCAACAAAACCAATAAAACAACAAGTCATTTTTGTAGAGGCAACTCATCAAAAGTTTTTAAAACAATACCCGTTTCCAAATCTGACATACAGATATCTGTGGATCGAATTATAAAGGAACCATATTCCGCTTCCTCTCCATCTTAAAAGCTTTGCCTTGCGGATGGGGATCATCGGTTATATTTTTCTCCTCCCCCCTTGACACCGCCCGGGTTCCGATCTATAATACTAAACACTTAGTATTAATCAGGTAGTAAACTTTATGAATTCCAATGAAAATCAGGAAAATTATCTGCATCTTGGAGATCTTGAGCTTCAGATTATGGATATAATCTGGGAGCGGGAGGATTTTGTCAGTGTTTCCGAGATTCACGAGATACTTTATCCAAAAAACAAGCTGGCTTACACCACTATTATGACTGTTATGGGCAACCTTCACAAAAAGGGGGTTCTGGTCAGGCATAAGGAGGGTAAAGCTTATCTTTACGCACCTGCAAAAAAGCGCGGTGAAATGGCGGAAAAGGCTATCAGCAAGCTGGCAAGGGTGTTTTATAAAGATAATATTCCGGAATTTTTCACATGTTTTCTGAAATCCAGCAAAGGTATGTCTAAGGACGATATCGGTATGCTCAGGCAAAAACTCGAAGAGTATGAAAAGGGCGAAGAGCAGCAATGATCGAATTGGCAGCAATATTCTTCAAGAAAATAGTATATCTCAATCTGAATATGAGTCTTTCGGTTCTGGCAGCCATCGTTATAACAAAGGTATTCAGAATCAGAAAACCCGGTGTGCTGTTTGCAGTGTGGAGCCTTGCTGTGGTGCGGTTTTTATACGATTTTGCCTTTCAATATCAGAGAAGTCTGGTGGATACACTTCCGCTGCCCCAGCATGGAATTCTGACCATTGGTATATATATGAAAGAACGGATCGTCAAAATACTTTTTACAACCCTCACCCTCAACGGAACCGTTTTTTCATCAGGAGACCTGATTTCATCCCACATCGGCAGAAATATGACGGTTTTTCTGGGAGCACTTATGATACTTGCAGGAGCGGTTCTTCTTGGGGTAAAGGTATCAAAGCAGGTCAGATTCGGCAAAATGCTGGCAGAATCAGCCTATGAAGCGGGAATTCTGGGATATGAGGGTATAATGGTTTCCGATATGATACAGACTCCAATGGTATGGGGTATATTAAAACCTAAGGTTATAATTCCCACTTCCCTGTTATGTATTTGTTCGGACGAGGAGCTGAAGGCAGTTATAAATCACGAAAAAGCTCACATCAGAAGGATGGATCATGTAATTTTCCCTGTATTGTCAGCTATAAGGGCATTTTTTGTCACAGTGCCGGTTCTCGGTTACGCAATCGGCAAAATGGAGGAATACACCGAGATGATATGTGATAAGAAAGCGGCTGCAGAGATAAAATCGGGAAGTTCTCTTGCCCGTGCTCTGGTAAAAATCGCCGAGTTCCAGGTAGATGCAGGATTTACAGGTTCAAAAGTGCCTTCGGCGGTTCCCGGATTTGTCAGCAACCGGAAAATAGTGGAAAGACGCATCGACTCCATTTTCAGGATGGATAAACCTTTCAAACCCGGTTTTGTATCTGTTCTGAGCGCAATTTTACTGGCTGTTATCAGTTTCCTGTTCATTTTTGGAAGTAATACCTTCTGAAAATTTTTTACAGGTTAATACTAAGATATTAGTATTAACCTATTAGGATTAAAATCCTGAGGAAAACTCTGTGAGAGAGAAACCTTTAAAAACAGCTTAGGTTCAGGCTCGTTGTCATAAAGTTTGGCTTAGCCCCGGTTAAAATCGGCGGAGTTACGGGCTGGGAATCGGAGTGATTTTTAGTAATTCAGATTTTTGAGAGGAGATATACGGGCGGCAGATAGGCGGACAGCGGGCGCAGACAGCAAAGCTGAAGCTTTGCGCTACTATTGCACTACGGTTGGCAATGCGGGGTTTCAGGGGGAGGAATCAGGATTTCAACAATGTCATTTTTCCCGCTATGGCGGGATTTATATAAGGAGGACAATCAATGTCAGCAGCAGGAACAATCAAAATCGCAGTAATGGTTTTACTGCTCACTATTCTGGGGACGGTAAGCGGTTTTCCCAGAGAAAAGGGACCTTCCCCCACCCTGCCGGTCATCGATCTGAGCACCATGAACGAAAAACAGATTGCGGACATCGGAAACAAACTGACTTCCGGCGGCGCATTTGTGGTAAAAGTGCCCTCAAACTATCGTATGACTGTAAAAGTAAGCGTAAAAGGGGAAGCGGTTGCCACGGACAAAGAGAAAGATCAGACGGTAACACTTATTTTCTCAAAACCTCTGTTCTTCTACGCATCAGGTAAAAGCGCACCCCTCATTTCCCTCGACGGCAAAAACTGGGACTACGCTTCAAAAATATTCGGAGGCACTCTATCCCTGGGCCTGGCAATGGAAAAAGACTCCCCGGAACAACAACCCATGGTGAATCTGAATATGGATCTTGATGTCAGGAAGTAAGGTAAAATAACCAAAAGTAAAAACAGTCTGCTTAATTGACCAAAACAGGCTGTTTTTTCATTTTTTACCAAACAGATTTTCAATTTTATATTAATGCATAGCACTAACACAAGGCAAAACATGATGAGATTATTTTTCAATTTTATATTTTTTTATTACTTTTTAATTACCTTAAAATATTATATTCACTATCACTACAAGAGGATATTAATGATTGATTAAGAATATTAAATCAATATACAGAGACAATAATAGGGAACATAGTATTTTTATCATCTAAATCATAATTGCACCATATTTTGTTGCTCTCTAAACTGTTAAATTAATAGTATATTTTTAAAGGAAGTTAACTATGAACGAGCAGGCAGCCAAACTTATCAAATTCATTTTATTCTCAGTGTTCATTTTTATCATATGTTCACCACTTAAAGCATTTTCTGCACCAAATCAATATCTTCGTTCAATTTCAGTATCTGCTGACAGTAAAACCGGGTGGGCAGTTGGCAGCAACGGAATTATT
>JAJTBE010000151.1 GCA_021287065.1 Bacillota bacterium
TGATTTCAAAGTGATAAAAAACAGGACAACAAAAACTGAAGCTAAAAAGCATATCTGAATTTGAATCATCATGCAACGGACAATCTTTTGCATTTGATAATACTTATCACGGAAGTCGGTTTTCTCGTTCATTTTAATCCCCTGAATATTATTTTTTATTTTTCTCAGAGAGAAGAGATTGATTTAATCTCTCATCTTTTTTTGTAAAAACTGCATAAAGGCCAAAACATTGAATAAGTGCAAAAACAATCTGGTAAGGAAAGTGTCGGGTTATGGAAGGTACATTTCCTATTACGAATGCATAAACAGCCAGGGTAAATGCCATTTCCAACAGAATTTTTTCTTTTTCGGCATACAAAAAAATAAGGCAAAGATCGAATGCAATTATCAGAAAGAGTATGGTAACCGGATAAGCTTTGGTTAATATGAAATAAATCACAGTCGCAGCGATTATTAAACTTGTCCCGTGATAAATCCATGAAAATCTGCATTCTTTCGAAAACTTATAATTTTTCAGTTTAAAAAGGAGGCACACTATAGTTCCTATGATTCCCCCATAAAAATATAGTTCATTGTAACCCATAGGTGTTACTCCTTAAGAATATCAATTTTCAAGCTTATAATATTTTTCAGGGTAATTTGCTGTGTTAGTTACGGAAAGTTATGCTGCATATACATTTTATTATATCAAAAAAGCTATCTGCTCTCAAGGCGCTCTGAGGGGATTAAATAAAAGGGAAATAATTGAATGGTTCAGGCTTGTGGTTATGAGGTTTTGCGGCAGACTGCCAGATACGATATCGAGATGGGTTTGGAGTTATGGTAAGAGGTGGGCGGACCTGCGGGTCCGCGTCGGGGTTACAAACCCCTCCTACGATCCTTTGCCAAGCTTGTGGTTATAGGGGTTTGCTGGCGGTTGGAGATAGTTGGGGGCGGGAGAGCACATTGGCTCTCCCTTACAGTTTGCGTTTTGTTCCCGTTTACAGAGTTTGTCCTGGGGAGCAGGTTGGCGATGTGGGCGGACCTGCGGGTCCGCGTCGGGGTTGCAAACCCATCCTACGATCCTTTGCCAAGCTTGTGGTTATAGGGGTTGCTGGCGGTTGGAGATAGTTGGGGGCGGGAGAGCACATTGGCTCTCCCCTACAGTTTGCGTTTTGTTTCCGTTTACAGAGTTTGTCCTGGGGAGCAGGCTAGCGGTGTGGGCGGACCTGCGGGTCGTCGGGGTTGAAATCAGCTGTTTACATATTCGCTGGCTGCCTGTTTGAAGAGTTCGAATTGTTCTTCAAGGTTTTCCATTTTGGATTGTGCTGCTCTTATGTCCTCATTTCTGAGGGCTGTTTCCATTTCGAAGGCTATGGATCTCAGGGTTTCACCACCGACATTGGCTGATGCGCCTTTGATGGTGTGTGCCTGAAGGAGGGAGCCTTTTATGTCTTCCTTTTCCATCAGCAGTTCCCGGAGAGCCTGGATTTTTTTCGGAATGTCGCCAAGGAGTGCAGCTACTACTTTTTTAGCAAGTCTTTCATCTCCCATAAGGCGATCGAGCATGCCGGGAAGATCAAAAACTGCACTTGTTTTTTCCTTCTGCGCTGTTTCTGTTTCATTCCCCTGTGCGTCTGTTGTTCTGCGAAGGGAGCCATCTTTGGGAAGCCATTTTTCGAGCATGAGGGCTACTTCGTGGGGATTGACGGGTTTGGAGATATAGTCGTTCATACCTGCTTTCAGGCATCTTTCGCGGTCATCTTTCAGTGCATAGGCAGTCATTGCAATGATGGGGATATCGTGATTTTTGACTGAAGAAGCGGGATCCCTGATGATTTTTGTAGCTTCAAAGCCATCCATCACGGGCATCTGAACATCCATAAACACCAAATCATAAAGTATGGATTCGAGAACTTTTACGGATTCCGCTCCGTTTGCCACTGCATCCGCTCTCAGGCCGAATTTTCTGAGAATTCCGATAGCAACGAGTTGGTTGGTGATATTATCTTCAGTAACAAGTATGCGGACTTTCTTATCTGCATACTCTTTCATTTTATCCATATCAAATTTAGGTTTTACCACAGTAGGCTGTCTGAGTTCATCTCCCTTTCCGGCATTGAGAGCCATGGAAAGAACGGTTTTCAGTTCCTGATGACGGACCGGTTTTGTGGTAAATGCCGAAAATCCCAGTTCCCGGAAGCGCTGGGCGTTGCCGCGGGTTCCAAGGGATGTAAGCATAACCAGTCTGGTATCGGCGATTCTTTTATCAGCTTTAATAGCTTTACAGAGAGTTTCGCCGTCCATGCCGGGCATTTGCATATCAAGCACAGCAATTTTGAATGGATTATTTTCATCCATAGCTTTATGCAATGCAATGAGTGCTTCTTCACCATTTTCGACTTCAACGGGGTGCATTTCCCAAGCTATCATTCTTTTTGCAAGAATTTCCCTGCTGGTTGCATTATCATCTGCTATAAGGACTCTTATGCCTCTGAGTTCGACAGGCGGAGTTGCCTTGATTCTGCCTCCGCCGACCTGTTTGTTGATTCTGACTGTGAACCAGAATTCGGAGCCTCTGCCTTTCTGGCTGATAACGCCGATTCTGCCTCCCATAATCTCCGCAAGTTGTCTTGAAATAGCGAGGCCTAAGCCTGTTCCGCCGTATTGCCTTGTAGTGGAAGCATCAACCTGGCTGAACTTTTCGAAGAGTAGTCCGATTTTGTTATCCGGAATGCCTATGCCGGTATCTCTGACTGAGAACCGTAGTAACACATCGTTCTCGGTTTCAGCTTCAAGCATTGCTCTTACCACAACTTCGCCGGATTCTGTAAATTTGATGGCGTTTCCGACAAGGTTTGTGAGTATCTGTCTTAGTCTTCCGGGATCTCCCTTCAGGAGCGACGGGATTTCCGAATCAGTTACACACAGGAGTTCGATACCTTTTTCATTTGCCCGCATAGCAAAACTTGCGGCAAAATCATCAAGGAGATCAGAAAGGTCGAAATCGAGCATTTCCAGTTCGAGTTTTCTTGCTTCGATTTTGGAGAAGTCGAGAATATCATTAATCAGGGCAAGAAGCGATTCGCCGCTGTTACGGACAATTTCCGCATATCTTCTCTGTTCCGGGGTCATTTCGGTATCAAGGAGCAATCCTGTCATACCAATAACGCCATTGAGAGGAGTGCGGATTTCGTGGCTCATATTGGCAAGAAATTCACTTTTGGCAAATGTAGCCATATTGGCTTTTTCCGCCATTTCGTTAGCCCGTTTGGTTGCATCTTCGAGTTTTCTGATAGTTTTCATCAGGTCTTCCTCGACTCTCTTGGCATATGAAATATCCGTATGGGTTCCAAACATCATCAGAGGTTTTCCATCTTCCGTCCAGGTAATAACTCTTCCTCTGTCCTGAACCCAGACCCAGTAGCCTTCTTTATGAAGCATTCTGCAGTCGCAGTCATAATAGGGAATTTCTCCCCTGAAATGCTTTTTAAGCAGTTCATTGGATCTCTTCAGATCTTCGGGATGGGTAAGAGATTCCCATGTCCGGTAGTTTACAGGCGCCAGTTCTTCAAGAGTATAGCCGACTATATGCGCCCATCTCTCATTAAAGGTGGTTTCACCTGTCTGAATATTCCATATCCAGGTACCGGCGTTTGTTCCTTCGATTACATTTGACAGACGCTGCCTTTCGAGAGCCAGTTTTTCCTCGGCGGCTTTTCTGTCGGTTATATCAATCATAACGGTAAGGACATACTGTTCTCCCTGACTGTTGATGATTTCTGCGGAAAACAGACCATTTATTGGTGCGCCGTCTTTACGGATTACCTGTATTTCAGTGTCGCTTATTTTGCCTTTTGACATTATTTTTTCTGCAAAAACACTTAATACTTCATCGTTATCAAACATTTTGATATTGTCAAGTGCACAACCAATAACTTCGCTCCTTGAATATCCCATTGTTTTGAGGAATGTATCATTAACATCCACAAATTGTCTGTTTGATACATTAATAAGGGTCATAAGCGCAGGATTATTGCGGAACAGTCTTTCGAAACGCTGTCTGGCTTCCTGTTCTGCAGTCAGGTCTTTGGAGATGCCGAACACACAGTTTTCTCCGTTCCATCTGCCAGCCCATACTCTGGATTCAACAGGGATGTGAGTTCCATCTTTGCGTGCAAAGTTATGGGTGTATGATGTTTTCTCGCCGTTCAGCATACAACGAATCGTTGCTTCAGCTTCTTCCTGATTATCTGAAGGAAGCAGTTCCTGAACATGCACCTTACTGAGTTCACCTTTGACATATCCCAGTTTTTCGTTGGCTTTTTCGTTGGAGAACATAATCTGCCCGTCAGGTTTACAGACGAGAATTATATCATTCATTGATTCGAAGAAGTTGCGGAAATTAATCTCACTTTCCCGCAGAGCCTCTTCTGCTCTCTTGCGTTCGGAAACATCCACGAAGCATTCGAGGAGTTTTTTCTCTCCATTGAGTACAATCCATTTCACGGTTTTGATTATGGGAATTCGGCTTCCGTCCACTCTTAGCATTTCACGGTCGGCGTTGTCCACTATCTGGCCCAGATCACAAACAGGACAGGCTCCATGACTTGCAGGGCATAGCAATGAGTGGCATTGTTTTCCGATAAGGTGGTCAACTGTGCTGCCAAACATATTGGCTACATGTCTGTTCACCTGTTCGATCACCTTACTTACAGGATCCATTATGACGACGCCAACGGGCATATTGTCGAGAAGTATGCGCTGTACAGCTTCGCTTTCTTTCAAAGCATTTTCTGCTTTCATGCGTTCGGTGATATCAAATATAATGGAGTGGATTATGGTTTTCCCTCCGAACCTGATTCTGCTGAGGGAAACATCCACATCTTTTATCGAATCACCTGCCACTTTATACTTAAACTGGAACCGTTTTCCTTTTTCGTCGGTAATGGAGTTCAGCACCTGTGCTACTTCTTCAGCGTTGAGTCTGTTGAAATCGGTTATCTTCATTTCGCTCAACTGTGGTCTGCCGTAACCAAAGAACTTGGCAGCGGATTCGTTTGCATCAATGATCGAACAGTCTTCAGGATTGATAAGAAGCATAACAGCACTGTTGTGTGCAAATTGATTCCGATATGACTGCTCACTTTCTTTAAGAAGTTTTTTCTGCCGGTATTCTTCAGTAACATCACGAAATACCAGAACTGCGCCTGTAACTTTTCCCTCAGTATTATGTATGGGGGAGCAGCTGTTGGCAACCTGAAACTCTTTGCCATCTTTCGAAACCAGAATAATATGGTTGCTCAGATTTATGGAAGCATCGCTGCTGATTGTCTGCCTGAAGGGGTTTGCAGCTTTTTCCCGGGTCTGATTATCAATAATATTATACACTTCATCGAGAAGGAGGCCTCTGGCTTCCTGACAGCTCCATCCGGTCAATGATTCTGCTGCGGCATTAAGGCTCTCGATTCTGCCTTCTGAATTGCAGGTTATCACACCATCACCAATGGAACGAAGTGTAGCAGAAAGATGTTCATGATTTTCATAGAGTTTTGTCTGCTGTTCAAGTATTCTCTGATCAGTGCGTTTAAGGAGTATGAAAATTACGCCAAGAAGGAATGCCGTCAAAACAATGCCTGTTATTCCAACAACTGTGGTTAATCTTGTAAATGCTGCATTCTCCACGGTAATATCCCGGATGGCAACCAATGCGCCAAGTTCTGTTCCTGCAGCGTCAGTTAAAGTAATACCCTGGACCTGCCAGTCTCTGCCGTTGACAGAAAGTTCATGGTTGTTTTTTCCATAGGTCTGGTTGGATCCGTAGTAATCTGCGAGGGGCAAAAAGATTTCAGGAAGAGTGCCGTTTGAATAATAACTTACAACACAATGTCTGAGAATGTCTTTTTCCCTCGGAAGCTGAAGACTTTCCTGATTTTCCTCTTTGCTGAGTTTTTCCATAAAGTCTTTTCTGACTATAATAGCTATCTGCATATTTGATTTTGCATGCAGAGACTGAAAAACATCGTTGATTCCCTTATTCAATTCGATGAGTCCGACTAAATTGCCATTTTTACGAACCGGAATTATTACCCCTATGGTCATTTCTCCATTAGGTTCAGCTTCGACATCAGAAGTAACCTTTCCGGTTATTATTGCTTTTTTAATAGCATAGTCGTTAAGTTTATCTCCACGCCTTCCGGGTTCATTCATTCTCAGGACACAGAGCTGATCCTTATCGATATAATTAAATTGTGTAAGGCCCTTCTTCTTTGCAAGGTTATCATAAACTGCCTGTGATTTTTGTTTGAGGAGATCAATGTTGTCAGTTTGAATTGCTTCCTGAACTTCCGGGTCTAAAACAAGAAATTCAGTAGAATCGACCAGCTCATCAATCTTCTGGTCGAGTGCAACATAGAGGCTTCTACGGGTTTCTGAAGTTATGTGTTCGAAATCCACAGCAAGCTGCTGATGGTGCTGCTGCCAGAGAAGAACTCCGCTTCCGCCCACAAGTATAACCACTATAGCCGCAAGAGGGGGCAAAAGTTTATACATCACAGGCTGGGGAGATTGGGTAATATTATCTTCTGTTTCGTTCTTCTTTTCTTTTCTTGAAGAAAACACAAAAGTAGTAAGACTAATCAGGATAATAAGAATCAAGCCTACGGGGAGAGCTACTTTTGCGGCTGTATCCCACTGCCAGTTTCTGGCGTCTATATCTATAGCAAGAACAGCAATAACTTTGTTTGAATTTTTACCTGTTATGGGGACAAGGGCTGTTACCCATTTGCCCCATCTGTCGGAAACAGGGCCTTCAACACTCCACCTCTGTGTATCAAAGATATCGCGGAATGCCTGAGGAGCTTCAGTATAGACCTGTCCGGGCGGAGAATATCCGGTTGAACCTTCAGGTTCGCTATCGACATAGAAAAACACGGTATTATCTTTTTTTCTGCCCATTAAATAAACAAAGCGACTTTGAGGATTTGTAGCATGGACAGCAGTAAAATACTCTTTCAATTTCTGATATCCGTAATTTTCTATATCTGCATCAGTACCGGTCAGACTTTCGATATTTTCGACATTGACAGCTTGTGCAATAAGTCTTGCCTGCTGAAGCAGGGCATCACGTTTTTCGATATCAGACCTTACCATAAGCCCCCATATGGAAACCGGTATGGCTGCTAAAATTACTATCAGAACCAGATATTTCCCTAATACCGTTCTGTCCCTTTTTGTTTGCTGCTTATTGTCCTTCAAGAGAATTGCTCCTTGCCAGAGTTATTCCGGAAGCCTGAGGCAGGTTGCAGGAAATAACCGGAAGAACCGCAGGAATTAATACCCCCGGGGTTCTTCACACAACCATACAACAACTAAGCTCATCCAGGCTTTAAGACGCCCCTGATTGTCTAACAAAGGCAAAACAAACAGGAACAATGCCCAATAGTTCCCATTGTAGTGCCTATCCTGTTTTATCCTGTACAGAAGTTAATCCTCAAACAGGACCGGGTAGCTAAAAAACCCGGCAACCCTTCCTGTTTTCGAATCTTTAGCATTTAAAGGTTCCCGTCAAAACACAGCCCTTCACATAAAAACCTTCAAACACTCACATACTGTCATTTCGTGGCAGAGATTGTTGCCATATAAATACTTTGTCTAAGCTGATTTATAGAGAATACTTTTGACCTCGCCAAAAATATTTCTATCCGGGTCCGATTTGCTTATTTTATCCAGAACACTAAAAAGAGTCTCTTTTCTTATTGGTTTTGGAATATACCAGTCGCACCCTTCATACACAGATTTGGTAATACTTTCCTGAGAATGCAGTATTGTGAGCATGATAACAATACTACGTTTTTCAAATGGGACGCTTGCCTGTTTTTCTATTTCTCTGATACATTCGAGAGCCTCATAACCATCCATTTTCGGCATCATGATATCAAGGAAAATGATGTCATAAGGTTTCTGTTCTTCTCTGCTTTTGACAAAAGCATTTACCGCTTCTTTGCCGTTGGAAACAACCTGCACATTTCCGAGGGGAAGCAAAAGTTCTTCCATCAGGATCTGACTGCTAAGATCATCTTCAGCAACAAGTATTCTCACAGGAACCTCCTTATTTTATTTGAGCATGTCGGGATAATGAAAAAAATTCATTGTCCCGGGCCACAAATGCTGCTTGTCTGTTATTCCTGGGAATTAATTGTAACGGTGGAAAAGTTTGAACTATAGGGAATTATGCCATATACTTAAATTTAATTATCTTTCCATTTCCGAAACACTATTAAACAGTATTTTTTTATATAGTATCTCAGGCAGGAGTTTTATTCAGATAACTTACAACCTCATTTCTGAAGATTTCGAACTGAGCTTCGAGATTCTGCATATTTGCCTTGGCTGTATTAATGTCTCCGTTTCTCAGTGCTGTTTCGATATCACCGGCAACAGAGCGGACATATTCACCTCCGGCATTGGCTGCTGCTCCTTTTACAGTATGTGCATAGAGTAAAGATTCCCTGATATCTCCCTTTTCAAAAAGAGATTTTCTCAAGGTTGAAATTTTGTTTGGAATATCAGCAAGAATTACGCTGACAACCTTTCTCGCCAGTTTTTCATCACCCATTAGACGTTCGAGCATTCCCTGAATATCGAAAATATTGCCCGACCCATTTGACCCATTTAAACCATTTTTGTCCTGTTTTTCCAGGTAAGTATCTTTTTCTGGCTTATTAATTTCAGGCACAATCACTGGAACCCATTTTTCAATCATTCTGGAAATATCTTTTGGATCCACAGGCTTGGTGATATAGTCATTCATGCCGGCATCGATACATTTTCTTCTGTCATCCTTGAGTGCATAAGCAGTCATAGCAATAATCGGCACATGATGGTTGCGGACCGTTGATTCAGGACTGCGGATTTTTTTTGTCGCTTCAAACCCATCCATAACAGGCATTTGCACATCCATAAATACAAGGTCATAGGATATGGATTCAAGGGCTTTTACAGCTTCTTCGCCGTTGGCTACTGCATTGGCACGCAAGCCCAGTTTTTTGAGAATGCCAAGAGCAACAAGCTGGTTGGTGGGATTGTCCTCAGTAACAAGTATATGAATTTTTCTGTCGGCAAATTTGTTGATTTGCTCTTCATTTGTTTTTCGCTTTGTTAGTGTCATCAGTTTAAGATCATCTCCGATTCCTTCGTTGAGAGCCATAGATAGTATGTTTTTCAGCTCCTGATGCCTGACCGGTTTAGTGGTGCACGCAGAAAAACCCATTTCCCGGAACAACCTTGTGTTCCCCCTCATACCAAGGGATGTAAGCATAACCATTTTGGTGCTTGAAATCATGCTGTCAGATTTGATGGCACGGCATAGGGTTTCACCATCCATGCCCGGCATTTGCATATCAATAACAGCCATATGGAAAGGTTTGTTATTGATGGAAGCTTCCCTGAGGTATTTAATGGCAAGCTCTCCGGTTTCTGCTTCAAAGGGTTCCATTTCCCACGACTTCATTCTTTTCGAAAGTATCTCCCGGCTTGTGGCATTATCATCAGCTATGAGCACTCTGATTCCTCTTAATTCAACAGGAGGTGAAAGTTTAATTCTTCCGCCGCCAATCTGTTTTTCAAGACGCACGGTAAACCAGAATTCGGACCCTTTTCCTTTCTGGCTTATAACACCGATTCTTCCGCCCATTATTTCGGTAAGTTGTCTTGAAATGGCAAGGCCAAGGCCTGTACCTCCATATTGTCTGGTAGTTGAGGCATCAACCTGGCTGAATTTTTCAAAAAGGAGATTAATTTTGTCCTGAGGTATGCCAATTCCAGTATCCCTTACGGAAAAACGAAGGAGTACATCTTCATCGGACTCTGATTCCACAGACACCCTGACGATTACTTCTCCTGATTCCGTAAACTTGATTGCATTTCCCACAAGATTAGTAAGAATCTGCCGGAGTCTGCCCGGATCTCCCCTGAGAAGCCATGGTATGTCGGAATCGGTAACGCTGAGAAGTTCAATTCCCTTTTCATTTGCCCTCATAGCAAAACCGGCGGCAAAATCATCAAGGAGTTCGGAAAGATCGAAATCAAGTATTTCCAATTCAAGCTTCTTTGCCTCGATTTTCGAGAAATCGAGAATATCATTTATGAGTGCGAGCAATGATTCGCCGCTGTTACGGACTATTTCCGAGTATCTTCTCTGCTCGTTAGTCATTTCAGTATCAAGAAGCAAGCCTGTCATACCAATCACGCCGTTCAGAGGAGTTCTTATTTCGTGGCTCATATTGGCAAGAAATTCGCTCTTTGCAATAGTTGCCATATTTGCTTTCTTTGCCATTTTATTGGCTCTTAATGTTGCATCTTCGAGTTTTCTGATTGTGCTGATAAGATCTTCCTCCACCTTTTTGGAGTATGATATATCAGTTTGTGTTCCAAACATCATCAGAGGTTTGCCGTCTTCAGTCCGGTCTATTACACGGCCTCTGTTGAGTATCCACACCCAATGGCCGTTTTTGTGCTTCATTCTGCACTCGCATTCATAATAGGGCAATTCACCTTTAAAATGCTTTTCGAGTAGATAACCTGATTTGTGGAGATCATCAGGATGTGTAAGTTTTTCCCAGGTTTTGATACTTATGGGGCTCAGCTCATCGAGACTGTAACCGGAAATCTGCGCCCATCTCTCATTAAACACAGTTTCGCCTGTCTGAACATTCCACGACCAGGTTCCGGCATTTGTTCCCTCGATAACATTGGCAAGGCGCTGCCTCTCAAGAACAAGCTTCCTGTCGGCAGCTTTTCTATCGGTAATATCAATAAGAACGCTGAGGAAATACATTTTGCCCTGACTGCTAATCCTGTCACCGGAGTATAGTCCGTCAAGAACGCTGCCGTCTTTGCGTCGCAGGTGAATTTCAAGGTCGTTGACATGTCCTTTTTCGAGAAGAATTTTTACAATTTGCTCATTTTCTTCAGGGTCTGCAAACAAGCCGATTTCAATTGATGTTTTTCCAATTACATCTGCTCTTGAGTAACCAAGATTATCAAGAAATGCATTATTGACATCTGTAAAAGTCCTTTCCGGTAAAACGGAAAGTGCCATCAAAGCGGGATTGTAGCGGAAAAGTTTTTCGAAACGCTGTATAGCTTCCTGTTCTGAGGTAAGATCCTTGCAAATGCCAAAGACGCAGTTTTCGCCGTTCCATTTGCCAAACCAGACTCTGGTTTCAACCGGAACAAGGCTTCCGTTTCTGTTTTGCAGGGGAAGGGGACAGACATGAAGTTCTCCCCGGAACATAGCGGCAAATATTTCTTCAGCTTCCTTTCGTTTATTTTTAGGGTGAAGATCCAATATATGCATAGACGCTAATTCTTCCCGTGTGTAACCGAGTTTTGCTTCAGTGGTTTTATTTGTGAATACAATCTGTCCATCAGGTTTTCCAACAACTATGATATCGGTGATGGATTCGAAGAAGTTACGGAAATTGATTTCGCTTTCCCTTAATGCTTCCTCAACCCGCTGCCGATCAGACACATCAACAAAGCATTCGAGAAGCTTTTCCTCACCGTTTAGAATAATCCGCTTGACTGTTTTGAGTATGGGAACTCTGCCGCCGTCTGCACGAAGCAGCACTCTGTCGGAATTATCCACAATCTGTCCCAAATCACATACGGGACAGGCTCCTTCTTCAGCAGGACACATCAGCAAATGGCATTTATGACCGATAAGATGGGAAGCAGGTCCCCCGAAGAGTACTGCAACATGGTTGTTTATTCTTTCGATTAACCTTGTAACCGGATCTACGATAGCAACACCCACAGGCATATTATCCAGCAGTATGCGCTGCAGGGTTTCACTTTCCCTGAGAGCCTGTTCAGCCTGTTTTCTTTCGGTTATATCAAAAATGATGGAATGGACGACAGTTTTTTCACCAAATCTGATTTTACTGGAAAATACTTCAACATCCCTTATTGAGCCATTGGACATCCGGTGTTTAAAGACAAATCTTTTTCCTTTTTTCTCGGGAATAGACAACAAAGCTCTTTTAACTTCATCTTCGGGAAGTGTATTGATACCCATAATGTTCATGGTAATCAATTTTTCCCGGGAATGACCATAGAAATCTACGGCTGATTCATTCACATCCACAATATTGCCATTATCAGGATCCATCAGCAGCATCACTGCCGAATTTTTCATAAACTGATTACGGTAGGAGAATTCACTTTCTTTCAGGAGCTGCTTCTGTCTGTATTCCTCGGTAACATCCCTGAAAACAAGAACTGCTCCTGAGATTTCCCCCAGAGAGTTATGTATTGGTGCGCAACTGTTGGAAATCTGATATTCCTTTTTGTCTTTTGAAACAAGAATGATATGGTTTGAACCGCTTATAACAACACCTTCGGTGCGCGTCTGGCTACAGGGGCTTTCCACTTTTTCCCTTGTTTCATTATCGATGATATGATAGATTTCATCGATAGTTTTACCTATTGCTTCTTCAGAATTCCAGCCGGTTAGTTTTTCCGCAACAATATTAAGGCTCGACACCTTTCCACCGGCATCACAGGCAATTACCCCATCGCCAATAGAGCGAAGGGTGGCAGTAAGATGTTGGTGGTTTTCGTACAATTCGGACTGCTGATTCCGGATTCTCCGATCCGTATTTTTCAGAAGAACGAAGATTATGGCAAGAAGCAGGGTTATCACAACCAGCCCCGCTGCACCACTGACTGCGGTGAGTCTTGTAAAACCTGCATTTTCTCTGGTTATGTCGTGGATAATTATCAGGGCGCCTATTTCCCTGCCTGATGAATCGGTGAGGGAAACTCCTGAAACCTGCCAGTCTTTTCCATTAATGGCAAACTCCTGATTACTCTGTCCGTATGTGGGATTATGACCGTAACTGTCAGCGAGAGTATAAAACTCCTCAGGGAGATGTCCCATGGATGAGTATGTAACCACACAGTTTGAAAGCTGGTTCCAGTCCTGATTTTTCTCAAGAAGAGCCAGATTTTCTTTTTTATTGACCTTTTCAAGGTAATCCTTACGAATAACCAGAGCAATCTGATTGCCTGACATCGAAGATAAAGGTTGAATAATATCGTTGATATCCTTTATCATTTCCACATATCCCACAACGACGCCATCCTTATTTATGGGATACAATACTTTAAGCGCCAGAACATCAGGAGGCCTGACAATAATACCTGATGTTGCTTTGCCAATATGTTCATCTTCAATAAACACACTGTCGGAACTGTTATTTGCCTTTGGCGAGTTGATAATCAGCAAATGATTGTATCGGGCGTCAACTATATTAAGCTGGGAAAGTCCGTATTTCCGGATAAGTTTTTCAAATTCCGGTTTTGCAATGGAGTTAAGAGCTGCTTTATCTCCCCTGCCCAGAGCTTCCTGAATACCTGTATTATTTGCAAGGGGTTCTGAAACAATAATTAATTTTTCTATCTGAAGATCAATGGAATCATAAAGATTCTTTTTCGTATCGTTTGTTATGCGTTCCAAATCTGCTGCAAGTTGTGTTGTATGCTGCTGCCAGAGAAGCAGGCCGGCTCCTCCCACAAGAATTATAACAATAGCGGCAAGAGGAGGAAGCAGACGGTTAATAACCGGCTTTGGAGGGACATGCTCATGATTACCGGTTTTTTCTTTATTATCACATCGAATAAAAACAAAAAGCACTGAAAAGCAAATAAGAACAACCAAAGTCAAACCCGCAGGCAAAGCAGAATTGGCTGCAATATCCCACTTCCAGTAGCGGGCATCCATATCCATGGCAAGAACAGCGACAACATTACCGTTTATTTTATCTGTTACAGGAACCAGAGCTGTAACCCATGTCCCCCATCTATCGGAAATAGGTCCTTCAACAGTTCCGGTTTTCGTATCAAATACTTTCTGAAAAACTGCAGGAGCTTCCTCATAAGTTTGTCCGGGGGGGGAATATCCCACAGAATCTTTCTGCTCACTGTCAACATAGAAAAACACGGTATTATTCTGACGCCTCCCCAGCAGATAAACAAAACGGCTCTGCGGGTTTGCCGAGCGGACTGCAGCAAGATATTCCTTTAACTGTCTGTATTCCTGCTTTTCCAAATCTGTCTGTGATCCACTGAGTTCCTTTATGTTCTCAATGTGAACTCCCTGAGTCACAAGTCTTGCCTGCTGAAGCATGGAACTGCGAAGGTCTCTGTCGGCTCTTCTGACTATGATAAAGACAGAGATAACAGCTAAAAACACCATCAGAATTATAATTGAGAACCTTGCGGAAATAATTTTCTGAAATTCTCCGGGCTGTTTCCTGCCAATCAAAAGATCACCCTCCTTGAGGTATTTCTTTTGGATTTTGAAATCCCCAGTCGTTTTTGTGGTAAAAACTGGCGATACAGTCAAATAACAGCATCGGGATTACTGCAAAAGGGAGATATAGCGGCAAAACAAACTGCTTCAGCTATGCTTCTTATTCAAAGTCAACTAAAATCTGCATCATAGCTGCAGTATCATTCTCCTGCAGCAACAGAATTTAAATGAAAAAAATAGTAAAGTCCACTGAGTGGTTGTGCAAACAATCAGGCGTTCGAATTGTACAGAATTTTTTTGATTTCCCCAAAGATGTCTTTATTTTCTTCTGATTTGGCTATTTTTTCCAAAACTCCGTAAAGAGTTTCTTTTCTGATGGGTTTTGGAATATACCAGTCGCACCCTTCATAAACGGATTTGGTAATACTGTCCTGAGAATGAAGCGTTGTGAGCATTACAACTACGACACGGTCTTCAAAGGGAATCAGAGCATCTTTTTCGATTTTTCTGATCTGAGCCAGAGTATCATAACCATCCATACGGGGCATCATAATATCCAGAAATACAATATCAAAAGGAGTCTTTGCAGAGTGGTAATTTTTAAAAGCGTCAACAGCTTCAATACCATTACCGGCAATTTTCACCTGTCCAAAAGGAAGGAGAAGTTCTTCCATCAGAATCTGGCTGCTAAAATCATCTTCAGCTACGAGGATTTTCATGAAGGACCCCCTTTCAGTAATTAACCTGATCATACACAACATATTGCAGCATTTCCCCAATCGCCATGCTGCCGATTTCGTTTAGCCCCACCCCTTGAAAACCTGAATTTTATGCGGTTTTTTCTATATACTTTTCTATTATAACAGTTCTTTATGCATAAAAAAAAGCCTTCTGAAAAATATTTTTTCAAGCTTCAATATTTTCAGAAAACCTCTTTAGGTTAGTAGTATTATAAAAAATCATGAAACTGCTATTTTGCTTCTTCTATCAGAGATTTGCATTTAATCTCAAAGTTTCCTCCTCTGGAAGCAAGCTCTCTCTTCAAACGAAGGACCTGCGACGGCATAACTCCTGGATAGGAGACTTTTGAAACGACCGCTCTTGCGTTCAATTTCCAGCCTGAGATTTTGTGGCTAAACCTCTTTATTGTTTCACTCAGCTGAAGAGCAGCATTATTTAAATCGCAGCCTTTTAATTCTATGAAATAGATCATCTCCGGTTCATTTAAGCCAAAGAGATAATCGCATCTTTTTCCTTCGGAAACAAGTCCTTCATCAACTTTGTAACTTACTATGTGGTATTTTCCATTGTTAATAAAAGTATAAGAGCTGTTTTTCTCTTTACAAACCAGTTTTGTAATTTTGCCTTCCTTGTGTATCCAGTTATCTCCAAAAACCTTTTTTAAATCTTTCAATCAGCATTGCCCCTCTCAATATCAAGCATTTTTTCAAAATCACTGTTAATAAATTCCGAAGCTGTATCAAGTAGTTCACACTTATAAGCTGGTATTCTTTCATCCAGAAGGTTTTCTGCCCTGCCGTCACATAAAAAGT
>JAJTBE010000161.1 GCA_021287065.1 Bacillota bacterium
TGCCCGACCCTCAGGTAAAGTATTTAATCCTTGAAGATATTAACAAAATAATGAAGAATAAAGAATTATATTTAATGGAAATGAGAGCAGAATGCGCTACATCCGGACATAAAAAGAAAGTTGGAACTCTGGAAAAATTCTATGAGACTTACTATAAACAGTTCATCAATGTTACTCCCGTCAAAACAAGCTCATATCCCTTCCATGCGCCTGATTTATTGACGCTGAACAGAGTTTATCTTGAATTCTGCCTTCCGGATTTAATTAAAAAGAGTTCACTTCCAAAACTGCTCTTTACAGGTTTTCCCATTTACCGGAAAGAAGCGGGAAAGGGAATCAGAATTCCTCATAAAGTATGGTCTCCTGATGGAAAGAAACTTCTGTTTGCAGGATCACCTAAAAAGGAATACTGCCCTGGGTTCTACATTGTTGATGTAAAAACGGGAAGAGTTGAAAAAGTCTATGAATCACCGAATTTTTCCGAAATTTTCAATCCTGATTTGGAATGGATGGATAATGGAATTGTAATAACCTGTGGACGGGGAATTTTTATAAATAGCACAGTATTGCCGGGTATACCCCACGACTTATTATACAGACTTGAATTACCGGATTCCGTAAGTAATTTCAGAAATGGCACAATTTCTACCGATGGAAAACGATTACTCTTTTCAGGTGAAAAGGACGGAATTACACATGTTTTCATATACAATTTTGCAGAAAAGAAATTAATCGAAGAAAAACTTGAAGATTTTGATAATGATTCGCTTTGGGCTGTCTGGGAAGAACCCGGTAAAAAAACCATAATCAAGAATGGACTGGATTATCAGACTCACAGAAAATATGAGGATTTGCGGTGAATTACCTGAATGAATGTTCCGATTTTCCAGTATTATGCCTTCCCTCAGCCAACAACTGCCGGATCGCAGGCGTCCCGCCTGTCCCCGGGTCCTCAAACCAACCGCCAACCGCCAGCAAACCCAATAATCACAAGCCCGGCCAGCGACTGCCGGATCGCAGGCGTCCCGCCTGTCCCCGGGTCCCCAAACCAACCGCCAACCGCCAGCAAACCAATAATCACAAGCCCGGCCAGCGACTGCCGGATCGCAGGCGTCCCGCCTGTCCCCGGGTCCCACAACCAACCGCCAACCACCAGCAAACCCAATAATCACAAACCCGGCCAGCGACTGCCGGATCGCAGGCGTCCCGCCTGTCCCCGGATCCCACAACCAACTGCCAACCGCCAGCAAGCCAAATAACCACAAACCCGGCCAGCGACTGCCGGATCGCAGGCGTCCCGCCTGTCCCCGGGTCCCACAACCAATCGCTAAGCGCCAGCAAACCAATAATCACAAGCCCGGCCAGCGACTGCCGGCTGGCTCAGCTCCCTGAGAAAACTTTTTTAAAAAAAGCTCCCTCCGCACCTCCTTCCCTGAAAAACAAAAACATCAGGCGGGAAAATCAGAGTTTTTTTAATTCAGTGGCATTCTCCCCAACCTATCGTTTTAATAACAAAAAAGAGCTTCCCATTGAGGGAAGCTCTTTGTATATCTTATCAGTTTCCTGATTATCTTACTTGCTGATGAAGCCCATTTCGCCTGCCAGATCGGTGTATGATTTGCCTTTCTGTGCGATAACTTCGCCTGCGTGTTCCATTTCGCTGCCTTTTTGAACTGTTGAAGCACCTTCCTGCTGAAGTGCGTCGCCCTGTTTAATGAGCTTGTCGCCTTCTGCCTGATTGGTGAGGCCTTCGTGAACTGTTGCGTCGCCGGTTGCGATAGCTTCTTTACCCAGTTTCTGAGTGAATACGCCTTCTGCTTCCTGTGCGCTTCCTTCCTTGATAGCCTGGAAGGCTGTCTGTTTGTTTGCAAAAGCTTCTTCGGTTTGAGCTGAGCCTTTTGCGAACTCTGCAATGCCTTCTCTCTGTTTCTTAACTGCGTTTGATTCGCCTTTAAGAGCAGTTTTCATTTCGTCGAAGCCTGCGCGTTTTGAAGCAAGTCCGGTTTCCTGAGCATCGATGCCGGTGAGAACCTGACCCATACCGCTCTTCTGACCGTTGAGAGCCAGTTCGTCGAGTTGTTCGCCGACCTGAAGAACCATTGAAGCCATAGCTTTTTCGTCTTCGCCCCGTTTGAGAGCTTCTTTGCCTTTGGTTTCGTCTTCAAGAGCTGCAGCTTTGATTGTTGATGATGTATCAAACTTTTTGGCTGCGCCGTCTCTGAGGCCTGCCGCTTTCTCCTTCATCTGCTGAGCTTCAGCTTTAAGGGCTGCTGCTTCCGCTCTGAGTTCTGCGGCTTCGGCTTTCAGTTCGCCTGCTTCGCCTTTGAGCATTGATGATTCTGCTTTTTCCGCTGATGAACGGCTTGATGCGATCTTTGATTCTGCTGTTCTGAGATCGCCGACCTCTGATGAAAGTTTTCCTTCTGCAAGGGTTGAAACGCCTTCGCCGAGGAATGAACCGATGTTGAGCAGTTCGCCTCCGGCCTGTGCGTCGATTTCAGCTTTCTTTTTCAGAAGTTCTGCCAGTTTGCTGGAATTTGAGCTTTTCTCGTTGTGAACGATGCTTGAAGCGTCTTTTACGGCTGATTCGCCGAGCATTGTGTTGGCTTTAGCTTCTTTCTGAGCTGCTTTTTCTTCCTTCTTGGCTGCTTTATCCAGCTTATGCTGTGCATTGGTGTCCAGTTTTGAAGCTTCTGTTTCCATCTGGCGGGCTTCGTTTTCCATAACTGAAGCTTTATGGTATCTCTGTTCTGATCTTTCCATATAAAAATCTCCCAGTCCGGTGGTCAGAAGGCCGTTTTTCATTCCGGTAAGACCTTCGTTGAGGGAGTTGTGGGCTACTTTTTCGAGTCCGAGATTCTTTTCGATTGTTTCAATGCCCTGGCCCTGTGCAATAATTCCCTGATCGCTCATAAGCATTCCATCATTGAATGCTGCAGTGCCTGCTTTTTCTCTTTTGATTGCTGAGCCTTCAGCTTTAAGTCCGTGGCATACTTTATGCTTTGCAGCTTCTTTCTGGTTTGCTGCTTTGCCGTCGGCTATGATTCCGGCGTTAAAATCCTGAATGCCCTTCTGTTCTTTTGCATGTCCTGCTGATTCGTTGGTGAGTCCCTCTGCCAGTGTTTCATGTCCACCCTGTTCAAGGAGGGTTCCGACCTGCTCCTGAAGTTCTCCGGCTGCTTTCTGCATTTCGCCTTCAAACTGGGTTGCCTGTCCTTTGAGGGTCTTTTCTGCTCCGTCTTTCTGGAGAGCCTGTCCGGCGTTCTTTAAATCTGTTCCTCTGGCTATTTCTGCCATACCCTGATCATTTAATTGCTGTGCAGCTTGAAAAACATCGCCTGTATCAATAACTGCTTTTTCCTGCTGGGCTTTCTTTGGTGCTGAAAGACCCTGGGGTGCAGTCATATTGGCATTTACGCGAATATTATCGGAAATATTCATCAACCATTCCTCCCTGAAAATTAACTTGTCACCTAACATATTATCAAATTCATGCAGTCATTTGCAAGAAAAAAAGGTTACAAACATGTTAACATCTATTATAATTGCCGTATTTGTTTTTTTATTGTAATATGGTAGAATAAACCAATTAAAATGGCGGAGGCAATTTCAGTGAAAAAAATTGTTTTTTATACAATAATGATACTTGCACTCGGATTTTTAGCTGCAGGCTGCCTTGGTAAATCCGGCACATCAAATGCGGAGGCAAAAAGCACTCCTGCTGCTGCCCAGAGTAAATCCGATGATTCGGACGCACTGCCCGAAGGAGCCGGCACTAAGACTACCGGAGATTATCTGAAAGAGATTAACAAAGTCCTTGACAACGAAGATTATGTGACAGGTAAAAAACTCTGTGAGGAAGCTCTTCAGAAAGACCCCAATCATTCGATGCTGCTTATGCTCCTCGGAAGCTGCTACTATCACGACGGCCAGTATGAAGAAGCTGTTAAGTATTTTACAAAATCCCTCGATGTGGAAGTAAATGCAAATCAGAACTACATCTACAGAGGCCAGGCTTACATCCATCTTGGCAAGTATAAGGAAGCTATAGCTGATCTGGATAAAGTGATGAAATATATCAAGGAATTCTATTCACTTTACAGCAGCAGAGGCATGGCCCACGCCCTTGACGGGGATATGGAAAAGGCTATGGTGGATTTCAACAAAGCTATCGAACTTGGACCCGAAAGCGAAGTGGCATTTGAAAACAGAGGTATGGCTTACCTGATAAAGGGCGATTATGCAAAAGCTCAGGCTGATCTTAAAAAATCAATGGAATTGAATCCTGATTTTGCCGGGGCATATACAACCCTTGCTTTCTCTTACATACTTCAGAAAAATAATAACGGTGCTGCTGAAGAACTTGACAAGGTTCTGAAAAAAACTCCTGAAAACTCCGTTGCCCTTTATTACAAAGGTCTTAACGAGTTGAGAACAGGCAAAGCCGCTGAATCCAGAAAAGATTTCGAAGATGCCAAACGCCTTGACAAAGGCAATGAAAACATAATGGTTTTTCAGGCACTGTCTGAAAAATACCCAAAGAGTGAAGTTGGAAAAGCAGCAAGCGAAATCCTGAAAGCCATGGGCATTGCCGTAAAAAGCGGTAAGCTGGAAAAAACGGAAAAACCCGCTGAAAAGCCGGAGAAGAAACCTGCAAAGTAATTTTCCCGCGGTTTTTCAACAACTGAATCAGGTGTAAAAAAAATTGACAATAAAAACAGGGAGCTGTTAAAAATTTTGACAGCTCCCTGTTAATTATTTTAACACTAATCAGGACTACGCTTCGTTAGCAGCTTCAACCAGTCCCTTGTCGTGCATTTCTCTTTCCACTACATAGTAGAACTCTTCTTTGAATCTCTCGGGGGTAATGCCGGCGGTAACAGCCAGTCTCTTGAGTTTTGATGAATCAAGGAAATCCTCTGGCTCAAGGCGGATCATGTATTCACGGGCTATTCTGTAGAATACGGAATCCTTGTTGACTACTCTTACTTTCACCTTTGCGCTTGTGGGATCAAAGAGGGTGTTGAAGGGTATGGGCACAAATCTGTCGTGCTGAATTGAAACGAGAGCCTGTGTGCCGCCGTTTACGAGGAAATCAACTGCTGAATATCCGAGGTTGCGGGTGTATTCAACATCGTATGCCACCGGCGGAGCGCAGCGGAGTTCGTATCCGATGTCTTTGGAGACTACTCTGATATCATAACCGAACTGTTTGAGACGATCCTGAACTTCTCTCTTGAGGAGGTTGCCAAAGTCAACTTCGGCCAGCATAGGATGGCCGTGGTCATCTCTGGGCACTTCGTCCATGTGGAAGATTCCCTCGAAGAAGTTGGGGATTTCCATAAATCCTTCTGCGATGAGAGCGAGGCCGTAGTTTTTGCCAAGGCTCATTCTCTTGAACATAGCGCCTACTACTGTGTCAACCAGAAGTCTGACGCCGCACTGCATGTCAAATTCTTCAGGAATAAGTGTCAGTGTGGCTGCTGCGCTTTTGCCGATTCCCAGAGCCAGATGTCCGGCTTTTCTTCCCATACATACTACGACAAACCATCTGCCGATTGTGCGTGCATCCTCAGCAAGGGTTGTTACCAGCTCTGTTCCAACTGCTCTGGCTGTTTCAAATCCGAATGTGGGTATGCCTTCCGGAAGGGGAAGATCGTTGTCGATTGTTTTTGGAACATGAACTGATCTGAGGGGATAACCCTGTTTCTCAGCATGTTCGGCAACTTTCATCGTTGAAAATGCAGTGTCGTCTCCACCGATGCTCACCAGATGGGTGATGCCGAGAACTCTGAATACTCTGACTACATTTTCAAGGTATTCAACTTTCTTGGTGGGGTTGACTCGTGATGTCTTCAGGAATGAGCCGCCTGTGGTTGTGATTCTGCTGATGTCGTTGACGGTGAGAATCTGATGGGGTCCCATCTGGCCGTTGGCAAGGTTCTTATATCCTTCAAAGAAGCCTATGACCTGAAAACCTTTATCAATAGCTTCGATTACTACTGATGAAATTACGGAGTTAATACCGGGAGCCGGTCCGCCTCCGACAAGAATCGCAAGTTTTTTCTCTCTTCCGATTTCGTCTATTGTGTCCATTTATTTACCTTCCTTTTAGTGTATTTGGGTTTAGAGTTGTTTTTATCTGTAAAAAATTTTTATTTATATTTTATATTCAGCCTTAGAATCCTTTTGAAAAAAATATTCACTGAAGGATTTGGGGCAACTGGGTTTAAATACTTCTTCCACGAAAATAAAAAGGGAGATGACTATGCCGGATTGTTTGTCTGTTATTTTGCCTGCCAGTGCCGGGGCGGAATTTTTTCTGTTTAAGGGTCCCATGCTATATGTTACCCTGATTGCCGGGTTTTTCTTTCTGATTAAGGGAGCGGATGTGCTTGTGGAAGGTGCTTCCGACATAGCTAAAAGATTCGGAATACCAAGTCTTGTTATCGGTCTGACTATTGTTGCCTTCGGAACCCATGTTCCTGAACTGGTAATCGGACTGTTGTCTGCATCCAGAGGCAGCACGGATATTGCCCTCGGCAATGCCATAGGCAGCAATATTTTTAATATTCTGTTTATCGCCGGAATCACATCTGTTCTCGTCCCTCTGCATGTTAGCCATACCACAGTGTGGAAAGAAATACCATACGGCCTTCTTGCCGCCGTGGTTCTCTACATTATAGCAAACGACTACACATACAATTTTCACCACGAACCGTGGATTACAAGAGGCGACGGCCTGATTATGCTTTGCTTCTTTGTAATTTTTATGATTTATATTTTCGAACTTGCTATCAAATTCAGGGAAGAAATTCACGACAAATCCGAAGAGACCAATGAAGTAAAAGCAAAGCAGCATCCAATGTGGAAAGTTGTTGTGATGATAGTCTGTGGAATCCTCGGTCTGGTTATCGGTGGAGAGCTGGTTGTTGAAGGTGCTGTTTCAGTAGCCAGAAAAATGGGAGTATCGGAATATCTGATTTCAGCTACAGTAATCGCCGGAGGCACAGGCCTTCCCGAACTTGCCGCCTGTATATCCGCAGCTCTTAAAAAAGAACACGATATATCGATAGGTAATATAGTAGGATCAAATGTCTTTAACATTTTCCTTGCTTTGGGCGTAACATCGGTTTACAAGCCTATGAAAGTTCCCGTTGGAATCAATTATGATATAGTTTTTCTGATGATTATCAGCCTGTTTCTGTTCTTCTTTATGTTTACGGGAGAGAAGAAGGAAACAAAGTACAAACTGCACAGGCTTGAAGGAGTTTTCCTGCTGCTTCTGTATGCGGGGTATCTCACATACATCATAATGAGGGGGTAGGAAAGACCTCTGAAATTACATGTCGGAACTTTTTTATACTGTAAAGGGGAATTCGGAGACTTAACGAATTCCCTTTAAATATGCTTTGTTTTAAATATATTGGAGTGAAGAAATGAGCTGTCAGAATATGTTGCAAAATGCCGCACTAAAAAAAATAAGAACTGCTGCTACTTCATCGGAGCTGCTGATTCAGCTTAGAGAGAATCTTGACAGGGAAATGTTTGTCTCGGCCGATCTTTTTCTTTACAGTGAAGATCTGAATTCATTCTTTTTCCCGCCTAATGTTTCCGGAGAACCGGATGAAAATTATAGAACCATCTTTAATGAAACCTGTTCCACCCCCTTCGAATTCAACCCCAGCGAAGAACATTTTAACTTTTTCCTCAATATGATGGCCAAAGGATGCAATTGTGAAATTGAACTGCTTCCTCTGCAATTTAAAGAATGGTTTCTCGGATTTCTTTTTCTTGCATACAAACCCACAGAAGCAAAGAACGATGCTGCCCACCTTTTTGCCCAGTATGTTGCTTCTATATGCGAAAGTGTTCTTAACCTGCAGATTAAAGAACAGATAATTGAAAAATACAGGCTTGAAAACGAAGTTACGAAAAACAGCCTTGTAAGAGCGGAAAATCTGAAAATGCTTGGCGAGATGATAGGTGGTATAACCCACGATTTCAATAATATTTTCACAGGCGTCATAGGCTATGGCCAGCTTATCGAGATGATGTCCGAAGATGAAGATACAAGGGATTCGGTTTCCGAAATTCTTTCAGCAGCCAATGCAGGCAAAGAACGGATTAAGTTTATACAGGACACAAAAAAAATAAGCCACGATGAACCTCCGGTGGAGCTGAACATACCTGAAGTCATCAGGGAGTCGGCAAAGGGTATGGATATTCTGCTTCCTTCATACTGTCCGCACCTTACATCAGATAAGATCTTTGAATATGATTTTGCGGAAACCCCAATGCTTCCATTCCCAAAGATTCAACTCAAACAGTTTTTTACATTACTGTTTGAAAGCCTGATAAAGAATGGGGCGAAAAAGATTAGTGTAAAATCAGGCATGAATGATCTTAAAATGGAATATGACATAAGTTACGAAAAAACAGGCAGCGAATGCGTTTCTATTCCCCTTAACGCAGAATCATCAGCAGATTTCCCCGGATGTCTTGTTCTCCATCAGACTGCAGACAGGCTGAAGTTTAAATTTCACTGCAAGCCCGGGTTAATCAAAGTTGAATTCAAACTCAGGGATGAACCTCTCAGAAAACCTGATGTTTCTTCATTTGCAGGCAAGAAGGTTCTTGTTTACGAAAAAGATCCTCAGATTTCCGGATTTTTCAACAGCATATTCCGCTATCTGAATGTTGAATCTATGGTTATCTCTGAAGCTTGCAGGTTAAAGGAAATTCTTGAATCAGGCAGTGAAAAATTTGACATTGCAATACTTGATATCGGCGCTTATCCTGTTTTGAAATCTCTAAACGGCGCTGAAGGGCTTCCTGAAATAGCAATAACTTCGTCGTGGGGTCCTCTCCTTGATCTGGAAAGGCTTGATGGGGAATTTATCAAACGGATAGTTCTGAAGCCTTTTACCATAGAAGAAATAATCGGGCTTCTGGAGTAATAGAACCAATATGTCAGTCATAGAATTTACAGATGTAGCATTATCATATGCCAAGGGAAATCAGGCTCTTGCCGGGGTTAATGTACTCATAGAAAAGGGAGAGTTTGTATTTCTCGTTGGAAGCACAGGATCAGGAAAATCAAGTTTTCTGAAATTGATATACAGGGATGAATTGCCTTCATCCGGCGAAGTTTATATCAACAACAATGATATTACCACACTTTCAAAATCCAAAGTGCCTTATCTGAGAAGAAATATCGGAGTTATTTTTCAGGATTTCAAACTTCTCGATTACAAAACAGTTTTCGAAAATATTGCCTATGCTCTCGAAGTTACAGGTTGTCCATCCCCTGAAATACCGCAGAAGGTGGAAGATGTGCTTTCCATTGTGGGATTATCCGAGAAAAAGGACCGCCTTCCCGAGGAACTGTCAGGCGGAGAAAAGCAGCTTACATCCATAGCAAGAGCCCTTGTCCACAATCCTTCAATTCTTCTCGCCGATGAACCTACAGGAAATCTGGATCCCGATTCCACATGGAATATTATGCGGATTCTCGATTTTATCAATTCAAAAGGCACAACTGTTATTATGGCAACCCATGATATGAATATTGTAAACAAGATGAAAAAACGGGTGATTGTTATCGAAGGCGGAAAAGTAGCATCTGATGAAGGTCCGTCTATGGAAATTCCCGAACTGAAAGACTGACAATTTGACTTCTGTCATGTAACAAATTTCTTTTTTATGCGACAATAATTTTTATTGTAAATCATTATATCAGGGTATGATATACAATAAATTTTCCGGTTATCCCGGATTGGAGATTTTTATGAAGCGCAGTGTCTGCTCTTTTTCCGCAAAAATTCTGCTGGCAGTATTTATTTCACTGTTGAGCGCAGGATTAGCCTTTTCTGCGGATAAAAAACCTCAGAAAAATGTACCTTCTTTTTTTAAGGGCGTCCGCAAGGAGGTTCTTGAAAACGGCCTGACGATTATTACCCTGAACAGGGAAGATTCGCCTCTTGTTTCAATCAACATTTTTGTGAACACAGGAAGCGTCAACGAAGATGATCGTATCACCGGTATATCCCACTTCTGCGAACACCTTTTTTACAGAGGCACGGAAAAACGAACCGGTATAGCGATGAAAAAAGAGATAGAACAGCTTGGCGGCGTGTTTAATGCAGAGACATCAAGGGATTTTACACGGTTCTTTGTTAATATCCCCTCTGAATACGGACTTGAGGCTCTCGAAATATACTGCGACGCTATAAAAAATGCCAATTATCCCAATGAGTCAATCGATCAGGAAAGAAAAGTCATTCTTGAGGAATTCAGCCTTACTTCTCAAAGCCCAAGTGCTGCCCTTTATGACAAAGTTTATTCAATGGCTTTTTCGGAACACCCCTACAGAAGATCAATTATCGGCACTGTTGAAAGCCTGAAAAATCTGAAGCGTGAAGATTTTCTGAATTATAAGAAGACCTATTATTCTCCTGAAAATATGGTCATTCTGCTCATCGGTAAATTTGACAGACCAAAATACATCAGCTTTATCCGTGAGCATTTCAAGGATATGCCAGGCGGGGTAAGCTCAAGAACAAGCATCCGCGCACAGGATCCCCCTCTTAAAGAGAAAAAGGAACTTATAGAGTCGAAACCCTACGGTGGCTCAAAAGCTCTGTTTCTGATGGGGTACAGGGGACCGGCGGTTGTGGATGAAGAAGATGTTCTGGCTATGGATATTCTTGTTTTTCTTCTCGGACAGGGGAAAAATTCCATTCTGAATCATGAGTTCAGAGATAAAAGAAAAATGTCTGTGGAAATAAGCGCAGATTATTATACTACCAAAGATCCGGGCCTTGTTCTCTTCTCAGGGGAAGTCCCTCCCGGCGACATTGAGAAGGTAAAGGAATCTATCGTAACAGTCCTTTTTGATATAAAAAAGGGAAGTCTGACTGATGAAGATGTGGAAAGGGCAAAAATCCTTCTGCTCAAGTCGTTTGTTTATACCAATGAGACTCTCGACGGCAAAGCTGATTCCCTCGGATTTTACGAAATCCTCAAAGGTCTGAATTTTGCCCTTGATTATGAAACCCGTATTAAAAGCGTCAAACGGGAAGATCTGGTAAGGACCGCCAATAAATACTTCACTGACAAATATGTGCTTTATGTTCTGAAACCGGATAAACCGCCCCGTCAGAATTGACATGAAGTTTACAATTTAGTAATATCTTTTTTGCTTTAACATAGAGTATAATACCTGAAATCCGCAAATAGGATTCATGGCTTTAAGGTAAAGCAAAAATATATGAAAATGGAAGTGTTAAACTTGGATACTCAGTTGGACAGCATTAAGATGTCCTGTGTGGTTATTGGTCCGGCTCTGATGGATGGAGAATCTTCGGGCAGAGTGTTTCTGCCTGTGGTGGATTCGTTAACGGGCGTTGTAGAAATGAAGAGCCTCAATTAATTTGGTTATCTGATTATTTTACATATTAACAGGATAAGGATATGCCGGGAAGAATGATTTTCATCCCGGTATATTTTTTTAATACCTGAGAATGCGGTAACTATTATGTCTGAATCAGTAATTGCAGGAAAAGTGCCGGAAGCCGGAAGTAAGCCGGTGGTTGTTTATACAAGATGGCGCTATTTTGTTGAAGTAATTCTCTTTGCAACTTATGCACTGTTTGGAACAACCTGGGCTGCTGCAGGGACTTTTCTGAAAGATATAATGTCGGAACTGAATCTGACAATCAGCCAGGCGAGCTTTATCAATACAAGTGTTAGTATTGCAAAAGTTTTTGGTCCCCTGATTGCAGGGATTCTTGTTGCCCGCCTCGGCTTGAAACGGGCTTTTCTGACAGCATCGATTTTAATCAGTATGGGAGTTCTGGCTCCCTTCGCCCCCAATTTTATGCAGGTTCTGATTGCCCGCTTTGCAATGGGGCTTGGCGGAGCGCTTGTTGTTGTCTATTTTACCCCTCTTGTTATGTCATGGTTTCCTGAAAACGAAAGAGTGGCTGTAAACGGCCTGAACTCGGTTTCAATCAGTTTTGGCATGACATTCGGTTTTCTCTTCACAGAGAGGCTCACTGCATTTCACGACGGCTCATGGCAGATGACACTCCTTCTCTATAGTTCAATAAGCATAACACTTACACTTGCGTGGTGGATTTTCGGAGGTTCAGGTCCCGGAAGCCAGGCTTTGGAAAAAAAGGGAGCCTCTCAAAAAGTAAGCAGTGGAAAAGCTCTCGCAGGTTATCTGGAAGCTCTGAAGGATAAAAACACATGGAAGCTCATCCTCGCTTATTCAGGCACATTATGCCATTATCTGGTTTTAATAACATATTTTCCACTGTTTTACCGGCAGGAAATGGGTTTTCCCGCAGGATCCGCAGTTTCCCACGCCCCTGCATATACCATGTTTGCCAGTATTCCCGCTGTACTCATCGGAGCATGGCTTTCCAACAGGTCGGGCAAAAGAATTCCCACACTCCTTCTTGCCGCCCTTATCCAGCTTCCATCAGCTCTGGGGATGTTTCTTTTCAAAGATCCCACTCTGATTATTATTTCAGCAGTACTCACCGGATTCGGAATGTTCCTCTGGAGATCTCCGTTTTTCACAATACCTCAGGAACTACCCAATATCACCGTTGAAAAATCCGGTTATATGATGAGTGTTTTCTGGGCTATTTCATACAGTATTTCCACCCTGTGCGTCTGGGGAGTGGGATTGATGGCTGAACACAAAGGCTCCTTCATCCCCGGCTTCCTCCTTGCAACAATCGCAGCAAGTTCAATGTTCATAGGCTCATTTATTCTTCCTGAAACAGGAAATGGGAGCAATAACAACGGTAAAAAATGAAAAAATAGCAGTAATACGAATTCAAAAAAGAGGCTGTCTGAGATCACTGATTGATTCAGGCAGCCTCTTTATATCAATAGAATTGTTTACTTTCTGATTTCCAGATTCTTCTGTTTTTCCATTTCAGCATGTTTGTTATACATTTCTTCCGGAGGCTTTGAGGGGTCAAGACCGGGTCCATCGAGAAAAGCATAACGCTCTTCGGTGAGTTCAAAACTGGATTTGCCGTTTCTACTGGTAATGCTTGTGCAATGATCAGAATCTGCAAGCACATAACTGAATCCGGCAGGCATGCCTTTGGCATCTTTGTTAACTTCTTCAAGATCTTTCGCAGAAGATACCTTTTTCAGATTGTAGTTAAATGTAGCTTCTGTATATTGATCTAACGAGGAAAGTTTGACTTTGCCATTATGGCTTCTGCCTGTCTCCTGAAGATAATTACCGTTTGTTTTTGTTGATGTGCCGTCAATAATATAAACAGGCTTTCCCGCTGCAATCAACTGAACTGCAAGAGCTGAACCTACGGGATTCAGCATCTTGTTGCCATAAGTTGTTTTCTGGTCAAAATCCGCAACAAGCCTTCGTTCTGAGGAAAGTTTCCGAAGTGTTTCTGCATGTGGCTTTAGTGTCTCAAGAATTTCCCTGTTGATATTTTTTGGTGTTTCAACTCCCATGGACTTTCCTGCCGGCTCCTGTTCTCCGAGGATTCCTTTGGAAATAAGTATATGTCTTAATTCCTGAGGGCTTTTCCTGTGGATTCTCGGATCGTTGTAGAAAGTCTCATTTCTGGATTGATCGTTCATTTTAATCTGAACTTCACCTGTGAACTTGCCTCTGTTACGGAAAAGATTGACCGCAGTCATTATTCCCGCACCTGCAGCTATCACTGCTCCGGGGTTTCCAGGTGCAATTGTGGGAATAAAAAATGTAGCAAAACATCCGCCGAGAACAACGCTCATGCCTGCCTGAACAGCTTGTTTGAGTCCGTAAAGAAACTTCTGATGCCTGAGGTCCGAACCGTTTGCCATCTCATGCAGACTTTCGGGCATTTTATTGTTTTTTAAGTCCTCATCGAGTTTTTTTATCGCAGTAAAACGATCCTCCTGAGTGGATGCAGCAGGCAGAATTTCAATGTCATTTGCCGTTTTATATCCATCGGAGTTAGTTTTTATCTCGGTATAGATAAGTGGTTGGATTGAATTACCGGAATTAATCATATCCCCTCCAGACGGAATTATTTATGCTTTTGGTTTCTGCGATCCGGCAATGTATCCCTGACTTGCCGATGCTTTTTCCGAACTGCCGCCTAAGATATCAGAATTAAGAACATTGATAATTTCAGCATCAATATTAAGGTTCTTCTCTTCTTTAGCTGACAATACTTTGACATCTCCGCCGTCTCTTTTCATAAAAACAGCACCTTTAACGCCTTCTGCATCAAGGTTGGCGAATGACAGGTATTCCCAGTTGTCAACATCGCATGCTGTGTATGTCTGATTCTTTGAGAAGTTCGCTCCTTCAAATGCATTCAGATCAAGTCTTTCAGTCTGCATAATCATGATGTTGCTGGTAGCATAGTCATAATTCACACCTGAATTTTCATTGTAATTGAGCTGTTCGCCAACAAGATCCACAATGCAAACAGGTTTCCCTTTATCAAGGTTTCTGGCGGCTTCCATCGCATTTGATCTTTTAATAAATTCATCATTGACGGGAATAAAAAGTCTGCCCTTTCCTTCGAGGAGCTTAAGAGTTTTAACTGCAGCATTCCGTTGTTCAGATGTCATATTTGAAACTTTTGTATCTTCTCTGAGTTCCGCTTTATCAAGGGCTTTCTGAGCATCCTGAACAAGAGGTGAAGAAAGTTTTATACTGTCAGCAACAGAAGGTGCAGATGCTTCCTGTTCGAAGAGTTTTGTCGCTGCACCTATATTTCTTTCACGGTATTTTGCTGTTTTCTGTTCAAGAGCAACATTACTGATTGCGCCTGCCTGAGCTTGTCTGATTGAACCTGCTTCCATAATAATCCCTCCGTGTGTATGTCTGATTTATATCTTGTAATATTGTACGAAATATGGCAGGAATAGTCAATTATATAGTTGTTAATAACATGTTAACGAATTGATAATTGTCTGTGATGTAGAATATGAGTGGCTGAAATACAGGGATAATTATGTTCTATTCCAGTTTTATTGTGTAATAAGGGATCCCGGATTCATCCATCTTCTGAAAGCGGTCCAGGTTAATTCACCTCTGAAAACCATGCCTGCTGCTACAAAAGCCATCTTGGCAAGGTTTGAGAGCTGGGCGAGGGTAACCAGCATGGATGGATTTTTACGCAGGTTTTTATCGTTGTAAAACTTCCAGAGGAGGCTGCGGGGGATGAATCTTTTTGTAATCAGAACAAGCATAGCAGCCCAGTATGTATCTTCGGAGGGGCGTGGGAATGACAGGTCCACTCTGAGCTGTCTGAATGTCTTTGTATCTTTCCCTTCAATCTGATCCTCGGTGATAAGCCCCTGTGCCAGAAGTTTGCGTGAAAGCTCGGTGTTTGGAAAAACAGTAAGTGAGAAAAGATAAAGCTCAAAAGGCTGGGGGAATTCCATCAGAAGCTTGAATAGTCTGTCTTTGTCTTCTGTGTTCGAAAGAGGATCATCCAGAATAACCTGAAATCTTGCATCAAGTTTCAGCTCGTTGAAAATTTTTGCCGCATTTTTTACAGTGTCCTCCGGAACTGTCCTGTCATACAGCTCTTCCGTAATGCGGAAGCTGTTCTGGATTCCCATATAAATAATCTGAAGCCCGGCTTCTTTCATTTTTGAAAAGCGTTCTTTTGTTACAAGCTTCGGTTCCGTAAAGCATTCGAAGGGTAAGCCGATTTCAGCTTTGTATTTTTTACTGAATTCCTCAACCCATTTTTCCTCAAAATTAAACACTTCATCATCGAATTTGATTCGTTTGAGATTCTTAAAATTCTGTTTTGCCTGTTTCAGCTCGGAAATAATCGAATCAACGGAACGGACCCGGTAATATTTCCCTTTGCCTTCATAAAGTTTGCGGAGTGTTGAATTGTAACAATAGCTGCAGTGGTATGGGCAGCCCCTTGAAGTGATTATCTGGAATATGGGATCGCTTATCATAGGATCACCCTGAACAATATGGCTTCCCATAATCTGATATTTTTCCGGCGAAGTGTAATCCCTGAAAGGCAGTGTATCCAGATCCATTATCAGATTCTGGAGGGGATTTTTTGTTATATTCCCGTTTTTATCCCTTACCCAGAGGTTTGACACATCCCCATAAGGTTTATTTCCGTCTATTCTTTCCGCCAGCTCAAGCAGCGCAGCTTCGCCTTCTCCGATGCAAATAATATCCGCTGTCTGTATGGATTCATCCGGACACAGTATAACATGGGTTCCACCCCACATTATGGGGGCTTCTATGGTTTTGCGGATATGATCGGTGAGCTGGGTTGCAGCTTTGAGATAAGCAGAAGCACGAAGGGAAAAAGCTACAAGATTGATTTTCTGATCTTTCAGGATTTTTGCAAGATTATCCAGCTCTTCAGGAGTAGGAGGGGAAAACGAATTGTTTTTCCAGTCCTTGAAATAAATCTCTGCTGCGTAATAACCGGCATTTCTCAAAACTGCAGACATAAGCCTGACTGCGTTGTTTTCCAGATCATAAAGGGAAATAAGAGCCACCCGGCAGTTCTTCTTATTTGCTGCAGCGGTGGCTGGCTGTTCAGGTCCGCTGTTGTTCTGAGCGGAATTTGTTAATTTGTTTTCCGGCATAATTACTGCAGTGATTCTTTAAATTCCTCAAATTTGGCGTCATAGACGGATTTCATACCTGTCCATATCATTACCACATTTCCGCCTTTTCCTACAAAAGTGAGAAATCTGTCTTTGTCGAAATAGGTGTATATATCATAACCGGCTTTTTTATTCATCATAGCCGGTTTATTATAGACTTTCCATACCGATGCCATGGGCGCTCCCACAAAAAGCTGGGTGTCGGTGCGGTATTTGATTCCGCCGCTGCCGTCTTTTGTGATCATTACTGATATTACTTTAAGGGTTTTAGGGTCGTAGATAAAATCCAGACCAAATCTGTTGCGGTAGAGAATTGTTGAGCCGTCTTTGCTTCTTCCGTCCAGATTGCCGAACTTTTTTACCACATCTTTGATGGTGGTTTTGTTAATTGTTACCCAGCCTACCTGTGAACCGGGATAAATAATCCAGTCTTCTGCAAATGCTTTTCCCAGTGTGGAAATAACAAGGGCTGCAATGATGATAACCAGTTGTTTTGCTTTCATAATTTGCCTCCTTTGACTGCTATCTTTCCGGTATCTTTCCGCCAAGTTCAAAATAGAGTTTCCTTGCTATGTCGTAAAGTCCTGTTTTTCGCAGGATTCGTACGGCAAAGTCTTCGATTTTACCTTTGGAAAGCCTTTTGTGGGCTTTTTTCAGCTTTTCCCTTACAGGAAGATGGTAAGGGCATATTTTTTCACACTGTCCGCAGCCTGAACACAAAGCTGCCGATTTACCAAGGCTTTTATACTGATCCCTTGCGTATGTGGCGCTTAAAATCAGATAATCCTCACACCTGAAAATATCCGAGATAGGCAGGTTTTTCGAACATACCTTTTCGCAGTATCTGCACCTGCGGCAGAACTGATCCGGCAGGTTTTCCGTGTCTTTTATTATTTGCTGCTTTTCCTCAGTAGTAAGTTCCCTGAAATTTATTCCCGCCTCCGTATCCATTATAACCTGCTCAACAGTGGAGCAACCGGGTATAACCGTGGAGACATCGTGGCTCAGGAGAAACAACAGGGCAGCTTCCACGCTGGTTATATTTCCCCCTGCCAGAGGTTTCATTATTATTGTACCTATATCTCTTCTCTTTACAATTTCCTCAACTTTTTTGAAATGATCTCTTTCAACTACGCTGAAAGGAAACTGTGCGGTATCAAAAATATCGGTTTCGAGGAGCTGGGGCAGAATGGCGGGGTTGTGGGATGAAACGCCGATATGATCAATCAGTCCCTGTTTCTGAAGGGATTTCAGCAGTTCGATGGTTCCTCCCGGGGCTGCTGCCTGCTGAAATTCTTCGATGTATTGAACATGGTGTAGCTGGAAAAGGTGAATTTTCTTAACCTTCAGCTTTTCGAAACAGGTTTCGATCTCTTTTTCCGCTCTTTTTGCAGAACGCTGGTAGGTTTTAGTGGCTAAATAAACCTGCTCGCTTCTGCCCTCCAGTGAATCACCGATGATTTCCTCAGAATCAAAGTAACTTCTGGCGGTGTCGATAAAATTAACTCCCCGCTCAAGGGCGGTATGGATAATTTTATGTGCAGAAGTTCTGTCGGGGTGGTTCTGGGAAATAACTCCCATTCCGCCAAGCCCGATGCAGGAAACCTTCAGTTCGGTTCTGCCAAGCCTTCGATACTGCATAGCGCTCACAGCCTGTGTTCTGCCCTGCCGTTGATAAGTTCCATTTTCAGAAGGGACATTCCGCCTCTGAAGATTCTTTTGAATTCCGAAGGTGTGCTGATTTTTACCAGCGTCCTTATTACTTTGGATGGATTAAAATAAAAATCTCTATGGGCTTTCTTGAAGAGTTTTATGAGTTCGTCCTTCTTCATATGTTCTTCCCATACAGTGGGCAAATTATAATTTGCCTCCGGGTTGTCTATGAATTTGTCCCAGCAGTCTTTTTCGTAAAGCCCGAGTTCAGCACCGGTCTGGAAAAGCGGCGTGTCGGGGTATGGGGAAAGAAGGGCGTAAACCACATAGTCCGGATCCAGCTCATTGATAAATCTGATGGTCTTCATTATATCCCTGCGGTTTTTTTCGTGGGGAATGCCGATCATCATATATGCAACTGATGTAATATCAGCTTCTTTTGTCATTTTGAAGACTTTTTTGATTTCTTCAACGGTCAGGCTTTTATTCAGTGATTTTAAGCCTTCGTCGGTGCCGGTTTCCACTCCGTAGTGGATCTTCGTGCAGCCGGCTTCCTTTGCAATTTTCAGCATCTCAGGGGTGGTCTGTCTGCAAGTGGCTTTGAAGCCCCAGCGCATTTTTAAATTTCTGCTCATCATCTCATTTGCAATTTCGATGACTCTTTCAGAAGTGCGGTTGAAAAGATCGTCGATAAAGTGGATCTCTTCGATACCGTATTTATCCCGGCAGTGCTCCATTTCATCCACAATGCTTTTTGCCGAGCGAACGCTGTATCTCTGGTATGTGTTGCAGAAATTACACTGGTAGGGGCAGCCTCTGGATGTAATCAATGTGGTGGTTTTTGAGGATTTCATACCCGGTGTGTAATATCTTTCCCTCGGAAGTGAATCTCTGTCCGGGAAGGGCAGCTCATCAAGGTGTTTCTCAACATGTCTGATTTCGTTCTGATGGATTTCGCCTTTTTCGTCTTTATAATAAATACCGGCAACTTTTTCTTTTCCCGAATTACTCTCAAGAGCGTCAAGCCATTCGCAGATGGCTCTTTCACCATCGCCCCGGAGTATTGCATCAACGCCGGGTATAAGTATAGCTTTTTCCGGGAATGTCCAGCAGTGAGGTCCGCCTATGATAATATGAACTTTCGGCAGTTTATCCCTGAGTCTTTTTATAACTGTATGTACATCCACCAGATTGTGGGTCTGCACTGTGATTCCCACTACATCGGGGTTTTCCGCTGCTGCTGCGTCTGCTACCTGAACTGCATCCATATCAAAAGGCTGTGCATCAAAAAGCAAAACCTGATGTTTGGTAAAGTGTTTTATTGCGGATGAAAGATACATGATTCCCAGGGGCGGGAACAGATAAATATCCTTGCCGTTAAATATATCAGGGACTCCAGCCCATACCTGATGGATTTTGGGTGGATTAATAAGGGCGACTTTCAATTGGTTCACCTCGGATTTCGGTTGACTGAACTTCTATCGGGAATTATAACAAAAAACTATTGTGGTATTCAATCTTTTATTTTAATTAAAATATCCCCCGAAAATTAAAAAGGCTTTGCAGCCTTCACCAATATTTCCCATATCCGCTGAACCGGGATGATATTATGATTTTTATTATTGCTATTATTTGCCTCGGTCCAACATTGTCAATTATATCATATTAATCAGTATTGTAAATGCCCCTTGAGAACTATTTCACAAATTTTTTACAATAGTTCATAAGAACTAATGTTAATTTTACAGAAAGGACCTTTTTTTGAAGCGGTTTTGGATGTATTATAGTATCATAGGATAAATTTCCGGTTTTCATTCAGGCATTTTCTGCTTGTGGAAATATGCTTCCGGGAGGTTCGCCAGTGAAAAGATTATTTGTGTTTGTAAGTCTTGCCTTAGTTCTTCTTGCCTTCATACTGACGGATGGCAAAGTGTCAGCTCAGACAACGCCGACACCGCAGGTTACGCAGTTTACAGTGCTGCCCCGTGAAGTCAATATGTCCGGCGGCTCCAGAAAAAACCTTGAAGCAAGACTCGGCGTTTTCAATATCAATTCAAAAGTAAGCTCTACGGATCCCTCAACCACAGGCCTCGATTTTGATACACTTATTTCATCATGTCAGACAACGGGTCTGCATTTCTTCGGTCTTACCGATTCCAGCACAAACCTCACATTAAGAACCTTCTTTCTTCTGAGAGGAACTGCTCTTGCAAAAGCTGCCCTCAATCAGGTTCCCCTCACAGGGTTCAGGTGGTCGGGAGAATCGGGAATTGCCGGAGCCGGTAATGTTAAAATTACTGTTATTGGAGCAGATAAATTTACTTACTATTCAGCCGGAGGACAGAAAAAAACCGTTGGAACCACATACAGTCTTCTGGATTATATTAATCCCAGTATGACCGACAGCAACGGCACTCAGGTTTATACCTCCGAAAGAACTTATGTGAAGCTTATTCAGAATGGAACAGCCAAAATTTCCGGCAGTTCATCCTTTGGAGAAATTACATCTGCCCTGAACACATATCTCGAATACTGGACCGCGCAGGGAACCAATCTTGATGTTGTTCTTGGAGGCGAAACCCTCAAGGAACTCCGCAAGGATATGGAAAACAGGGTTAATACAGTCAATGATTCAAGTAATATCAGAACACCAAAAATGAGTTTCGACGATCTCAATTCGTGGATTATGCTCGAAGGCAACTCAAACGGCTATATGTGCTCGATGTTCTGCTATCCTGATGGAGTAACGGATATTTCCACATGGGGCGATAACTTCTTTAAAAACCAGTATGACACAACAACCCCTGAGTATTATCATCTTGCTGAAGTAAGAGCAGGAACCGGCACAACATTTGATGACACATTCTATCGCAAAGCTCTTCAATATGGCTGGAAAGTGGGACCTGCGGTCAGTCTTAATAATACGGATACTGTAGGCGAATCCGCAGCTTCATCCTTTACGGGAGTGTGGTGTGATACAATCACATCTTACAACAAGCTCCAGCTGATGCAGAATATTCTTGCGGGTATCAGGCAGAGAAGAACTTTTGTCAGCTCCCTTCCCACAGTCCATCCGAGGCTTACCGTTGCGGGCACAAGCAGCCAGAGCAACGCCCAGATCGAAGGGGATACTATAACATCAAACCAGCCTGTTATCATTGATCTCGCCCTTGCCACTGAAAAACAGGAAGATCGGATTATGGTTTTCAAACCTGTTCTTGTTGTTATGTATAATGACAATACGGAAAGAGTCTTCCCGTTTAATTCGTATTATCAGGATGTAACCGGGCATGGGCCTAACACGGTAAAGGTTGACCGCCTGTATCGCCGTATTGTTGATAAAATGGACAATATAAGATGTTTCTACGGCAGAGTTGATGTTTACCGGATTATGAAAAAAGTGGGAGAAACAACCCAGTTTGATGACACATGGTCATACTATAAAATCTGGAAATATTTCATATATCCCAAACTTACATCAGAACACTACCAGACAATTTCCGCTCCGATTTATGTAAAAATCTGATATAAAATCTTTGGAATATTTTTCAATTCCCCCTGTATTAGTTTATGAAATCAAAAATATGATGAAAAATAATCAGGGGGTATAAGGCAATGAGAAAAGATCCGAGATGTCCCAATTGCGGAGATAAAGGCGATGTTGATTCCCGCCTTAAATGCGGAGTCTGCACAGAGCAGCTCGAATACGCCGATGCAGAAGGCACACTGAAAACCGTTGATAAAGAATTCAAATGCCAGCGCTGCGGAGCAGTAAGCTCAAAAGATGTGCAGCATTGCGAATCATGCGGCGCTGTTATCGGAAAATATTGTGAATATTGCAAAACATACCACTATATCGAATCCCCGGTTTGCCCTAAAACCGGTGAAACATTAAAAACCGTATCAGGTACGCCCGCACCAAAAAATATCTTCTCAAAAATAGCTGCAGCAGCAGGTTTTGTGGCACTGCTTGCCTTTGGAATATTCGGGTTCAATGGCTCCCACAAAACTGCCGAACCTGTAAAACCTTCGCCTTCGCCTTCTGTTGTTTCAATACATCAGGGAATGGTCAGAACCAGAATCGATGTTGTCTTTGTTGTTGACTGCACCGGAAGTATGCAGGACGAAATAGATGTGGTAAAAAACAAAATTCAGGAAATGATTTCAAAAATCAGCAGCGGCCAACCGAAACCTGAGGTCCGGTATGGAGTTGTTGCATATCGTGACAGAGGCGATGAGTTTGTAACCAAAAAATTCGACTTTTCAGGCCAGCTTGAGCAGGTCAGATCTTATGTCAATCAACTTCAGGCGGACGGGGGAGGAGATACTCCCGAAAGCGTCAACGAAGCTCTTCATGTTGCTATAGACAATATGGACTGGGATAAATCGGCAAATACCGGAAAAATGCTTTTCCTCATCGGTGATGCGGGACCTCATACCGATTATGCACAGGACTGGAACTTTCAGGATCTTGCCCGGAGTGCTAAAGCAAAGGGAATCAGAATTTCAACAATCGGATGTTCAGGCATAAACGAAAGCGGCGACCCGGAATTTAAGGAAATAGCACAACTCTCAGGCGGCCAGTTCGATTACCTCACATATTCGCAAGCTTATGTAAAACCCAATGGTGAAGAAGTCAGGGTGCTCAAAGCGGGAGATAAAGCTTATGAAGTTACAGGCGGCGCAAAGGAAGAATGGCGTGAAGGCTATGCATCAATGGAAGCCAAGAAAAACGCCAGAGCCATCGCCCCTGCAGCTTCAGCCCCGGGAGGAACGGCAAGAGGCAGCTTCGCCGGCGAAGCTGATATGAAAGCTAAGGGAGAGATGGAGAATAATCTGGACCGGGTAATTTCAGACCAGATACAGAAACAGGCAGAATCACAAGGTATAAAATACTAAGGAAAACCCACCACGGTGGAACAGCCTTCACAGGGATCACATGGGAAACCCGCTTTTGGAAAGCCGGTTTCCCATTGTTTTTTGTAAGGGATGGAAACCTGCTTATAGTAATCCCATTAAATCGATCCTGAAATCCGGTATCAGGCAAATTTCCTGACAGAGTGTTTTTGTTGTTGATTTATTGGGAAGACAATATTTTTGTTTTTGTGTTTGTGCGGTTAATATCCCTGTCGTAGGGGGGGATTCTTCCCCCGATTGCCAGCCTTTTTGAAAAATGCGAAGCAGATTTCAAAAAAGTGAGAATAAGAAACGCAATAGAACTCAATATTCAGAAAACAAAATTAAAGAGAGCAGAAGAATGATGCAATGAAAGTTTTTGCCGGAAGGGTTTGGGAAACCGGCTTTTTTCAAAAAGCGGGTTCCCCAAAAACTTCGTAATAAGGAATCCCTATGTTTACTGAGTTGCTTTTCCGCGCTTTGTCTTTACCTTTTTATCAGTATTATTGTTTCTACTCTGTTGTTTTTCAGAATAAACACAAGGTTCTTATCGTCTTTCCTGTTTCCGTAAATTCTCGTTTCTGTTTTCGATGTTTTATTCTTTATGGATTGCAGGGGTTTTCCGTATGCTTTGTTTAGTTGTGCCGCCGTAGATCCGGGTTTTATGCCTGCACCGGTTTCCAGGGTTTTTAAAGAAACACCTGTGAGCATAAACATGTCGAGGTTTCTTCTTGATTGGTAAAATTTATCCATATTTGACAATCTGACGGAATCGATGACGAATTTCCCTGTGCCTGCAGGTTTCAGCGTTACTCTGATATATGTATTTTCTTTTCTGTTTAAAATTATATGGGGGCAGCTCTCCTCCACAGGCTGGGGAATGTTAAGTTTCTCAAGAATTCCTGAGCTGCTGTTTAGTTTCAGAAATCCGATGCTGTAATCAAATGTCCGTTCAGCTTTCTTTTTGACCGGAGCTGCTGCTGCGGGAAATAGTGAAGCTATAATGAGAATTATCAGTGTAATTGCTGTTTTTAGGGTCTTTTGCATTTTTTTCTCCGTATTTCCATCAGAATCCCGAACACAGGAAATATTTTGCTCTTAATAAATTACAATGATAATGTATGATATGTGCCTGAAAAGGTCAATGATTAGGATGCTAAAATGTAGGGAAAGCAGGTGTGTTTATGAAAAAACAACCCGGATTTATTCTTTTGCTTATTGTTTTTGCCTGTTTTATCACTTCATGTGCTGTTTTCGCTCAAAGCCAGGGGGCCTCTTATATTGAGACGGGCAAGGAAATGCTTGGACAGCATAAATTTGAAGAGGCTCTTGCTCAGTTTAATAAAGCTGTTGCTGAGAATCCGCAGAATGTGGAGGCAATTTTCCTTAAAGGCACCGCCCTGTATTGGCTAAAAAGATACCCTGAAGCGGACAAAGCTTTCGATGACGCTTCAAAACTGAACAATCAGCATTATCTTATATGGTATTTCAAGGGAAAATCCGCCAATGCACAGGGCAATTCGAAGGATGCCCTTGCTTATTACGAAAAATCGATAGAATGCAACGGTTTGTTTAAAGATGCCTGGTTTGACAAAGGGCTGATTCTTTACTCGAAAGAGGAATACCATTCTGCCGCTTCCTGTATGGGAAGAGTAATCCATTTAGACAATACCGACGGCAGAGCATACTGTATAGCCGGTATGTGTCATTACTGGCTTGGGGATATGGAGCAGGCAAGAGATTATATCACCAAAGGTCTGTCCCTCAATCCCGGCTGGAAAGATAACATTCCGGAGAAAATCAGAAAGGCGGTAGGCTTGTAATGTCCTCTGTTTTATGCCGTTTCTGTAAGGGAACAGGGGAAATGCCCTGTGAATCCTGTAACCCGGAAAAAAACGAAAACAAAGAACCGCAGACAGATAACGCCTGCGGCGTCTGTGAAGGTAAAGGCAGGGTGAAATGTCCTTACTGCCTCGGTTTCGGAATGGTTGATTTTCCGGCTATCGCCTGACAATCTTTTAGGTTGTGAGAATTATTTTCCCGTACGCTTTTTCCTCAATCACCAGATGGTGGGCTTCCGGCGCTTTTTCAAGGGGAAGTTCAAGTCCGATCACAGGACTCAGGCTGCCTTTTATTACGCCTTCTGCAATACCCTGCTGAATCTCATCCATTTCATCAGGGAGAACATTCATCAGAGTCATGCCTCTGATATCCGCATCCTTACCCATCAGGAAACGGGGGGTGATCTCCACATTTCCCCTCGAACCGATAACCACAACTCTTCCATGTTTAGCCAGAATCTGTATGTCATTGCCGAGGTTTACATTTGCAAGCATTTCAAGAATGACATCCACGCCCTTGCCCCCTGTGAATTCAAGAGCCTGTGTGAAGTGGTCCGGATCGTTGTGATCAATAACAAGGGCTGCGCCGTATTTTTCAACAAGCGCTTTTCCCCTGTGGGTTCCTGCAGTTGCAATAACTTTCATTCCTGCAGCGGCTGCAAGCTGAAGTGCAGCTAAACCCACTCCGCCGCTGGCACCATGAATCATAACAAATTCCCCTGTCCTTGCCTGCGCCCTGTGAAATAATGCTCTGTAAGCTGTGGAGTAGGGGACTCCCAAAGCTGCGCCCTGAGAGAATGTAAGCTGATCCGGCAGGTGGAAAACCCTGCTTTGCAGGCATAATGTTTTTTCTGCATAAGAACCTGTCAGGGTGCCTGCTGTATAAACCCGATCCCCTGGTTTGAATTTTGTAACATCCGCCCCCACCGATTCAACCACACCGGCAGCGTCCATTCCCGGAGTATAAGGTACTGCAGCGCTGTAACCCTGCCCGCCAGCCCTTATGTATGTTTCAACGGGATTTACGCCAGCAGCATAAACTTTAATCAGAACCTGCTCCCTTTCCGGCACCGGATCAGGTATCTCTTCAATATGCATAACTTCAGGCGCCCCTGTGGTATTTACTCTTATCGCTTTCATAATTCAGCCTCCTGCATGGTTCTTTCTGATAGAAAAACAAAAACCCGTTTAATATAGTTTCGCCGGAGAGCTTATTTTTCCGGCAACAAAAAAGCTGCCCTGAAAGTCCGGATATTTAATGCCGAATCCATATCCGCATTTATTATCCATCTGACTTACGGGACAGCTTTATTTATTCTGAAATACTATTTAAGTAATACACCTTCAAGTTTGCTGGCGACAATTGTGCTTCCGGCAACTGCTCCCACTATAGAGCTTGTAACTCCTGCAGCAACTCCGCCGTTTACTCCCAGAACGCCTCCGGTAATAGCACCGGCAACCATTCCTACTCCTGCGCCTAAAAGTTCTCTCCGGGAGCTTGGCAAACCGATGCAATTCCCGTGATCAATCAGATAAATCCATACCTTAATACAGTTGCATTGGCGAGGGGTTGCAGGTTTAGCCGGTTGCTGAAAAGGTAATCTCTGAGCTTCAAAGAAATCAATCTTTTCCGGCTAATCCTGAGAAAGCAGTATGAAAAGATGAATAAAAAAACTTTTGCCTTTAAGAAAATAGATGCATTTACAGACGGCAAATCTTCAGGAAACCCTGCAGGGTGTGTTTTTGTTGGTGAAAATCAGAGTGTCGCTGAGACCGAAATGCAGACAATAGCAACCCAGTTAAAGGGATTTGTTAACGAAACAGCATTTATGACAAAAGAGAATGGCGAAATCAGGCTTCGTTATTATTCTTCCGAATGCGAAGTTGAATTTTGCGGACATGCAACAATAGCAATAATGCACAACCTGTTATCGGAAAATCCCGACTTCACCGGCAGTGATGAAATCCCCATTCGCATAAATGCCGGGACTATTCCCGTATTCAACAGGGTTCAGGAGGAAAATGCCGTTTATATAATGGCTCCTTCTCCTGAGTTTTGTGATTATAAACCTGATGCCTGTGAAACAGATTCTGTTTTATTTGACGGCGCTAATCTTATTGATTGCTCAAAACCGATGGAAGTAATAAACGCAGGTTTGAGAACTCTCATTGTCCCTGTGGTTTCCCCGGAAGGATGTCTCGGGTGCAGCCCTGATTCTGAGAAGCTGCGGAACTTCTGCATTAATAATCATGTTGATATTGTCCTGATATACAGTGTGTCGGCGAAGTATGAAGAATGCCTTTACCGGACAAGGGTGTTTGCACCCCGGTTCGGTTATCTTGAAGATCCTGCCACCGGTTCAGGCAATGCAGCTTTCGGTTATTATCTTATGAAGTATGGGCTAATGCCTGATTCACTTCTGATAGAGCAGAGTGCAGACAGGGAAAACCCGAATCTTATCAAACTAAGAAAAATCAGCAGGGATGGAACCGGAAGGATTATCTTCGGAGGTTCATCCGTATTGAGAATAAGCGGCGAATATTCTCTTTATTTATAAAGATTAAAAACGGAGGTATAATCACAAATGATACGCAAAATAGAAGATTTTCTCAATGAATGGCAGATGGAAAAGGAATCAACGGAAAAAGTTCTCAAAGCTATAACTCCGGAAGCTGCCCGTACAGAACAGTATCCCGGGGGCAGAACAATCGGATACATCGGCTGGCATATTGTTCTTACCCTGCCTGAAATGGCGGGTAAAACCGGTCTTAAAGTTGAAGGTCCCGAAGAACATGCACCTGAACCGGAAAATTTTGAAGATGTGGTAAAACAGTATCACATTTCTGCCCAGTCTGTTTATGATGCAGTAAAAAACACATGGAAAGATGAAGATCTGGATACGGAAGTGGATATGTACGGTCAGAAATGGAAAAACGGCCAGACTTTATCCGCTCTGATTAAGCATGAAGTTCATCACAGAGGCCAGATCAGCGCGCTGCTGAGACAAACCGGTGTGGCAGTTCCCGGTGTTTATGGTCCTGCAAGGGAAGAATGGGGAGCTTACGGGCTTCCTCCCATGAAATAGAATTTGCGGAACAAAACAGAACGATAAGATGTTAAGTAAGATGGGGGGCGCCGGTAAACTGCCACCCCATCTTAATAATCTGGTTTAATATGGAGGCTCGTCATGAGCGAAAAAATTCATCGTAAAAAAATAGGAATAGTGGGTGTCGGAGCAGTAGGCGCAACCACAGCTTTCACACTTACCATATCAAATTTAGCAGACGAAATAGTTCTTATAGATAAAAATGAAGCCCGGGCAAGAGGGGAAGCTCTTGATATTTCACACTGTGTGCCTTTTGTAAGCCCTTCTAAAATCTGGGCAGGTGAATATAAAGATCTGGAAGATGCAGATATTGTAATAGTAACGGCAAGCATACCAATGCTGAATCTGAAAAGCAGGCTTGACCTGACGAAAAAGAATATTCCTATTGTTCAGGAAATTTCCGAAGGTATCAAAAACTCAGGTTTCAAGGGGATTCTGATCAATGTTTCAAACCCTGTGGATATTCTTTCTTACTTTTTCTACAAATGGACGGGACTGCCAGCCAATAAGGTTATAGGAACGGGAACAGTTCTGGACAGTGCACGGTTCCGTTATCTTCTTGGCAAAAACTGCGGAATTGACCCCAGATCCGTTCACGCATATATTCTCGGCGAACACGGCGACAGCGAATTTCCTGTGTGGTCTCAGGCAAATGTGGCTGGAATGCCTTTGAAGGAATCATGCTGCAACTGCAATAATAAATGTGAAGATCGTGTTTTTGATGAAATTTTTGAAGAAGCAAAAGTTTCAGCATACCACATTATAAAGGGTAAAGGCACAACCAATTATGCCATAGCTATGAGCACCCTTTCGATATGTCAGGCGATACTCCGCAACGAATCGAGGGTTTTGCCGGTTTCAACTTTTGTTGACGATTATCTCGGCGTCAGTGATATGTTTATGAGTCTGCCCTGCGTCCTGAACAGGCAGGGAATTAAAAAAGTGCTTAAACTGAATCTCAATGAAAAGGAAAGTGAAGCTTTTATCGCTTCTGCTAAGATTCTGAAGGAAGAAGCTTTAAGGTACCTTTGATGAATATGCCGGAAATGAGTGAGGGTCTGGAATTTTTCAGACAAATGGGAGAAAATGATGCAAAACTTCTCTTTGGCAAAGGTTCTGAAAAGAACTTCGCCAAAGGAGCTTCCATCATTATGGAGGGGGAAAAATCCCTCTGGTTTTATATTGTATTGTCTGGCAAAGTCAAGATATATAAAACATCGGAAGACGGAAGAGAGCATATTTTTCATTTCGCCAGAAAAGGAGACTATTTTGGCGAAACTTCCATGATGGACGGGCTTCCTTCTCCTTATTCAGCCATGGCTGTTACTTCATCAACCGTTCTTGCTGTTAAGGATACTGATTTAAAAGACCTGATGAACACCAGTCCTGAAATATGCAGGCTTTTTTTCCGCAATGTTTCGGGAAAAATGCGCAAAATGCTTGAAATGATCGAGGATTTATCATTCAAAAATGTGCCTGACAGGCTGGCGAAGATTCTTGTTGATATGGCTGATCATGAAGGTGTAAAATCCGGAAAGAATATGATTCTCGAAAGAAACCTTACTCTTTACGAATTAGCTTCTATGGTGGGGACCGTAAGGGAGGTCATTACCCGATCCCTGCAGAAACTGGAAAAGGAAGGATATATCACAATCGCAAGACAGCAGATTGAAATCCTTGACCTTGAAGGTTTGAGAAAGTATTCGTAAAGCAGCTCATTTTCTATGAAATTAATAAAAAATTATATCTACAACCTGTTTTTTCAGTTTCTTAATGTTGTTCTGGCTATTGTTACTGCGCCTTATATAGCAAGAGTCATCGGTTCAAAGGGTATCGGAATCCAGTCTTTTACCGATTCAATCCTTCAGTATTTTATTATTGCGGGAACTCTTGCCATTCCTCTGTGTTACGGCAGCAGAACCATAGCTTATAATGCCTCGGACCCTGAAGCTGCAGGAAAGACTTTTTTTGAAATTTTCTCTCTCAAAATCATTACAATAACAATATCATCCCTGATTTTTCTTGCATTTGTTTATTATACACAAAAAGAATACTTTTTTATATTTCTCATTCAGGCTATAGGCCTTATTACCGCTGCTATTGATATCAGCTGGTTTTTTACCGGTATGGAAAACTTCAGGCTTACAATCACCGCAAATGTTCTCACCAGAGTTATAGGAGTCATCGGGATTTTTACATGGGTGAAAAACGAAGCGGATGTATGGAAATACATCTTTATCTTAGTGGCAGTCCAGCTTCTCGGACAGATTTTTCTCTGGTTCCACCTTCCTAAGTATGTATCTTTCAAAAATATAAAAATGCCTGAAATCAAAAAACATCTGATGCCGGTTTTATCACTGTTTCTGCCCCAGGTAATCATTCAGGTTTATATGGTTATGGACAGAACTCTGCTGGGAAGCCTTGCTGATGTAAGCCAGCTTGGATTTTATGATGTTTCGATAAAACTGATCAGAATGTCGCTGACAGTAATAACTTCAATGGGCGTCGTGATGCTCCCCAGAATTGCCGGAATTTTCGCCTCCGGAGATATGGATACGGTCAGGGATTATATCAGCCGATCTTTTAATGTGGGATCATATCTTGCATTTCCTCTTGCATTCGGCATTGCCGCAGGAGCCGGAAGCTTTGTCCCGTGGTTTTACGGAGCAAAATTCACCCCCAGTATTCTTCTTCTGGCTGTAATAAGCCCTATGATAATAATTCTGGCATGGAGCAATGTAACCGCCGTCCAGTATCTTCTTCCGCTGAAAAGGGAAAGGGAGTTTACAGTTGCCGTCAGTATAGGCGCTGTGTCCAGTCTTATTCTTAATCTGCTTCTGATACCGGTTCTCAAGGCTCTCGGCGCTGCAATAACCATCGTAACCGCAGAATCAATCGTAACCTTTATCCTGTTCATATTTGTAAGAAAAGAAATTCCACTTATCCCGCTTTTCAGAAATATGTGGAAATATCTTGCCTCCGCTATTATTATGGCTTCAGCTATCTACGGAATCGGACTGCTTCTCGGACCGAAACCTTACACAACCATTCTTCAGGCACTGTCTGGTATGGCGGTTTACGCAGGAAGTCAGGCGCTGCTGAAGTCGGAAGCTAATGCATTTCTCTTCGAAAAGGCAATAAATCTTGTCAAATCAGTTGCCGGAAAAAGCTGATCTTTTTCTCCGAAATATAAATCAGAATAAACATTAATGCTGTGTTTTGGTTATACCCCCAGTTTTTCCAGTTCTTTGAGGGTTTCGTTTATCCTTATTCTGTCTGATTCGGGCCAGTTGTAATAAAGCAGGGAATGGCGGTAATTATCGTATGCATCCCTGTAATTGCCTGCTTCATGATAGGTTTCCGCAATTTTATGCGCCATCATGCCTTTCATTTCGTTTGTGCTGTTGAATCCTGCAGGGAGTTTTGCATTGTTCAGGCATTTCGAAAAATACTCAATAGCTGTATCATAGAGTTTTATCTTTTTGTAATATTCGCCCAGTTCAAGTATGCAGTTTACATTATTGGGGGTCAGTTCAAGGGCTTTGAGAAGCATATCCGCTCCGCTGCTTCCGTCTTTCTTCCCTGCTTTTTTTATGATTTTTTCACCTGTGATGTAAAGTGCTGTGCTGTAATTGTCTTTAGCCGTTGAATCATTGGGGTTCTTTTTCAGAATTGTTTCCCATATTTCCTGAGCTGCTTCAAATTTGTCAGCTCTTGAAAATGATGCAGCCAGCGCATTTAATATACCTGAATCTTCAGGTTTTATGGAATCCGCTCTTTTAAGAGCATAGATGGCCATATCCGTATCCCGGTTTTTCAGGTATTCGTTTATGGCCATATTCTTCAGCATCTGCGGATCGTTTATGGCATCTACTTTTTTTCTGTCCCTTATTCTTATCATAGGATCCAGAAGATCGAGAATCGCTTTTTCGTGGGTTTCCGGTATCTGCTTGTTGTCAATCAGATATACCAGAGCCTCAATAGCTTTCTTCCTGATTTCAGGATCTTCATGCTTTACAAAAGGTGCCAGATTTCTGACATCTTTGCTTTTTTTATACTTCTCAATAAGTTTCTCATCGGAAGCACCGAACAGAAAATCAAATAAACCCATAATACGCCCTCCAGTTTAATTTTTAACCGAGAACACTGCGTTTTTCCACATCGTCGTACATATATTTGGCATAAGGTTTAACCATTTTGGTTATTCCGTTTTTTCCGTCTTCAAGAGTGTCCGGTGAATTGGTGATAAAGATAACCTTGGATTTTCCGAGTTGAATTGTTCCGTCTTCCTGACCGGCAGCTTTTCTTGCAGGAGTTTTGCTCCAGGTGTATTCCGTTTTACCGTTGCCGTCGGTGCGGATTGTTGTAAGATTTGAGCTGTCGAGTATATTCTTTACCTTGTCAAAATCTTCAACGAGGAAATGCGCTCTTGCCATTGTTACAACTCTTTCAGTCTGTTTCTGTTTTACAGGCTGTGGAGTCTCTTCAGCTTCTTCTTCAACATCTTCGTCATTTTCTCTTTTTCTCACCGGAGGATTTTTTCTCATCATCATCTGCATGTGGTTGAAGAGATATCCTCTCTTTTTAAACATTTCAGAAACTGACGGGGGAACAATAGCTGTTCTGTCAACAAGATTGCTCTTGAGGAACATAAGGAATCTTTCAAGAAGATTCATCGGATAAACATAAAGGTCGCCAACTGCAAAGTTTACATCTTCCCAGGGGATGATTCTGAGGGCGAAAAATACATCATTCTGCGCCAGCATAGCAATCTGGGGATCCTGTAATTCTATTGCGCTCATTGTGAACAGGTTGCGGAGTGTAACCGTCTCTTCATCTTCGCCAACTGCGATTACATCATATATGGCAAGGGTGGAATGAGCCATATCGTGAGCCATCTGTTTCATTTCATCCGTAAGTTTATCGCCTTCCCGGTCAACAAACATATGGAGAGGGGTTGTGTTTGATTCCGACAGATAATAGTCGCAGAGGAACCATAACATAAAATTGTTATGGTCTGTGGGTTTGAGAAGAGTCGGATCCAGTTCCTCGTCGTCTTTGAGTCCGAAGAACTGTTTGCGGGCCTCCTCTGCATCCTTCTGAAACTCCGGTTGTCTGAGGTAGAGGGAAGCGCTTTCAAGAGTAATCTGAGATAGTTCAAAAATCTGATCCAGGTCCATTTTAGTCTCCTAATCATACTGCAGTAATATTGTTAATAAGATTCCGACAAAACAAATGCATCCCAAAAGCGCCCGCTGTCAGGCAGTCTGCGGTTTTATCCGCCGGACTGCCTCATTGGGTAGGGTGGTTATTTGGTCAAATTCTTAGTAAAATCCATCACGCATATTTTGACACTAACCCTTTCATTCCTCTACAGGTTTGAAACGAGCTGTAAAGTGTCTTAATGCCTTGGGTGCATAGGTGAATTTCAACCCTTTTATTTGCTCCATATTTTGTCTTACTTTTCCAAAAACAGAAGCAACATAATCAAGATGGCTGAGGGTATAAACCCGTCTCGGAATGGCAAGCCTCACCAGTTCGAGAGCAGGTGGAATTATTTTTCCGTTGGCTTCGTATTTGGCAAACATTACGCTGCCGATTTCAACACTTCTTATGCCGCCTTCGAGATAAAGTGCCGCCACAAGCGCCTGACCGGGGAACTGCTCCTGTGGTATATGAGGCAGAAATGCTTTTGCATCAACATAAATTCCATGTCCGCCGGAAGGTTTTACATAAGGAACGCCTTCTTCTTCCAGTCTGTCTGCCAGATATCTGGTGTGGGCGATTCTGTATTTCAGATAATCCTCATCAAGACCTTCATACAACCCTGTGGATATAGCTTCGAGATCTCTTCCTGCCAGTCCGCCGTAAGTGGGGAAACCTTCCACAAGGATCAGTTTCTGTTTGAACTGTTCAAAAAGCTGGTCCGAGTTGAGTGCGAGGAATCCGCCGATATTCACAAGGGCGTCTTTTTTGGCGCTCATTGTGCAGCCGTCTGCCATAGAGAATATTTCCCGTGCTATATCAATGGGTTTTGCATTTTCATAGCCCGGTTCACGGGTTTTTATGAAATATGAATTTTCAGCATACCTGCAGGCGTCTATGAAGAAAAGAATGCCGTATTTGCGGTAAACTGCCGCAGTCTGTCTGATATTATCAAGGGAAACCGGCTGCCCGCCGATGCTGTTGTTTGTGATGGTTATCATACCAAGTGGGATTTTATCCGGTCCCACTTCCCTGATGAAGTTTTCCAGCTTCTTTATATCCATATTCCCTTTAAATGGAAACTGGCTTGTCAGATCCTTTGCTTCATCAACAACCAGATCCATAGCTACTCCGCCGTTTGCCTCAACATTGGCTCTTGTGGTGTCGAAATGAGTGTTGTTGGGCACATAGTCGCCGGGTTTAACCATAAGTGAAAAAAGAATATTTTCCGCAGCTCTGCCCTGATGGGTGGGGATAAGGTGCTTGAATCCGAAAATATCCCTGATGGTTTTTTCGAGATTTTTGAAATTTCTGCAGCCTGCGTATGATTCGTCGCCAACCATAATGCTTGCCCATTGTTTATCGCTCATGGCTGAAGTGCCGCTGTCTGTGAGAAGATCTACAAATATTTTTTCTGCATCTATCAAAAAGAGATTGTAACCTGCTTTTTTGAGTTCAGCCTCTCTTTCCTCCCGGCTGATCATCTTTATGGGTTCCACTGTTTTAATGCGGAACGGTTCTGGAAAAAGTTCCATAACAGGCTCCTTTCGGTTCGGAAATTGTAATAAAACTTTCGAAGAGGCAGCGCTATTTCCTTCTGATTATTAAGCTTTACTGCGCCTTTGCTTGACCTTTTTAATTAAACATGCTAACTTTATATGACATATGTACCGGAATGTATCATTCCGTATATCTGTTAAACCGGTATTATTTCTGAAACGGGATATTGGAAATGAACAAAAAAATCGGCATAATGGGAGGAACTTTCAATCCGATTCATATCGGACATCTCCTCGCAGCCTCCTCAGCTCTGGAAACATTTGAGCTTGATGAGGTAATGTTCATTCCCAACAATATTCCTCCCCATAGGAGAAACGAGGAGTTTCTTGTCAGCGGAGAACTCAGATACCAGATGGTTTCCCTGGCAATCGAATCGAACCCGCAGTTTTCAGTATCAAGGGAAGAAATAGACCGGAAAGAAGTCTCTTTTACCAGTGATACCGTTACCAGATTAAAGGAAAAAATGCCGGATGTGGACTTCACCTTCATCACCGGTATGGACTCCCTTATGAAAAACAAATGGTATAAACTGGACAACCTGCTGGAAATGCTCGAAAGATTTGTGGCAGTTACAAGGCCGGGGTTCAGTCCCGGAGAATTTGAAGCTGCAAGGAAAGAACTTTGTCTTGAAAACGACAATAAAATATCGATGATGGAAATGCCGGCGGTGGGTGTTTCGTCAACAATGATAAGGGAAAGAATACGATCCGGAAAATCAGTCAGATACATGATTCCTGAAAAAGTTGAATCTTTTATCCTCGAGCATCATCTGTATAAATAATTGAACGAAACGGGGTGATTAAACTGGAAAACCTGAAAATGGCGGAAATGGCGGCCAGACTGGCTTATGAAAAAAAAGCCTCTGATATAATTATTCTTGAGATGGAAGAAAATTCTGATATTTGCGATTATTTTGTTGTTGTCAGCGGAACTTCAAGAGTTCACAATAAGGCAATAGCTGATAATATTATCGAAACTTTCAAACAGGAAGACAGAGAACTGCGCAAAAACGTGCAGGGTAGAAATGAAGGTGGCTGGATTCTTCTCGACTTCGGCAGCGTAATAGTGCACATTTTTCTGGACAACCTCAGAGGTTATTACAATCTCGAAGGTCTGTGGAAAAATGCCAAAGTTATTCAACCAGATTTCGAAGCTGAACAACTAAAGGAGGAAACAGTATGAAAAAACAACTGCCAGTGATTTTACTTATGGTTCTCCTCGGGTCTCTTCTCGGAAGTTACTTTACTTATTCGTGGTACATTCAGAAGACGAATCCGGTTCAGGCAGAGCCTAAAAAATCTGAAGTGTATCCTGTTTCTCCCGGGGATAAATCAACAAGAGACAACAGTCTTATTGGCACCACTGCAGTTGAAGATGCAGCAGCCAAACTGGGTCCCTCCGTGGTCTTTATCACAACAAAGGCTGTGGTCGAACCTCAGGAGAGCAGCATGATGATGCCCGGTATGCCTAAGGATCTCAAAGACAGATTCTTCTTCTTCGATCCTTATGAGGATTATAACTATGGTCCCAAAGAAAGAACAGGAAGCGGCTCCGGCATTATCATCAGCGAAGATGGTTACATTCTCACAAACCAGCATGTAATCGAAAACGCCACTCAGATTAAAGTAAAATTTGATCCTACACCCGATAGCAGCAAAGATTCATCAAAAACATACGATGCCAAAGTTATTGGTGAAGACCGCCTGACAGATGTGGCTATCCTTAAAATAGAAGCCAAAAATCTGCCGGCAGCTACATTGGGCGACTCTGACAAACTTAAAGTCGGAGAATGGGTAGTAGCAGTAGGAAACCCTCTTGGTTATGAGCATACCGTTACTGTAGGCGTGCTCAGCGCAAAAGGAAGAAATCTTCCTTTCTATGACAGGGAATATCCCAACCTTCTCCAGACCGATGCAGCCATCAACCCCGGCAACTCCGGCGGACCTCTTGCCAACCTTAAAGGCGAGGTTATCGGTATGAATACTGTGGTCAGCTCGCAGGGTCAGGGAATCGGTTTTGCAATTCCTGTAAACCGGATCAAAAAGATCAAAGATGAACTCATCGTTAAGGGAAGAGTAATCAGACCCTTCATCGGAATCCAGATGCTTCCTATGGACGAAGCTAAGGCTGAATATCTTGGAATGCCCAAGGTTGAAGGCGTAATGGTATTCCAGGTGTTTGACAACACCCCCGCATCAGATGCAAAACTGGTCAGAGGCGATGTCATTCTTGAAATGGATGGAAAGAAAATCAATAATCCCGATGAACTTCAGAAACAAATCAGAGAACTGAAAGTGGGCCAGACAGTAAAACTGAAAATCTGGAGAAACAAATCGTTTGCTGATGTAAATCTGAGAGTGGCAGAAATGCCCAGCCCGGAAAGCCTTAAAAACCGGAGCAAGTAATCGGAAACACCAATAAAAAAACAGGGGCTTTACGCCCCTTTTTTATTTGGGGGGGAATGATATTGCTGATGTAAACCTGTGCCTGTAAATTTTGCTAATTCATGGGAATTGCCCCCAACCCCCAATGCCACTGAATTAGCAAAATTCACTCATATCCATAGTCCAATACTCTTGTTTTTCAAGGAGGGAGGTTCGGAGGGCAACCTCGCTTTTTTAAAAAAGCGTGGTTCCCTCTGACGGTCTCTAAACCCCACGGTCCCCCGTCGGTCCTCAATTTCAGAAGTTTTGGGATGGAGGTCCGGAGGAAACTTTTTTCAAAAAAGTTTTCTCCGGGAGCTTGCCAAGTGGCTCCAATACTCGTGATCGATCAGACCAATCCATGCCTTAATTCATGGGCATTGCCCCACCCCCCCCCAATCAGCAAAGGAATAATCACCGACTCAGGGATGAAGCAATCCTGTCCGCAAGGAAGTAATTTTGGCAAAAAAAGCAGTCTTAATAAAAACTGCCAAAACCATTTTTAAAATAGTTCTGGCATTATAAAAAGACGATCTTTTTCCACTATCTTATGAAAAATAATTCTATGAAAATTGTTGACGGATGTAGTTCGGGAAAACCAGCTTCTTTCCAAAAACCGGTTTCCCCAAATGAAAAACTTATTAGGTTTTCGCTCCGTAAACGATGCCCCTGTCGGTGTCCAGAGTTATGATTCTTCCGCTGTAGAAGGCTCCGGTAATGTTTGGTACTCCGAGGATGCCCGGAATGTTGAATTTTTCGCAGAAATACTCTCCGTATGAGCCTGCTGCGCCTTCTTCCGCCACAATACCTTTAACCCTGTTGGCGATTGGGATAAAGCTGTCGTCTATACGGCGGGTTACAAGGATATCGTCGGGTTCAACCTTTTCAAGAGCTTCCTCTGCGTTGGCGCAGATACATGATTTTCCGGTGATGGAAGCTTTTTTGCCGACGCCGGAACCTCTGTGGAATACTCTGCCGAGGACTTCCACTTTGATCATGTTTGTGCTTCCCTTCACCATTGCTGGTATGCCTGCGGTTGTAACAACGAGATCGCCGTCTTTTACGATTCCTGAAGCCAGGGCAGCGTTGTTGGCGCTGTCAAGCATTTTATCGGTGTCTTCCGTTGATTCAACCAGCAGCGGAAAAACTCCCCATGAAAGCATAAGCCTGTGCATTGTTTCTTCGTTGTATGTAATTGCAAAGATGGGCATATTCGGTTTGTATCTTGAAACCAGACGGGCGGTTCTTCCTGAATCCGTAAGAACGAGAATTGCCTTTGCATCAAGTTCTTCAGCGATTCTGCATGTTGAAAGGGATATTGAATTTACTACGCTGTGAACTCCGTTGTAATTTTTAGTTTTGGGACAAAATGTCTTTTCCGTTTCTGCAGCTATTTTGTCCATTGTTTCCACTGCGAGAACCGGATATTTGCCTGAAGCTGTCTCTCCTGAGAGCATAACCGCATCGGTTCCGTCAAGGATGGCGTTGGCTATGTCGGAAGCTTCCGCTCTGGTGGGCAGAGGGTTGCGGATCATTGAATCCAGCATCTGGGTTGCTGTGATTACCGGTTTGGACATTTCGTTGCATTTGCGGATAATGGTTTTCTGGATATGGGGGACATGTTCGATAGGCATTTCGATTCCCAGATCCCCTCTTGCCACCATTGCCCCGTTTGCTGCGGTAAGAATGGCATCCAGATTGTCCACTGCTTCCCGTTTTTCGATTTTGGCAATGATGTGGATGAATTTTTTTGAAGATTCGAGAATTTTTTTCAGATCATAAATATCTTCAGGCCTTCTTACAAATGAAAGGGCGATAAAGTCAACGCCCAGTTCCATTCCTAACTGAACATCCTCGATGTCTTTTTCTGACAGTGCCGAAACTCTGAGCTTGGAACCGGGAAGGTTAACGCCTTTGTGGGATGATACATTTCCATCCACCATAACGGTGCAGATTACATCCTGTCCGCTGATTTCCGTTACTTCAAGCTGTACAAGGCCGTCGTCTATAAGAACCGGTTCGCCGGGCTTCAGGTCCTCGGAAAGGTGCGGGTAGGAAACATGGAATCTGTTTCCGTCTGCTGTTACTTCTTCGCTTGTAAGGGCAATTTTTCTGCCTTTTTCAAGCATTATGGGTCCGTCGGGAATATCGCCAAGCCTGATTTTGGGACCACAGAGATCCTGAAGTATGCCTACGGGTACTCCCATCTCTTTTGAGAGTTTGCGGATTCTGTTGAAAACTTCCCTGTGTGATTCGTGGGTTCCGTGCGAGAAGTTGAGTCTGGCAATATCCATACCCTTTTCGATAAGCTGGCGGAGGATTTCCTCACTGTCGCAAGCTGGTCCGATCGTGCAGACGATTTTTGTTTTTGTCATCATATTTCCCCCTCTATGTGAATAATTGGAATAGTTGAAATCATAGGTCATGTTTATTTAACCCCGAAAAGTTATCATTTTTTAGATCAATTATCTAACAAAAGACAGATCACTTTACACGATTTTTGTGTCTGATTTGTCTGGTTTTCCGGTGGTTTTTAGGTTTAGTCTTCTCTCTGGAAAAAATAAAGCGGAATTTCATCCATCAGTTTATGATCGAGGAAAATCTGAAAATTATATGCTCCCGGCTCAGTAAAGATAATCTGGTTTACATCAGTGGTGATATAAGCTGTTTCAGTCTCTTCGTTGAGTGTGAAATATTGTTCAGGAGACTGAGTGACTATAAGGGATTTTGTAGAATTAAGAAGCTTTACCTGCTGAATATGAAATCCCGTCCCATTGGTCCAGGAACACATAATACAGAAATGAGGATAATTGAGGGGGTATTCATCTGCTGTTACTTCGTTGAAAATTCCATAACATACAATTTTATTGTCAGGCAGAGGTACAACGGAATCACAAAAAATAACGTTGCGTAGAGTCAGCTCCATTCCGTCCTCCTGCTGTTCTTACAGCTCGAATCAGTTTGTTGCCCGTTTATTCGATTTTTCTAAGCGAAATCCTCTGTAAAATATCTTTTACAGTACAACAGGTACCCTTGCAAGAACTTTAATCTCATTCAGGCCAATCTCACACCTGTAAGCTGCGGTTTTTACACTTGCAGCCACAGCTTCTCGTAAGGTGCTTCCAAATTCGGGATGCTGGATATCGTGTGGAGAAAATGTGTCTGCATCTTCCCTCTGGATTATAAAAACAACGGCGGTTTCAAAACCATCTTCGGAAAGCCTGATAAGTTCTCTGAGGTGTTTGACTCCTCTTTCCGTAGGGGCATCGGGAAACAGAGCCTTTCTTTCCTCTACAAGAGATACTGATTTAACTTCAGTGAATACTTTTTTCCCTTCAGGATTGGTGAGGATAAAATCAAATCTGCTTTTTCCTACAGTTTTTTCCCTTGCAGATACGGTATAACCGGAAAAATCGCTGACTGTTCCATTTTTTAAAGCTTCTTCAAACAGATCATTGGCTTTAACCGAGTGAATGCAGACAAGGGTATCTTCCTGAGTGGCAAGTATCATTGTGAAATCGGTTTTTCTGTCCGGCTTTCCGGGAGGAGCAGGAGCTATATAAACAGTGCTGCCTTCAATCATCAGCTCATTCATGCGTCCGGAGTTTGGAACATGAACTTTTACTTCTTTATCTTCAAGAAGGACTCTGGCGCAAAAACGATTGTCCCGTTTTATCAGTTTTGCTTTGATTAGTGGTGCTGGATAATTCATTGAACCTCCGGATTTGAGTTTGGTTGTTTACTTTTCTGCTTAAACAGTTTATCTGAATTTTTTATTCCCGTCGGATTTGGCGCCTTGATCTATCGTATATACAATTTCCCCGTGGTTATGAGGTTTTGAAAATAGATTTTTAACTTTTTTCAAATTGAAGGTTTTTAAGCATCAAATTTAGAAAATGAAGAAGTGCTTTGGTTCTTTGCATGAAACTTTTTTTGTGCTGATTAAGGAATTATTTTGATTCATCAGTTGTTAAACAAATATACTATTTGTGGCAGGACCAGCATGAAGCAACTCCTGAACCGGAATTCAGCTTGATACAACAAGGTTTGATTCGGTTAGGAAACAGCAGCAGAATTAAAACTAAACAGAAAGCCGGTTTTATTAACTGACTGTCTCTTTTTGTTAGTCTGGCCGGAAATGCAGACAGACATTTCGAAAAGCGGAAGTTCAGTAAGTATTTTTCCGAGGTTTTATGTCAGTCGCAGAAGAACAATTACCTAAAATAATGCATATAGACGATGATGAGGAACTTCTCCATCTGTTCTATTTGAGTTTTGAAAAATATTTGAATATTAAACAGAGTTTAAATCTTGAAGAAGCTATAGATTTGATAAAAGAAGAAGAATTTGATGCGGTAATTACTGACTACGAAATGCCCGGATTTAACGGTCTTGATGTATTAAAAGCAGTTAAAGAGATAAACCCAGATCTGCCGGTTATTTTTTATACAGGGC